>JARGFI010000014.1 GCA_029210745.1 Desulfuromonadales bacterium
CGACTGAATCTTTCACCTCATTCTCTATGGAGTACTCATGGACCAAACTGAGCTTATTGGACACGTTGCTAAGGAGTTGGGCATCTCAAACACTCAATCGCAACGATTGCTAAAAGCAACGCTGCGAGAGATTCGTGACCTGCTCGCGGTCGGACACGCGGTAACCCTGCCTCACCTGGGCACCTTCGACACGGCGACATACGAGGAACACCGGGGTTATCGGCCTGATAGCAAGGACTTTGCCCTGTTCCCAAAGCGACGTGTTCCCGTATTTCGCACCGGAACATCGCTCCGTGAAGATGTTTACAATAGCGAATCGGACGAGGATGGGACACTGACATGACCAACGATAATAAGATCACGTATCACGCGTTTACCGAGCTGGTCGCCAGGCGTGCCAAAGTCAGTCGAGTCGAGGCAGATACCTATCTCCATCAGCTGGCGAGTTCCATGGGTGAGGCTTTGGAAAATGGCAGTGACATTCATCTCTACCGCTTTGGCCGTTTCCATACGACCCTTATCAGCGAACAGCTGGGGACCGACCCCAACACTGGTGCCCCGTTAACAATTCCCGAGCACACCCGTGTCCATTTTCGCCCCTATAGCGCACTGCGTTTCGCGGTCAATGGGCCCTTCCGTAAGTTGCGCATCAAGGAACTCACTGAGGACAAAACGGCATGGCGTAATAGAACCGGCATCTTGATCTTGCTGGCCATCCTTGCCCTGTTGCTGATCCTGTTTGGCATCGGCGTCATGAGTCGAATATTCACTCAAGATGCGCCCGTAGAGCCACCAGCGCAAGCAGCGAGGAGCGTCGAACCGCTGGCACGCCCCGTTAACGAAGCTCTCGTTACAGGCGCTCCCGCGTCCACGATTACAACCACCGCGCCAACAGAAGGGCAAACCGTCACGTCACCCGCTAGTGAAGCCATCGCTTCCGCAGAGCCGCCGTCGCCAATAGCACAGGCGACCGCTACCGTGATGACCGTGTTCTCCGGCGATACGCTGTGGACGATTGCTGCGACCACCTGGGGCGATTCTTTTTGGTGGCCGGTAATCTATGCGGAAAACAGGCCAGAGCTGTCTCGTCACAACCCGGACCTCATCGAGACCGGTATCACCCTGCGGATACCTGTTTTAGCCGGTAGCGTGAACAGTCCCAGGGCCGCAGACCTCCAACTGAAAACGAAAGCATACCGAATCGTCGCCGACGATTACCAAAAACAGGGCAATCCACGCGCCGCAGAGTATGCGAAGGTTGCAGCTCGCGGGTTCAGCAAATAAAGCAACAAATAAATTTACGTCTTACCGTTCTTGGAAAAACCTCTGACGTATAAAAGGAAAACTCATGAAATCGTTCATTTCGCTCATAATCGTTCTCTTCGTGGTCAGCTTGACTCTGACGTTCACCGCCTGTGAGAAAAAAGGAACCGCGCAAAAGGCGGGAGAAAAGATCGATCAGGCTGTGGAGAAAACCTCGGAAACGGTGAAAGACACCGCGAATAAAGTCGAAGAAAGTCTGAAAAAGTAAAACCCGAAAGGAACCTCAACATGACAGTGCAATTGCAACCTATCTTGTCAATTCTGGCCGGAATTTTGATTCTGGCGATCCCCAAGGCGCTGAATTACATCGTTGCCTGTTACCTTATTCTGATTGGAATCAGCGGCCTGATGAGATAATGCCAGATGCGCCACGTGAGCCTCCGTAACGACCTTGTTGTTTACATAGAGTTCCTTGACATGGGCTGGTGTCGCGGCAAAAGTGGCAAGAGTGGCAAGGACCAGATTCAAACCGACCCATTCAGAACGGTTTTCGGCAAATGCGTCGCCATCGTCGGTTCCGGCGTCGCCGCCTTCGCAGCAAACCCAGCAGGTCGAGGCTGAAAAATCAGATCGTCGAAGTTTCCCCCAGCGATTGCACCGGACTCGGCAGGGTATCGGCCTGCGCTGTCACCGCCCCCTCCTGAAACATCCACAGGGTCCCAGGTCGCATGTCGACCCACGACTCGTTGTCGGTCAGCGGCAGCGAGGTGATCACCGCCACCCGGTCGCTGGGAGTGGTCAGTTCACGAAAATCGACGGCGACATCCTCGTCGAGCAGATGCGCCTCGCCAAACGGTGCCTGGCGCACGATGTAACTGAGTCGGGTCGAGCAATGGGCGACCATCACCCGCCCGTTGCTGAGCAGGAAATTGCTGATCCCCAGACCGGCGAAAGCGAGAGTCAGTTCGTGCAGAGCGTCGAAGAGTTGCTCCGCCGCCGGAGGACTGTCGCCAAAGCGCTGCCGCAGGCTTTGCAGCAGCCAGCAGAAGATCCGTTCACTGTCGGTGGTGCCGACCGGGGTGAAGCTGCCGTCGAGGAGCGGTTGAAAGGAGGGGAGGTGGCCGTTGTGGGCGAACAGCCAGTGGCGGCCCCAGAGCTCACGCTGAAAAGGGTGGGTGTTTTCGAGACTCACGCTTCCTTCGGTCGCCTTGCGGATGTGGGCGACAACGTTGAGCGAACGGATTGGATAGCTGCGCACCAGTTCGGCCAGCGGCGACTGGGCTGAAGGCTGCGGATCGAGAAAAAGCCGCGCCCCTTTCCCTTCAAAAAAGCCGATCCCCCAGCCGTCGGCGTGGACATCGGTCGCTCCACCGCGACGACGAAACCCGGCAAAGGAGAAACAGATATCGGTGGGGACGTTGCAGTTCATCCCGAGCAGCTGGCACATGGTCAGCTCTGCGTTTCGCTCTGCCGCTGCAAGCGGTCGATGCCGCCGATCAGTGGGCTCTGCATGTTCTCTCCTTGGGGAAAAGATGCTTTGACTTTCAATTATTCCTTAACGATAATACGTTATGTCTATCGTTTTAATAGATTGTTGCGCGAGCAGCCCTGTTCTGTCAACATTTTTCTGCTGTTATCAAGAAAATCAGGCGCTCATAGCCGGTCGCAAGGTGCCGAACCCGCACTGCTGGTCGAGGTGTTGTAGCGGATGCGTCTGGCGCTGGGGTGATGGAGGAGGGGGGCAACCTGAGTGGAGTTATGTGTCTGTGTTCCCCGGAAAATAAATCCATCCCCGTTTTCGCTTTGAAATCTTCCTCAAAGATGCTACATTTGTGTTAACTATTCACACAGGAGACCAAGCGATGGCCAGAACAACGAGCATCACGATCGGTTCACAACTCGATGATTTCGTCGGTAAATTGATTGAGTCCGGGCGCTACGGTTCAACCAGTGAAGTTGTGCGCTCCGCCTTGCGCTTGCTTGAACGTCAGGAAAATCAAGCGGCAGCACTGAAAAGTGCTATAGAAGCCGGGGAGCGCAGCGGGGAAAGCGATTTGTCTCTGCGCGATATTGCCGCACAGGTGAAGCAGAAGCACCTTGTATAAGCTCTCCAAACTTGCGGCTGAGGATTTCGCGGCCATCTACGAATACACCTTGCTGAACTTTGGGGCGCGCCAGGCCGATGCTTACACCGATGATTTGGAGAGTGTCTTTCGCCTCCTGTCCAGCTCACCGCTCATGGGGCATGAGTGTCAGGAAATCGCCGATGGGGTTCGCCGTCACGATCACCAACGACACGCCATTTTTTACCGGCGGCGTGAGTCCCGTATTTTTATCATCAGGATACTCCATCAGCAGATGGAACCGATGAGACATTTCTCCGAGATTTGAGGCCCCCCGGTTTCCCGCCATAAGGACACCCGTACCAACACGCGACAGGAACTTGGGACACTCCCCAGTTTTCTTTTTAGCGACCCCCAGGTTTCTTTGGTTTGAGTGCCTGATTCAACCCGAATTCCAGCATGTCAACGAAGGACTCTGATCCAAATGGCCGTCCGGAGTTAGTGGCGTGGTTTGATTTTTTCGTCATCACTCAGATCCCGCCCCCGAAGCCGACATACCCCTCGCCCAGATCGTAGAGCCGGTCTCCCCAGCCTGCGGCCCAATCGCGAAATTCTTCGTCATCCAGCGGTTCGGCAGCCGCAAAGACACCGGGATTGAGCAGCAGCTTAGCCAGATCGCGATAGAGATAAGTCGCGTGGGCCAGTGGTGCGGCTTCGATCACGGTTTCACCCAGGAAGGCGCTGCGGATTACGGCCAGGGCGCGCGGCAGATAGCCTTGCAGCCCGGTGCCGGTTTTGCGTGCAAAATCTTCAACGATGGGGCCGGCATAAGGTTCGGTCAGGTTGTTGCCGATCAACCCGACTTCGACCGGTTCTTCCTGCAAATCCCGCCAGAGTTGATTGATCGCGCGGAGCGAGGCTGGTTCGGCATCGGTCACCGCCAGGATCTGACTTGCCAGCCCCGCACTCAACAACGCCTCCAGCAGGGTCCGGTCGGCACCGGCGTCGATCAGCACCAGTTCGGCCGCGGGGTGACGCGCGGCAAGTTCCTCACCCAGCAGCCTTACCGGCTCGGACCAGCCGTTGCCGGATGGGCGGAGAAGGCGACACCCCAGTCGTTTGAATCCGGTCGTCCAGCTATCATGATTAACGGTTGCCCGACTGACCAGCGCCGGAGCCTGGTCGTCGCCGCAACCGATCAGGATCGTGCCGCGCCCTGCCTCGGCATAGGCCGCAGCCAGATGCGCCGCGACACTGGAGGTGCCTGCGCCGCGGTGACCGAAGAAGATCAGATGTCGCGTATTCATGGTTGATCCTTCCCGGCGGGTCTATTTCAGCCGTACTTTTTCGCTCTTGTCGATCTGCACCACGTGGCCGTCCTGGATGACCAGCGTGACGCTGCCTAGCGGATCTCGCGGATCGCCTGCCACAGGCGCGTCTCGATGTCCTTGTGCCAGAAATCCGGAGAGGTCGTGTTTTCGTTACGCTCCATGGCGTCCTCCTTGCGTCTGGGCCGGAAAGACCGGTCAGATCTGGTAATCGGGGACGAAGACCCGGATGTTGGTGGGTTGGATGTACACCTGTTCACCGATTTTCAGCGCCAGCTGCCGGTATTGCTCACGGGGCAGCTCGGCATGCACCGTTTCACCGTTATCGACGCGGCGCAGCTCAACCCGTGGCAAAGCCCCGGCTCCCTGGATAAAGATCACCTCGGCAGCGATATCCGCGGCCGATTCGGCGCGGCGTAGAATGCGGATATCACCGGGGCGCACGTAGCCGATATTCACCCCATCGCTGTCGACCGGGAAGGTGCTTTCGCCATGCTGTCCGCCGCTTTCATTCCCCCGACAATGAAACAGATTCACGTTACCGAGAAATCCATAGACAAACGGATTGGCCGGGCGGTCATAGACCTCTTCCGGGGTGCCGACCTGTTCGACCTTCGCCTGATTCATCACCACCACCCGGTCGGCCACTTCCAGTGCCTCTTCCTGATCGTGAGTGACAAAGACGCTGGTGACGTGGATTTCATCATGCAGTTTGCGCAGCCAGCGGCGCAGCTCCTGGCGGACCTTGGCATCGAGCGCCCCGAACGGCTCGTCGAGGAGCAGCACCTTCGGCTCGGTTGCCAGCGCCCGGGCCAGGGCGACGCGCTGACGTTGGCCACCGGAGAGCTGGGCTGGATAACGATCAACCAGGTTGTCGAGCTGAATCAGACCCAACAGCTCATGCACGCGGGCGCTGATCTGTGCTTTGCCCGGACGCTCAGCGCGGGGTTTGACGGTCATGCCGAAGGCGATGTTATCAAAGACCGTCATGTGCCGAAAGAGGGCGTAGTGCTGGAAGACGAAGCCGACCTGGCGCTCGCGCACTTTTCGTTGCGTGGTCTCCTCGCCATCAAAATGGATGGTCCCGGTATCGGGGGTTTCCAGCCCGGCGATAATCCGCAGCAGGGTGGTCTTTCCCGAGCCGGAGGGGCCGAGCAGGGCGACCAGCTCGCCGGACGGGACAGTGAGATCGATCTGATCGAGGGCGGTGTAATTGCCAAATTGTTTCGAAATGTTCTGAATTTGAATTCCCATGAGACTTATTCCACTCCAATCGGTTTGGTGGCGGATTTTACTGCGTGCCGCACCTTCTTTTCCAGCAGCGCCTTGGCCACCAGCGTCAAAATCGCCAGCAGCGCCAGCAGCGTCGCGACCGCGAAGGCGGCGGCGAAGTTATACTCGTTGTAAAGGATCTCGACATGCAGCGGCAGGGTGTTGGTCAGCCCGCGGATATGCCCGGAGACAACCGAGACGGCGCCGAATTCCCCCATCGCCCGGGCGTTACAGAGAATAACCCCGTAGAGCACCCCCCAGATGACATTGGGCAGGGTGACGCGGAAGAAGATCTGCCAGCCGCTCGCGCCGAGGACCAGCGCCGCCTCTTCCTCTTCGGTTCCCTGCGCCTGCATCAGTGGAATCAGTTCGCGGGCGACAAACGGGAAGGTGACGAAGATGGTGGCCAGCACGATGCCGGGGACGGCGAAGATCAGCTGAATATCGTGGGCTTTGAGCCACGGCCCCAGCCACCCTTGCAGGCCGAAGAGCAGCACGTAGATGAAACCGGAGATGACCGGCGAGACCGAAAAGGGCAGGTCGATCAGAGTGATCAGAAACGCCTTGCCGCGAAACTTGAACTTGGTGATCGCCCAGGCGGCGGCGATGCCGAAGACCAGGTTGAGCGGCACACTGACCCCCGCCGCAATCAGGGTCAGACGGATCGCCGCCAGGGCGTCCGGTTCGATAATCGCCGCCCAGTAGGTGTCAACCCCCTTCTCCAGCGCCTGAACGAAGACCGCCACCAGCGGCACGACCAGAAACAGGATGAGAAAGGTCAGCGCCAGGCCGCTGAGCAGCCAGCGCACCGCCTTTGGCTCGGTCAGGGCGGCGTCGCCAAGCGTGTTCGGAGTTATCGATTGCGTTGTCATGGTCGTTTCCTTGCGGGGGTTATATTGGCTGTTTGCTCAACATCGCACCCGAAACCGGGTGGCACGCGAAGCCGCGAAGATCGCGAAGGGAGAAACCAACAAAAGCACTTTGATTCATGACTTAGCTTCGCGCCTTCGCGTCTTTGCGTGAGAATATATTTCTGCGTTTTCATCGGCCTAACGCTCAGCATGGCGTCGGCTCCACCACTGGACCAGATTAATACTAAGCAGAATCAGAAACGAAAAGAGCAGCATTACCGAGGCGATGGCGGTGGCGCCGGCGTAGTCGTACTGCTCCAGCTTGGTGATGATCAGCAGCGGGGTGATCTCCGAGACCATCGGCATGTTGCCGGCGATGAAGATCACCGAGCCGTACTCACCGATGGCGCGCGCATAGGCCAGGGCAAAGCCGGTCAACAGCGCCGGGGTGATGGCCGGAAAGATCACCCGGACAAAGGTCTGCCAGCGGTTGGCGCCGAGGCAGGCGGCGGCCTCTTCCAGCTCTTTCTCCAGATCTTCCAGTACCGGCTGCACCGTACGCACCACAAACGGGATGCCGATAAAGGTCATCGCCACCATAATCCCCAACGGGGTGTAGGCGATTTTGAGCCCCAGCGGTTCGATAAAACGGCCGATCCAGCCGTTGCTGGAATAGAGCCCGGCCAGGGTGATCCCGGCCACCGCCGTCGGCAGGGCAAAGGGGAGATCGACCAGGGCGTCGATGATCCGCTTGCCGGGAATTTTGTAGCGCACCAGCACCCAGGCGACCAGCAGACCGAAGACGCCGTTGATCAAAGCGGCAATCAAGGCCGCGCCGAAGGTCAGGCGGAAGGAGGCAAGCACCCGCGCCGAAGCCACGGTGCCCCAGAAGTCGACCCAGGAGAGAGTCGCGGTCTTGAACAGCAGGCTCGACAGCGGGATCAGGACGATCAGGCTCAAGTAGAGAATTGTGAAGCCCATGGCCAGGCCGAAACCAGGCAGAACGCCGCGCTGTTTGATAGCAATCATAATGGGTTCCTGTCGGGGCGGTCCTTGCGGCCGCCCTCCGAATATTTGGTTCCCGCAAGGGGACCATTAAAAATATCGCGACAATTACCGTGACGGCACATAGATCTGGTCAAAGGTGCCGCCGTCGGCAAAATGGGTCTTTTGAGCTTTTTGCCAGCCGCCGAAGACGTCGCCGACGGTGAACAGATTCACCTTCGGAAAGCGGGCGATGTCGGCCGGGTCGGCATGCTCGGGAGCGACCGGCCGATAGTAATGCTTGGCCGCCAGCTTCTGCCCGACCGGACTGAACAGGTAGTCGAGATAGGCCTTGGCCACCTCGAAGGTGCCATGTTTTTTCGCCACCTGGTCGACCACCGTCACCGGCGGTTCGGCCAGAATGGAGACCGAAGGGACGACAATCTCGAACTGATCGGGGCCGAGTTCGTTGATCGCCAGAAACGCCTCGTTCTCCCAGGAAAGGAAGACATCGCCGATCCCGCGCTTGACGAAGGTGGTGGTCGAGCCGCGGGCACCGGAATCGAGAATCGGAACATTTTTGTAGAGGGCGGTGACAAAATTGCGGGCGGCTTTTTCATCGCCGCCGTTCTTTTTCAGCGCGTAGCCCCACGCGGCGAGAAAATTCCAGCGCGCGCCGCCCGAGGTTTTCGGGTTGGGGGTAATGACCGCAACGCCCGTCTTGATGATGTCGTCCCAATCCTTGATCCCTTTGGGGTTCCCCTTGCGCACCAGAAAGACGATGGTTGAGGTGTAGGGGGCGCTGTTATGGGGCAGGTGTTTCTGCCAGTCGGGGCCGAAGTAACCGGTTTTTTCACCGATGGCGTCAATGTCATAGGCCAGGGCCAGGGTGACCACGTCGGCCTCCAGGCCGTCGATGACGGCGCGGGCCTGCTTGCCGGCGCCGCCATGGGACTGATTCACTTTCACCATGTCGCCGGTTTTCTCTTTCCAGTAATCGGCGAAAGCCTGGTTGTATGTCTTGTAGAACTCGCGGGTCGGATCGTAGGAGACATTGAGCAAAGTGTATTCCTTCGCCAGGGACAGATTGCCGGTGACGAGGTTGAAGGCAAATAGTGCCAGGATTGTTTTCGTCATTAGTGAATTCAGGCGCATGATTGATTCTCCTCACATGGGGTGCTGCGACGCAATGATAATGTAAGTTAAGCATGTCTATCGATTTGATAGACTAATAGTTAAAAAAATCAGATGCTGTAATCGATCACTTTTTTTGCTTTTTTTGCCGCATCGCTGGAGCGCACGAGAACTTCTTTCACGCTTGTGTTATCAAGGATATTGGCGACCGCGTCACGCACGTCCTTCATCACCAGGCGGATGCCGCAACTCTCTTCGTCATCACACTCGGTGCACTTCTGATAGGCTGTTTCGCTGACACAGGGGACCGGTGCCAAGGTTCCGTCCAGAACCCGAACCGCGCTACCCATGGTGATCTGCGCAGGATCTTTGGCCAGAAAATAGCCGCCGCCTTTCCCCTTGCGACTACCAAGGATACCGGCGTTTTTCAGATGCAACAGGATCAGCTCCAGAAATTTCTTGGGAATGCCTTCCTGTTCGGCCAGATCGCCAATCTGCACGGGACCCGCGCCATATTTGCGCGCCAGAGCCAGTAAGGCCAAAAGACCGTATTTGGTTTTTTTTGAAATCATAAGCTATTATCCCTATGGTTTTTGTAGAGTAGTTGCAGATAGATGATTTGTCAACTGCTTTTTTTCTAACACCGCTTTTTTTAGCTTCAGCGCCAAAGTTACGGGGTGACAGGGTGCTTGCGAAATTGCGGGATGACGGTTACGGCTCAGCTTTTTATCATTTTCAAAAGCTGCGGAACCAGTTGTTTTTTGCGCGATAAAACGCCTTTGAGTTCGTAAAGGTTGCGGTCGAGCTGCGGGTAGCCGATGATCAGTGGCAGTTCCTTGGTCCCCAGGGCGAGGAGCAGGCTTGTCCCTTTTACAATATCGGTAACCAGCAACCCGATCATGTCAAGCTGTTTGATTTTCTTGATTTCGTTCAGGGCAACTTCAATCTCTTCGCGTAATTCGTGAAATTCCTGAAAACTTACCACCTCGATCTGGCCGATACCGAAGGTCGTGGAGCCGGTGGTAAATTCTTTGAAATCGGACAAAATCAGGGCCTGTCTGGTGGGATAGGCGGCGAGGGTGCTCCCCGATTGAAAGAGCCGACGCCCGAATTCAGCCACTTCCAGACCAGACAACTCGCCCAGCCATTGGGACAATTCCCGGTCGCTGTCCGTGGTCGTGGGTGACTTGAGGATAACGGTGTCTGACAGCAATCCGGCGAGCAACAGCCCGGCGTAGCCCGGCTCCGGAACGATGTTGGCCTGTCGGTAAAGTCCGGCGACAATGGTACAGGTACTGCCGAGCGGCTGGTTGATGAAACGGATCGGCAGGTCGGTGTGAAAATTGCCGAGGCGATGATGATCGATGACCTCCAGGACTTCCACCTTGTCGGCGCCGGGGACCGCCTGCGACAGTTCGTTGTGGTCGACCAGAATCAGTTTGACCGGGGAGGGGGCAAGAAGGTTGCTTTTGGTTGCCATGCCGACCACCCGTCCATCCCGATTGAGGACAATGGCCCCCGGATCACGTCCGTGCATGAGTTTAAGACGCAGATCTTCGACCCGGTCAGTCAGGGTGACAGTCGTCGGTTGGCTCTCGATCACCTGTCCCACCGGAGTCGACAGACGGGTCAGCCAGGCGCTGGTCGCGGAATCAAGGGGGGTCGAGAGGATCGTTACCCGGTTTTTTTGTCCCTGTTCGATTAATGCGGCAGTGACCGGCAACCCCCCGGTGACGACAAGAATCCGCACCCCGATATCGATGCACTGCTGCTGAATGTTCTGCCGGTCGCCCGTAATGACAATTATGTTGCGGGGGTCAAGCGTTTGCATTTTCTGATGAAAGGTTGTGGCGGCCATGGCACCGACATAGAGCTCCAGTTTCTCGATTTTTTCCGTTTGGTGTCCGCTTAACAGCTGCGCCCTGAGGCATGCGCGAATTGAGTCCGGCGATGCATTGACCCGACGAATTTCCGCTTCGATTCCCGAAACCAGGATATGTTCGGTGACACGTTTGAGGATCAACAGTCCCAACGGACGACCGTCGTCATCGATTACTGGCAGTTGGCGGATATCGTGTTGATGAAACATTTCCAGCGCTTGTGACAGGGGGGTGTCGGCAGTTATCGTAAAGACGCGGTCCGTAATGACATCCTCGATCCGGGGGTAAACGTCATTGAGCAGTCGCGGTGCGGTCAGCCCCAGTTCGTTGAGTACAAATTCGGTTTGCCGGTTGAGGATACCCGCCCTGGCCGCATGCACCTCTGCGCATCCTTGACGCTGACGCAGCCGGGCATAGGCCATGGCACTGCAAATTGAGTCGGTGTCCGGATTACAATGGCCGATGACGTAGATGGTTTCCTTGCGCATACCGAAAATCTCCCGGTGGTTGAATAAATCAGGCAGAATGGCGGGGCATTATAGCGGTGCGTGGAGAATTACCGAGCTGAATTCACTCAGCATGCGGTTGGCTATGACTGTGCATCCCAGCCTCTCGTAGCACTGTCGTACCGGAAAATTGTCTTCCCACAAGATGCCCGACAATAACAGCGTCGCCCCTGGCTGGGCCCGGTCGACAAGGGAAGGGGCCACAGCGACAAGGATGTCACCGTAAATATTGGCCAGAATCAGGTCGAAGTCGCGGCTGTCAACATGATTCAACGTGCCGTGAATATGGGTGAGCCGATCAGACAGGTCGTTGCGGTGTCCGTTAAGCCGGGCGGTGGCAACCGCATCGGCCTCAATATCAACACAGACCGCGTGCGCCGCGCCGAGCTTGAGCGCGGCCAGCGCCAGGACGCCGGTCCCGCTGCCGAGATCGAGGACGCGGGCGTTACGCAGGGCAGGCAAGGTGGAGAGCAGATTAAGGCAACTGGCGGTGGTTTCGTGTTCCCCGGAACCGAATGCTCCGCGTGACATGATCAGGTCAATCCGCGCGGAAGGAGGGAAATGCTGGTCAGGGGAGACAATGCGAAACCGTTCGCCGATCAGTAATGGAGGGAAATTATTCAGGCTCATTGGCTGGATTCATCTGCGGTGCCGCAAAACAGATGTGCGGCAGGGTATCGGTGATTTTTTTCGTCACGCGCGTCAAATGATCGCGAATGGCGCGACGATCAGTCATCTTCAGAACCGTCGCCGCCGCCTCCTCTGCCGTCCTGATGTCAAGTTGATGCAGAAACGCCTTGGTGCGTGGGACAAACGGTGCGGCCATCGAAAATTCACGAATCCCCATGCCGACCAGGACGGTGAGGCTGAGCGGGTCAGAGGCCATTTCGCCGCACAGGCAAAGCCCCTTGTTTTGCTTCCGGGCAACGCGGATGACGTGATGCAGGGCGCGCAGGACGCCGGGATGCAGCGGGTCGTAGTAGCCGTGTACGAGCGGATTGTTACGGTCGGCGGCCAACATGTATTGCACCAGATCGTTGGTGCCCAAGGCGAAAAAGTCAACCTCGTGGGCAAACTCCTCGGCCAGTTGAATGGCCGCCGGGACTTCGATCATAATCCCGATCGGCACCGAGTCCGTCGCGAGAATCCCCTCGGCAGTCAGTGCCTGACACGCCTCGGCGACAACCTCCCGGCAGCTGCGAATCTCTTCGATGCCGGAAATCATCGGAAAGAGCAATTTGACCGGGCCGTGCATGGCCGCCATCAGGATCGCTTCGACCTGGGTGCGGAAGATGTCACGGTTGTCGAGTGATACCCGCACCGATCGCCAGCCCATAAAAGGGTTGTCTTCACGCGGCGGCTTGAAGTAGGGAAGCGCCTTGTCACCACCGATATCAAGGGTGCGGATGGTGACCGGCGCGCCATTAAAGCCTTCGATCACCTTGCGGTAAAGCAGGTACTGATTGTCACGATCAGGAAAATCACCGCTGGTCATGTAGGGGAACTCGGTCCGGTAAAGTCCGACGCCATCGGCACCGTTGCGCAAGGCGACGCCAATGTCGCTGATCAGACCGATGTTGGCGCGCAGGGTGATGACGGTTCCGTCCGCCGTGACCCCCGCCTGATCGAGAAATTCATCGAGACGGGTTTGCTCACGCTCACTTTCGATTTGGATCCGTCGATATTCCTCGACGATGTCGTCGTTGGGGTCGATGTAGAGACAGCCGGAATTGGCGTCAAGGATGACCGGTATACCAGGGGAGATCTGATTGCACACCCCCTTGACACCAACCAGCGCGGGGATGCCGAGCGACTTGGCCATGATGACGGCGTGCGAGTTTTTCTCTCCGGTTTCGGTGACGATGCCGAGGACTTTTTCATGGTCGAGAGCGGCCATGTCGGACGGCAAGATGGTCTTGGCTATCAGCACTCCGGGAGTGAGCAGGGTGAAGGACAACTTCTGCTGACCAAGCAGGTTGCCGAGCAATCGACGACCGATATCCTCCATGTCGGCGGCGCGCTCGCGCAGGTAGGGGTCATCCATGCGTTCAAAGATGCCGATATATTCTCCGACGATCTTTTTTAAAGCGTAGGGCGCGCTGTGGTGATTGTTGATTTCCTGCTTGATGCGTTCGAGAAAGGTGCGATCTTCCATAATCATCAGGTGCGTGTGAAAGATCGCGGCATCATCTTCGGAGAGTTTTTCCGCGACGCGTTTTTCCAGGTAGATGGTTTGAATCCGGGTCTTTTCAAGGGCCGCTTCGAGACGCTTAAGTTCACTTTCGGGATCAACGCCGGTTTCCATCAGCACGTCGGCAAAGCCGATATCGTTATCGAGTAAATGGGCGGCTCCGGAAGCCAATCCGGGATAAGCGACCGTTCCGCGGAAAACGTTGACCGCAGCGGGGTGGTCCACTTTGCCGGGGCCGGATGACGGCAAGAGGCGGTTCGGGTGCGTCATGGCCCGCTGGTTTTCCGTGGCTTGCCGGTTGATTGCGTCGAGCAGGCGCGCGTTGGTGACCACCGAGGAAACCTGAAAGGCAATCGTTGCCAGGGTACTGATTTCTTCCGGGCTGAATTCGCGGCGTAGTTTGGTCTGGATCGCCATGACGCCGATCGGTTGGTTACGGTCAAAGAGCGGGACGCCGACAAAGGAGTGAAAACGTTCTTCGCGGGTTTCCTTGAAATAACGGTAGCGGGGATGCTTTTCCGGATCATCAATGGAGATGATGCGGCGTTCTTCGATCGCAAGACCGGTAAGGCCTTCATTGATTTTCATGGTGACGCGGCCGACGGCGCGTTTAGAGAGACCCTTGGTTGCGCGCAGACGCAGGGTTTCTTCATCATCGAGCAGATAGATGGAGCAGACCTCGGTGCGCATGCGTTTGGCAACCAGGGCGACGATATTGCTCAAGGTCTCGTCCAGATCGTGTGATTGCAAAATCAGCGCACTGATATCTTCCAGAGTGGTGATGCCGAGCGGGGTCAAGCGTCTGGGCATAAAAACCTCCAACAGGTCTGCCGACCTCAATAGCCCCCTGACTTAAAAGGTCGAGCAACCAAAAACTGCCAGCGCGGATTATACAATAGATATGGTCGTCTTGGCAAAAAAAACGCCGTACGGGGGAGAGAGAGCCCGGTACGGCGTAAAGGGGGCATGAATTCCGCTGTCTGAGTGGATTGCCCGTGCATTTATCACTTGTTAAGCATTAAGTGTGCCAAATAAAGAAGAAATGTATAAATATGACGAAAAATATTGAAAATAGCGTCATTCAGGGAGAGGCAATGGCTGAAAACTGCCAAAGGCGTGACATGGATGGCACAGTTGAGTGTTGTGAAATAGACACAAGTCGGGAAATGGCGGCACATGTGGTCAAATTTCGGCACATTAATTTTAATAAGCGTATTATTGTGCCAAACATGGCACAGTCGTGGTCATGGGTTTTTGGTGCGAAAATCAGCGCTGTTGATGCCGCTGCGCTGGAGCATACGATAGAAGCTGCGGCGCGGAATGGAGGCGCGTTGTGCGGCGTTGGTAACGTTGCCGCCCGATTCCAGCAGGCAGCGTTTCAAAAGCTCGGTTTCTGCCTGTCCGGCGCGATCTTTTACCTGATCACGTAAATCGCTGTACTCGTCGCTTCGTTCCGCTGTGCGAATAAGTTCGGCCAGCGCGACCGGCAGATTTTCAAGCCGGATGATGTTGTCCTGGGTCAGAACTGCTGCCCGTTCAATGATGTTCTGCAGTTCACGGATATTCCCCGGCCACGGATAGCGAAACATTGCCTGAATGGCCCGTTCGTCGATCCCGGCAATCTCCTTGTTGAGTCGCTTGCTGGCACGTTTCAGAAAGTGGTGCACAAGTTTTTCGAGTGATTCGATACGGTTGCGCAGCGGCGGCATGGTGATGGTGAAGACATTGAGGCGATAGAACAGATCCTCGCGAAACCACCCCTCGCGGACACCGTTTTCCAGATTTTTATTGGTGGCTGCGATCAGGCGAACATCAACTTCCAGGGTTCGATTGTCGCCGACCGGGCGAATCTCGCCGCTGTCGATAACGCGCAGCAATTCGGCCTGCACCTTGGGGGAGATGTCGCCGATTTCGTCGAGGAAAATAGTCCCTCCGTTCGCCGCCTCGAACAGCCCCTTTTTATCGCTGCCAGCTCCGGTGAAAGCGCCCTTCTTGTAGCCAAACAGTTCGCTTTCGAGGAGATTGTCAGATAGCGTTGTACAGTTCACCGTGACCAGCGGTTTGTCGGCGCGCAGGCTCTGGCGATGAATGGCCCGGGCAGTCAGCTCCTTGCCGGTGCCGCTTTCGCCGCGAATCAGCACTGTGGTTGGCGTCGGTCCGACCTGACTGATTAAATTCTGCGTCTCGATGGTGCGTTGATCATTGCCAACAATATTTTCGTCACCGAACTTGTCCTCCAGTGCCCGTTGTGCCAGTTCATATTTCTGGGCAAGCTTGATACTGTCTTCACTGAGGTTCTTGATCAGGTAGGGGAGGCACATGGCGTGTTCAGCCAGCCCCTGATAGACGGCGACGGCATACTCGCGGCACGTTGCGTAACCGCAGGCTCCGCAGTCAAGTTCGTCACTCTGTACAAATTTTCGGGTTTTTTCGAGGATGCGGCGAATGACCTCTCCTCCGGGGGTCTCCAGGCGTTTGCATTTGTTGCTGAAGCGTCGTGACAGATCGAGCCCGGGGGGTGGCTGCTGATAACAGCGGTCGGTGGAAAAGGGAGCTTTACCATTGGCGACAAAATCGAGGATATGACTGCGCTTGGAAAAAGTGGTCAGACGATTGTTACGTCCGGGGCCGCTGATACAGCCACCGCTGCAAAAACGGATATCGACGTAACGCGGTTTGACACGTCCCGCGGCAAGATCCTTGATGATCTCGATGGTCCCGTCTTCACCTTCGATTGAAATAAAGTCGGGTGTAAAATGGTCGTTACGCACGTCAAACGCCTGAAAAGGGCCACCGGAAATGGCAAAAGTGCGTCCAGCTTTTGCCGGGAGACCATTGAAAGGTGTGGACGGCAAACGGGTCAGGTCGATCCCTTCATTGTTGAACATCTGCCGCAGTTCCTGATAGGTGAGCACAATATCGACCGCCCCGGCGACCGGTTCAGCATTGATTTCAAATTTGCCGGCGATGCAGGCGCTGATATAAATAACCTTGGTTTTGGCGCTGCGCTGCGCTTTGATAAAACGACCAATCGCAATCATCGGTGAAACGATTTTGGCGAGATTGCGGAGCAGCTGCGGCGCGTGCCGTTCGACCAGATCGACGACAGTCGGACAGTGACTGGAGAGGATCGGCGCGCTTCCGGACTGATTGATGATATCGGTGTAGGGACCGTTGACCAGGTCGACGCCGAACGCCCCTTCATGCACTTCGGCGAAGCCGAGGCGGCGGATTCCGGTGACCAGTTGCCCCGGTTTGATGTCGTGAAAAAAAGCGGGGAATGAGCAGCCGAGGACCGCGACAACATCGACAGAATCATGCAATAGCCGCCGTGCTTTTTCAATGCAGTCAGTAATCTGCTTGGCCGATTGAGAACATAATTTGATACATTTACCGCAACCGATACAGCGCTCGTTGATGATCTCGGCGCAATTGTCCACCATCTTGATTGCCTTGACCGGACAGTTGCGGATGCAGGAATAACATTCACGACAGCGTTCGCGAATTGTGGTGATCGGTTCCATCGGCGCTCCTTGTCTTCATAGGGCTCGATTGTGCCATGCGTGACACGTATAGTCAACAATCTAACGTGCTGTTTTACGGTGACAATTCGCTATTTATAAAGAGATTTGACCGTGACCTACGGAAGGTGTGCCATTAATGGCACAATGACGGTATTTCAGTCTGCAGGTGCAGTCGTGTCCTGACGGCGGAAACGCCCGACCTCGGTGCTGTAGTGACATGCGCTCCAGCGCCCCGGCATGACTTCTTCGAGTTCCGGCGCAACTTGCACGCAAAGGGGGCGTGCATAGGGACAGCGCGGAGAAAGGGCACAGCCGCTCGGTGGGTCGATGGGCGACGGAATCTCACCGCCGAGAATCCGGCGTTTGCCGCGTTGCCTCGGATCAGGGATCGGGGCGGCGTTGAGGAGTGCTTCGCTATAAGGGTGCAGGGGATGCGTGTAGAGTTCTTCGGTGGCGGCTAACTCAACAATTTTGCCAAAATACATCACCGCGATACGATCACTGACATGCCGGACAACCGCCAGATCGTGACCGATAAACAGATAGGTCAGCTTTAAGCGGCGTTGCAGGTCGCAGAGCAGGTTGATGATTTGCGCCTGAATCGAAATATCCAGCGCCGAAACCGGTTCGTCGGCAATAATCAGCTGCGGGCGGGTAATCAGCGCGCGGGCGATGCCGATCCGCTGCCGTTGTCCACCGGAAAATTCATGCGGAAAACGGTCATAATGTTCCTCATCCAGGCCGACGGTACGCAGGCAGTCAACCACTTGAGTGCGCAGATTACTATTTCCCAGCCGGTGGATTTGCAGCGGTTCACTGAGAATCTGGCCAATCCGCATGCGCGGATTCAGCGCTGAAAATGGATCCTGAAAAATCATCTGCAGTTCGCGCCGCAGCGGGCGCATCTGGCGTTGCGAAAGGGTTTGCAGCGCCTGACCGGCGAAACGGATTTCACCGCCATCCGCTTCAAGCAGGCGCAGAATCAATTTACCGATCGTCGATTTGCCGCACCCCGATTCGCCGACCAGGCCCAGCGTTTCTCCCCGGTAAAGCGCAAAAGAGACCCCCGCAACAGCCTGGAGGCGACGTTTTGGTCCACCGAAGGCGGTCGCGGAGACACTGAAGCTTTTGCTGAGGTTGGTGACTTCGAGTAGCGGTTCCATCAGTCTTCCCAGCAACGAACCAGATGGCGCGGGGCAATTTCGCGCAGTAACGGCAAGTGGTTGTTGCGCGGAGCGAAAGGCGCGGGGCACAGATCGAGAAAGCTGTGCGTTGCGCTACCGTCGACAGCTGCACGGAGCGGTTTGTCGATCGTTCCCAGTTTATCGGGAGTTTCATTCAGTCGGGGTAAACACGCCAGCAGTCCACGCGTGTAAGGATGCGTGGGGGTGGCAAACAATTCCTCTACCGGAGCGGTTTCCATAATCAGTCCGTCGTACATAATCGCCACCCGGTCAGCACTTTCGGCAACCAGCCCGAGATCATGTGTGATCAGCAGCGTCGCCATGTTGCGTTCACTGCGCAGATCATCGAGTAGCTCCATGATCTGCGCCTGAATCGTGACATCAAGCGCCGTGGTCGGCTCGTCGGCGATCAGTAATTCCGGGTCACAGGCCAGGGCCATGGCGATCATCACCCGCTGGCGCATCCCTCCGGAGAGCTGATGCGGATATTCTCGCAAGCGTTGACGTCCGGCCGGAATCCCGACCCGCTGGAGCAGCTGAGCCGCCGCGTCAAGCGCATCGTGACGGCTCAGGCCGATATGGAGACGTAGCACCTCACCAATCTGGTCGCCGATGGTCAGGACCGGATTCAGTGAGGTCATCGGTTCCTGAAAGATCATCGCAATGCGGTTGCCACGAATGCGTTGCATTTCGGTCAGCGGAATGCGCAGCAGATCCTCTCCGTCGAAGCGGATGGCCCCGTTGACGATCCGTCCCGGTTCGGGAACCAGGCGCAGCAACGAGAGGGCGGTGATCGATTTTCCGCACCCCGATTCTCCGACCAGAGCCAGCGTTTCGCCCCGGTCGATGGTGAAGTCAAGTCCGCGCACGGCCTTGGTCAGGCCGCCGTTGGTGAAAAAATAGGTGTGCAGATTGTCAATGTGCAGCAACGGCATGGTCGACTATTCGATTCATAAGTAAAGATGCGCAGACAATTTACGCGTAAAATCCCGGCTGGTCAAGTGCTGGAAGAAATTGTAAATCTGCTGTGATACGATACTTTGTCTTGGCCCGATTCTGATTTCGGGGTACATTCAAATTATGCTGAGACTGAGGTAACGATAACGATGACCGGTTCAAAATATATCGATCTGCATCTTCACAGCAACTGCTCCGACGGCATTCATCCCCCGGAAACCGTTGTGCGCATGGCGGCGGACGCCGGGATATCGGCGGTGGCGATTTGCGATCATGATAACATCGCTGCCTGCCAGGCCGCACTGACTGCCGGGCGCGCCGCCGGGATCGACGTCTTGTCGGGGGTCGAGCTGTCGGTCGTCCACGACGGCATTTTTGATATCCATCTGCTCGGTTACGGCTTCGACCCCCAACATCCACAACTGGTTGCCAGGCTGAATGAATTTCAGCAATTTCGTCAGCACCGCAACGCGCAAATTGTTGACAATATCAATACCCGTCTGCGCGACCACGGTCACGAACCACTCAATTTTGACGCCGTTGTCTCCCGTGCCGGAGGGGCGCTCGGCCGACCGCATATTGGCCGGGAGCTGATTGAGCGTGGTTATGCCGGTTCGATGGAGGAGGCATTTCAACGTTATCTGGTGCCCTGTAATGTCAAAAAACGGTTCTTTCCGATCGATGAAGCGATGGCCCTGATTCATCAGGCAGGGGGAGTGGCAGTCCTCGCGCATCCAGCCTTCATCCCCATTGATGATGAACGATTCCGGCACATGCTTGACAATTGGGTCGCCCTCGGACTCGACGGCGTCGAATGTCATTTCGGCGGCGTCACCCGCCAGCGGATCGACTGGTACATCACCGAAGCACGGAGGCGCAAGCTGCTGGTGACCGGCGGGTCTGATTATCACGGCGATGCAGGCAAAAAGATCGGCTATTGCGGGATGGGGAATCTGCGGATACCTTATGCGTGTTACGAGGAAGTAGTGGCGGCGTTGGGGCGGTAATCACCGCAAGAATCGCGCAGGATGGGGAGCAGGTGCGGTGGGATGACTACCTGCTGACGTACGTCAAGGTAACTCGGACCGCCATTCGAAAGGTCAAACTCGAGTCGGCGGATCAGCAGAACATTCAAAACAAATAACCACTATTTTTCATTAGCTTAGGTAGTATGCTTTGAAGTTGAATCTACCCCCAGTGTGACGTTTCTGAAATGTGTAGACGCGACCCCTGTGTCAACTACAAGGCGTCGTCACCCTGGTCCGTTTGCTGGAAGTCGTTTCGGGGATGTTGGGTCTTGATCCAGAGCCTGTGAGAAGACCGAGTAAAGCCAGAGCCCCGGCGGCAGCGCGGGGAATCATCTGCCATCTGTCGATATTTGAATGAGGTTATCGGGGATACGTAGTCGGCAGGTTTTTGCACCTTGGCTCTTCGGGTGTCAGTCTTGCGGCAAAGTGGGGGGGAGAAGATATTGAGGGCTGAACCAGCCATGTTGAGGCAGGTAATGGCTGAAATAGAAAAATAACAAGCAGCGCCCCCCTTTTCCATAGATTCCCGTCCCTTTCTGATGGCGGTTACCTATGCCGCTTCCGCCGTTTTCATGACCCCGGCCGGTTATCAGTCGAACACCCTGATATACGCTCCGGGCCGCTACAAGTACGCCGACTTCCTCAAGATCGGAACCCCTTTGAATCTGCTCTTCTGGTTGCTGGCCACCTTTTTTATCCTGATTTTCTGGCCATTCGAGCCGTGATCAGGCTGATAATGGAAACATCGATTGAAAAACCGCCACGCGTCCCCCCCTGAATACCTGATAACCACATCAGGCTTGAGCGAAGAGGCACTTGAGATAGCGGCTTTCGGTAAAGTCGAGGGGATGATCGAGGGCGTGACCGGTCTCATTGATGTGCATCAACGGACGCCCCGCGCGGGCGGCTGCAGCGCACATGGTGTGGCGGAAATCCTCGGGGGTGACCGGACTGGAACAGGAGGCGAGGACGATATCGCCGCCGGGGGCGAGCAGGCTGACGCCGAGGTGGGCGAGGCGTCCGTAAGCGCTGAGCGCCTCCTTGATCTGGGAGCGGCGCACCGCGAAAGCGGGGGGATCAATGATCACCAGTTCATAGTGCCGCCCCTGTTTGACCAGTTCCGCCATCGCCTTGAAAGCATCGTCTTCAATCGTCAGATGACGGGCTGCGGCAATCGCGGGGACGGCGGCGTTGAGAGCAAAATTGCGTCGCGCCGTTTCCAGCGCCGGGCCGCTCTGGTCAAGGCTGGTCACTTCTCGTGCACCGCCACGCGCTGCGGCGAGGGAGAAACCGCCGCTGTAGGAGAAGGCGTTCAGCACCCGCTTCCCTTTGGCAAGCTGCTCCACCTGGGCGCGATTGTCGCGCTGATCGAGAAAAAAGCCGGTCTTCTGACCGTGGATCGGATCGACCTCGAAGATCAGGCCGTTTTCACGGCAGGTGAGGGGGGCGGTGAGCGGCACGCCGTAGATGATCTGCCCGTCCGCCAGTCCGTGCAGTTCCTCCGGGTGCTGTTGCAGCCCCCGGCTCAGGCGCAGGACGATCCGCTCCAGCGGCTGCTGTTCCAGCAGACAATCCAGACAGTCCCCGAGGTGGGGCAGCCAGGCGTGGGTATAGAGTTTGACCACGGCGGTTGTCGCATAGCGATCGATTACCAGCCCCGGCAGCCCGTCACTTTCGCCGTGAATCATCCGGTAGCCGTCGGTGTCGGTGTGCAGTAACGGCAGCCGCCGTTCGAGTGCCTGGGCGATCCGCTCGGCAAAAAACGCCCGATCGATCGGGCCGGGCTTGCCGATGCGCAGGGCACGCATGCGGATCGGCGAGCAGGGGTCGTAGAGTCCCACGGCAACAAAGCGTCGCTTGCTGTCGAAAACCACCGCCAGATCGCCGGGGCACCCCGCATGGCTCTGGGTTTTGATGCGTTCGGCGTAAAGCCATGGGTGGCCGCGATGCAGTCCGGCCAGCGCGGAATTGCTCACCTGGAGCTTGACCGGTTTTTGCCCGCGGGCGGGCCATTCAATGAGTTGCGGGTGCAGCGTGTTGGGCATTGAGTTGTCCTCGACATGGGGGAAATCTCCTCAGTCTAGCAGATATCGAGCAAAAAACGGCCATTAATCTTGCGCTGCGCCGCTCTGTTGTTGAACGTCGCCGCACATTCCCCTATACTCCAATCTTCATACGCTTAACGGTCCGCACCTCTTTCGGAGAACAGCCATGGAAATCGATCTGGATGCCCTGCATTACCTGATTACCCGCCGCGTCGATAAAATCGAAAAGATCGTCGCCGACACCGGCTATCTGCCCCGCACCGTCCTCGGCGTCGCCACGTTTTTGCTCGACAACGAGGGGAATGTCGACTTGTTAACGGCTAAACAGCGGGTGACCTTTGAGAAGTTTTTGCAGCCGTTGCTGGTTTCAGCCGAGCGCTAGACCCTCCGTCGAACGAGCCCAGCCATGCGTTTCATCCATACCGCTAGTTCCTAGTTCTAGTTCCGGTGACAGTATAGAATGGCGCTAGTTTAAGCACTCCTGGCAAGGTAAAGTTGCTGAAAATATTGGCTAAAAATGGCATAATCGGCCATGAAAAATACAACGCCTATGTTCCCAGGTTTTCACCTGCAGACCCTTCGCCGAAAACCTCGTTCAGCCCAGCAGAAACTTGCTGAAAAAATGGCATTGCTCAGGCAAAAGTACTTCAAGCAGATCGGCGAGGTCTTTGAAAAATTCATTCCCAATGCGCTGTTCAAACCAGAACAGACCGGGGCCATGAGTCGCAGGAGGATTTTCTCCAAAGAAAACACATTCTGGGCTTTCCTCAGTCAGGTTCTGGATGCGGACGGCGGCTGCAAAGAAGTGATTCGCAAGCTTCAAGCTTATGCCTCTATTAAGGGGATCAAGATTCCCTCGTCCTCGACTGCTTCATATTGCACGGCGCGCATGAAATTGGATGAACAGATGCTCGCTGACATCCTTGACCATACGGCGGATCGACTTGAGGATATGCCGGAAACAGGCTTGCTAAACAACCGGCGAGTTATTGTTGTCGATGGCACTGGCGTAACCATGCCAGACACACCCGAAAATCAGGACGTCTGGCCACAGCCGTCGTCTCAGAAGCCAGGATGCGGGTTTCCCTCAGCGCGCATCTGTGCTTGTTTTTCGCTGGAAAGCGGCGGCTTGCTCAGTTACGCAATCGGCAATAAGAAGAGTCACGAATTGCTGCATTTTCGTCAACAGTGGGGCACCTTCAAACCGGGGGATATCTTCCTCGGCGACAAGGGGTTCTGCAGCTATTTCGACCAGGCAAGCCTGAAGAAAAAAGGTATCGACAGTGTCATTACCCTCGCGCGCAGAGCGCCGGTCAGAGCAGCAAGAAGTCTAAAAGTACTCGGCCCTGATGACCTGTTGATAGCCTGGCCACGTCCGAAATATACTGCAAAGCTGTCGTATTCCAAAGACGCGTGGGAGGCTCTTCCGGAAGAGCTCGCATTGAGGCAGATCCGAGTCACGGTCAAACATCCGGGATTCAGGACGCAAGGATTCTACATCATCACCACTCTGCTGGACGCCGAACAATATCCTGCGGAAGAACTTGCTGAACTTTATTTCAAGCGCTGGGATGTTGAACTGTTCTTCCGCGATATCAAGACGACTATGGGGATGGATGTCCTGCGATGTCGAACGCCGGAGATGATCCGAAAAGAAGTCTCAATGCACTTCATCGCCTACAATTGTGTCCGACGATTGATGTACGAAGCTGCAGAGGAAGCGGCCATTGAGGTCCGAATTGTAAGTTTCAAGGGCAGCCTGCAAGCCCTTCGTAGCTGGGAACCTCACTTGAATCAGGCGCAGATCAGTAAGGCAGAGCGGTTCAGGTTAATCAGTGACCTGTATGACGCAATGACCAATACACCAATCAAGCAACGACCAGGTAGAAGTGAACCACGATGCGTCAAACAGCGACCCAAAAATTACCAGAGGATGACCTCTCCGCGGCATGAGATGCTGGTGGTTCCGCACCGGAGTAAATACTGTGCTGCGACCCCTTAAACTAGCGCCATTCGGGACAGTTTATAGAATTGAAATGCGAGGGTTGAGTATACTGTCCACGGAACGTTATATATTGTCCCCGGTTTGATGAGGGAGGGCAGGGTGAAACCTGCTCTCTACTCTACCTGGAACGTTTCGTTTACTGAGGAAGGCTGGGGCTGGATGGGGCAGAATGGTTTGTGAGGATGGATGAAGGTATTTCGACCGGTGGTCGGGGTGTCTTTTTTTTTATGTCCGGGAGATAGCCGTAAATAAGCGGATAAATGATACTCAGCTTCCCAAGTTGCAATCCTGGCACCATAGATTTTAATGCGGCAAAATATTAATAACTGGTGAGCGTGCCGTTATCTTTCGATGAATCCTCACCTTTTCAGCTGCTTTGTCAGCCCGAGCTTTTAAAGATTTCATCTGCTTCTGACACTTTGTTAACAAAACCCGAACATTGACAGGCTAGTCTCCGGATCATTCAAATAAGGAGAATTTTTTGGAGATAGCCATAAATCTACAGGTCGTATCGCAGGATAAAACCGGAAATGATCGCGCGATCAATCTCGAAGACTGCTTCCGGTCCCTGGGGATCACACCGGATCTGAAACATTTGTACGATCTGCTCCCCTTCACGGGATCTGATATTACCGCCGGTTCCGAAACCGAACTGCAAGCGGTTGTAATCGGCCATCGCAGCCGCGTCGACCTGCCTTTGTCGATTCAGGAATCCCGATATTTCAGCAACCTGCAGCGTCGGACTCGCAGTGGCGAAACCAACCAGCGGTTGCTGCATGAACTGCGCGAGTTTCTTGACGACGCCGATCAGCAGGTCTGGGAAAACAGCTGGGTCCGTTTTCCGCGACGATGTCTTTCCCGTTATGCTGAAAACATCTTTGCGCGGGATCTGCTGGCGGATAAACAACAGCCGCAGGAAGGGCAACGCGGTGATGCCGGCCAGTTTCAGCTTGTCGGCGGCGACGGTGAGTCCTGGCTGCGGGTGCCGGTCAGCTATCTGATCAAACTGGCCCTGGCTGATCTGATCGGCCACCAATGGCAGCAGGAACCCGAGTTGAACCGGACTGGTGAGACTCTTCTTGATCATTATCTGAACGATAACAGCTCTCCGGAAACATTCTCGTTTCATGTCGCCAACCTGACCCCGGAAACCGGAATGGGGCGCGAGCTGGCCAAGGAAACCGCCAAGCGTTTTCTGTTCACTCAGTTGCTGATCCGTTACGCCAACCTGCAATTCGGCCTGCTGGAAACGGGGCAGGAGGCGATGGTCTATTTTGCCCCGCATCCGCCGTTGCGGCAGAAGCAGCTGAACGGAATCATCCCCGATGCCTTCTATCGCCAACTGTTCATGAGCCCCTGTCTCTCCGGATGGGATCGCGGTGAAGGGAAGCACCGCTACATGCAGCTTTGTCATCAGGTTCTCAGTCGCAGCCAGCTCAATGCCGTGGCCAAACTGCGAGAGGCGGGAATCATCAGCAACAACCTGGTCATTCTGCCGAATATCTCCAATACCAGCCTGGCTAATAACGGCGTGCATATCAGTCTGGGCAGCAAGAGACTGACCGAGGCTTGCCGCGCGGACCACGGGTTCGGTGCGAGGCACGAAAAGTATCTTGGTGATTTGTCGAGCAAGATCATGGAGCATTTTCTGCCGCTGTTTGTCACCACCTACAGCGCGGCGCCATATCGCCTGGAATTTGCCGATTTCCACCCGGAACGGGCGCTGGGTTTTTTGCCCCATGAACTTGATTTTACCCACCTGCGCATGTTCTGGCGGCGCTGGAAAAAGAAAGCCAGCCTCTCCTTTTTTGGTCATGCGCTGACTCCCTTCGGGCCGAAAGGACTGGATCGTTCCTTAAGCCGGGCCTTTCGTCTGCGCGGAGATCTGGTTCCGGATTTTCGCCTGATCGATTACCCGGTGGCGTTTCTCAGTACTGAGCAGAGCCCGGCTTATAACGGCCTGCTTGGCAATCAGGATCTGCTCAAGGGGGATCTGGCCGATATGGGAGTCTTCGATCGGCAGATGTCGCTGTACCAGTTTTTCAAACTGCGCGAGCACGCCAACATGGGGTTCAGCGGTATGGAAGGGCGACATTACAGCCTGTTCCCGGACCTGGATCGGGACCTGACCGGCGCGACCAATCTGCAGGTGCTGCTTTGCGCGCTGGCGTTCAAATACATGGCGACCGGACAGGTTCGGCACAGACATATCCCCGATACCCCGTTTGTGGAAAGCGAACGCCGGCAGATTTTTTTCGGCATGTCGATCGGAATCCCGACCTTCTACGTCCAGCGCAATACCCGCAACCGCTTCCTGCTGAAAATTCTTAAACAGACGCAAAAAATACGCACCAGCCGTCGTTATCCGGGTTATTTCCGGGTTTACCATCAGGACTACTGCCAGGCCTTGCTCAGGGTGCTGCGCGAAGACGCTGCGGACCTGATCGAGATGTTCCGCTTTGCACCATTGCTTGATGATCTTGAACAGCGGCTGAATGAGCCGCGGACGTTCTCGGCTGCGGGCAGGTTGATCAAGGCTATCTCCGCAGGACCGGACAACCCCCTCAAGACAGACGCGGTTGAATTCAATCGGTCGGCGGAAAAACACTATCGCGAGACGCTGCGACGCCGGCACATGGAACAGGCCCTGAACCTGCTGCGGGAGGATTTGATGCAACTGGAAGCCGGAACACATCCGTCAGCCGGAGCGCAGCGGAGCAAATTGGGAATGCTCCTGAAGCAAAGCAGCGCCTCGGAATTTCTGGCTGTCACCAGGGGGGATCTGTTGAGCGACACGCTCGACAAGCAATCTCTGGTGCGTTTACTTAATCTGATGCTGCTGAGTGAGCAGCACGATCGCGTGCTGAATCGGCAGCGGTTGGGGCAGGAGAGTCATGGAACTGACACACCAATATATCGAGCGCTTTAGCGGAAAAGTTTGCAATGAACCCCTGTTCGGCGACCGCCTGATTCGTTGGCTTTACCACCCGGTGCGGGAAAAAGCCCCGCAGCTTTTTCAGCTGCTGACCGGTCAGCGCAGTTCCCAACTGCTCGGTTTCTTCAATTACGATCTGGCCTTGGCGTCGAGGATATTCGGCAACCAGCGGTTTCTGCGCGAAGCCGGGGTCGATCTTGAGGAGTGTCTCGCTTCGCTTGAGGAGCTGGACACCGCCCGCAAGGTCTTTGAACGAAAAATCGACTACGATCTCTATCGACCGATGCCTGAGGATGAACAGGCCGTGGTGTCGCCGGCCGATGCGCGGGTGATCGTCGGATCTCTTGATGAGGTGTCGAGCGTGCAGATCAAAGGAAAATTTTTCGCCTACGAGGAGCTGCTCGGCAAACAGAATCGGCAGTGGCTCGATGTGTTTCAAAGCGGAGATTTTGCCATCTTCCGGCTGACCCCGGATAAGTATCATTACAATCATACCCCGGTTGCCGGCAAGGTCGTCGACTACTACGAGATTGACGGCAGCTATCACTCCTGCAACCCGCAGGCGATCGTGACCGAGGCAACACCGTTTTCGAAGAATCGGCGGGTGGTCACCATTTTCGATACCGACGTCCCCGGCGGCAGCGGTGTCGGTCAGGTGGCGATGCTCGAAGTCGTTGCGCTGATGATCGGCGGTATTGACCAATGTTACAGCCGCCGCAGCTATGACGACCCACAGCCGATCAGGGTCGGCATGTTTGTCGAAAGAGGCTGTCCGAAAAGTCTGTATCGGCCGGGAAGCAGTACCGATGTCCTGCTGTTCGAACCCGGGCGGGTGGCCTTTGCCGGAGACCTGCTGAACAACCGGCTGCGGCAGGATGTCAACAGCCGGTTTAGCGTCGGCTTCAAAAACCCCCTGGTCGAAACCGATATTCGGGTGCGTTCCCTGCTGGCCACCGCTGATAAACAGGACTATCTTTTTATCTGATCAAAATGGAGACGTGCCATGACCAATGAATCGTTCGTTCTGCTGTTGCTGTTCAGTTGCAGCGTGATGATGTTCTGGGGCTTCAGGGTCTTGCCCCGTGAGGGCTGGCAGATGCTGGCGACCTTGCCGGTTCGACCGTTGGCCAACGGTCAGTGGCAGGGGCTGAACCTGACCTGGTACGGGCTGCTCACCGCTAACGCCTATCTGGCGGCCTTGTCGGTGCTGATCATCCTGCTGGGAGCGGCGGCGGTTCCTTTGCCGGGGGTGCTGTTGGTGGCGCTCTTGATGTTGGCGCTCTGCGTTCCGGCCTCCCGGCTGGTGGCACGCATTGTTGAAGGAAAATCCCATACCTTTACCGTAGGCGGCGCGGTTTTTGTCGGCATTGTCGCTGCCCCCTGGGTGGTGCTGCTGGTCAGCAGGCTGACCGGCTACCAGTTGCCGATAATGACGACCCTGGCAGCGATCGGGGTCGCCTATGCTTTCGGCGAAGGACTGGGCAGACTGGCCTGCATCAGCTTCGGCTGCTGTTACGGCAAACCGGTTTCACGATGCACTGCCGTGACACATAAAATTTTCTCACGCTGGAATTTTTCCTTTTGCGGAGAAACCCGAAAAATCGCCTATGCCGGCGGGCTGGAAGGGGAGCCGGTGGTTCCGATCCAGGCGCTGACGGCCATGCTCTATTGCGGAACCGGTCTGCTGGGAACCTATCTGTTCCTGGAGGGAAAACCGGCAATAACCTTTGCGCTGATGGTGCTGGTCACCCAAGGGTGGCGGGTCCTGTCTGAAACCCTGCGCGATGACTACCGGGGCGGCAAGCGCTTCTCCGCCTATCAGGTGATGAGCGTGCTGGCGATTCCCTATGCCTTGATTTGTGTTTTCTTTTTCCCGACACTCAGCCGAGCGATACAGCTGCAGAGCGGGCTGGAAAATATCTGGCAGCCGGGAACCCTGATTTTTTTGCAGCTGATATGGCTGATGCTGTTTGCTTACACCGGACGCAGCACCGTCACTGGCGCGGCCCTGAGTTTTCATATCCATCGTGATCGTATCTGAGGTGACAAACTCCACCCCTGTTAAACGAGGGGGGCGGCTGAAGAAAGTTGTTTCGGAACTCCTGCAGCAGGGATTGTCTGCGCGACAATTGGCGCTTGCGTTCGCGGTGGGTGCGACGATCGGCGTGCTCCCGACTCTCTGGGGGACCAGCCTCCTCTGCGTGATCATAGCCTGTCGCTTCGGTTTGAACCAGGTGGTGGTGCAGATCGCCAACTACCTGGTTTACCCGTTGCAGATCGCGTTTTTCATCCCCTATGTCGAGCTGGGAGGGCTGGTTTTTTCCCCCCGGGAATTTCCTGAAAGGCTGGCAGAGTTGTCTGTATTGCTGCAATCGGTTCCTTTGGACATCGCCTGCCAACTTTGGCTGGCCAATCTGCAGGCGATTGCGGCCTGGTTGATCACGTCGCCGCTGCTGCTGACAGCGAGCTACTATCTCTCGCTGCGACTGATAGCAAGGCTGCCGACGAAAATATGCCCGCCCCCTGCTCAGCATTGAACCGAATGTCATGAGGGCAAGACCAACGGTGAAAATGCTGGGCCTGCTGGTTTGTCTGATTTCCTCGCCCGGCCTGGCAGCAGAGGCTGTGGCAGAGATGCTCCTTGAGCATCATTCCTATCTTCAGACGATCGGGAGTGAGAGCACGCAGCTGGACTGGAGGCTGCTGGAGGCACAACCGCTCAAGGTGAGAACGTCTCTCGGTCACGAAGTGGATCTGACCAGCGTTGACGCGTCTTTTTCCACCTGGCTATGGGAACTGTCAGATCATAATATCGGCACTGAGTTACGGGTCGAACGGCGGGGGAATGCTCTTGAAATATCCGGAAGCTTTCGGGGGGAAGTGATCAATCGACAGCTGGCAATAGACGATGCGCCCTGGTTCCAGACCTTATCTCTGTCGCTGCGCGCATTTCTCAACGGCTCGCAAAAAATGATCGAATTCTGGTGCTTACGCCCTGCCAGCCTGAAGGTTTACAAATTACGCGCCGTCAAGAAGGGCAGTGAGGCGATTGCCGTCCCGCACGGAACGGTGCACGCCGACCGGGTTGAGATTCGACTGGCCGGGGTCGGCGGATTTCTCTGGAAAGCGGATTATTGGTTCCGCCGGAACGATGCAGTTTTCCTCCGCTATGTCGGCCCGAGCGGACCACCTGGATCGCCGAACACCATCGTCACTCTTCGGTAAGACCCTCAGGACGTGAGCCAGTCGAGAAGAAGACCCTTGTTGAATAAGTCGTGGCTGCGGTCGCGGATTCCGGGGACAGTTGATAGGATTGAAATGGAGGGTTGCGTATACTCTACCCGGAACGTACGCGAAAAAGATCCTGCGGACTTCAGTTTTATTGCAAAGGTCACTTGACAATAGATTGGATCATGGTTAAATGAAAATCTTAAAACAAACCGAACGGCCTGTTTTATTTGTGGAGTAATAATTCATGGTGAGCAAAGGTGAACAAACCCGCGAACGTATTCTGACCGAAGCCACAGCGCTCTTTAATCAAAAGTTGGGTCTAATTCCCCGTAGCTTGCTGCGGGGTAGTTCATTTTTTCGGCAAAGAGCAGGTCGGATTCGAAGTGTTGAATCGAGCCCGCGCAGCCTTCAAGACATTTCTGGAAAATGCTTTGCAGGGCGAAACCCCCGGTGCCGAGCTTGAGCAGTTTTTCTGCCAGGTGCTGGAGAAAAATCGCGGTAAAGGTTTTGTCGGCGGCTGCCTGTTCGGCAATACCGCGCTGGAAGCGAGTGACACGGTGCCGCAATTTGCCAATCTGGTCAGTGATGTTTTCGCCGAATGGATTGACAAACTGCAGAAAATTATCGCTGCGGCGCAGAGTGTTGGGCAGGTTCGTCAGGATCTGCCTGCTGACCCGCTGGCCGAACTGGTGGTCATCATCATCAAAGGCGGCATCATGCAGACGCGCTTAAACAAAGCAGAAGGGGTACTCACCCGTGCACTGGGCACGTTACGGGTACTGAAACCTTAACCGGCACGTTTAAAGCCAATCTGGAGACGATTTATGAAACGAATTGATACGGTTGCACCGGGAACAGCCTCACCTGAAGTCGAAGCAATCTTTCAGGAGATCAAAAAAGCCTTTGGGATGATCCCGAATCTCTTCAAAACCTATGCCCATCACCCCCCTTTGCTGGAAGCTAACTGGCACAAGGTGAAGCGCGTCATGATGGAAGGGGTCTTGTCGCGCAAGACCAAAGAAACGATTGCGCTGCTGGTTTCCAGGGATAACGGCTGTAAATACTGTGTGGCCGCCCACAGCGGAGCACTCAAGGCGATCGGCGTCAGTGCCGAGGAGATCTCCCGCATCGAAACTGATCTGGATCAGGCGGATTTCACCGACCAGGAGCGGGCGCTGATCCGCTTTGCCCAAAAAGCCAACCGGGCCGCGAATGACGTCTCCGACGAAGAGTTCCTGGCAGTTCGCGACAAAGGAGCGAGTGACGCAGAAATCATCGAAGCTCTTGGGGTGATGGAAGTCTTCACGGCTTTCAACAAGTTTCTCGATGTATTAGATGTTGAACTCGGTTGATCGGCACGCAAAGCGGTCATGCAGCGCAGCCTCTGGTAGATCACGCCGCACTTTTTTCCAGGCTTCAGGATGAGGAGTTGCAACGTCTGGCCAGTCGCAGCGAAATAGTCGCCGGCAGGAAGAACACGACACTTTATTCTGCGCACGAACAAAGCGACTGCATTTACCTGGTCAAGCAGGGGCGCCCGGACACCCCCCTGCGGGGTTTACGCCTGCACCCTGGTGGATGACGTCAAAGGCTACGATCTCGGCGTGACCCTGAAGACCGCCATGGATGAGCGGGTCATGCTTGGCCATCACCGCTGTTACTCCTGTTTTGCCTGTAGCGCCGGTTGTTCTGAGAGACCTGATATAATGCTTCTGGGGCGCTCAAGGTCCGCCTGACACGCCAATCAACCCGAGAAAGGGAGGACAAGAACATGAAAAAGTTTCTGACGATGGTCGCAGCAACCTGCATGGTGCTGGGCGCGGGCTGGGGGATGGCCCTGGCCGCTGGTGATTCATTGCCTGATGCGGACGGCAAAGCGGTTTACGACTACATCACCAAGACCAGTCCATACCAGCAGTGGCCGCTCTGGCCCGGAAAAGACAAATTTTACAAAGGGCAACATCCGCATGGGGCGTTGCTGACAACTTATGTCACCGAATCCGCCGAAGCCACTATAAATTCGAAGGCCGGTCAGTTTCCTGACGGCAGCATCATCGTCAAGGAGAACTACATGCCCAACAAAAAACTGGGCGCAGTGACAGTGATGTATCGCGTCAAGGGCTACGACCCGGAAGCCGGCGACTGGTTCTGGGCCAAGTACAAGGCGAGCGGTGAAATTGAGGCGCAAGGCAAGGTTGTCGGGTGCATCGGCTGTCACACGGCCGCTATCCAGAATGACTGGGTTTTCACCAGTCCTGTAAAATAGAAGAAATTCACGTTTTCGGGGGAGATCAAAGCGCCCCCGATGAAACCAAGAGGTCATCATGTCGGGTCGCTGGAAAAAAATCCTGGTTATTATTGCCATCGCCGTACTGATCGTGGCGTTCTTTGTTTTCGATCTGCAGCGCTACCTGACCCTCGCCGAACTGAAGGCTCGTCAGGCGGAGTTTCAGCAATTCTATGCGGCCAACCGCCTGCTGACTTTGGGGCTTTACTTTGGGCTTTATATTCTGGTCACCGCTCTGTCGCTGCCGGGGGCTGCCGTCATGACCCTGGCCGGTGGCGCTTTGTTCGGGTTTCTGCCAGCGTTGGTGGTCGTCTCCTTCGCCAGCAGCATCGGCGCAACCCTCGCCTTTCTGGTCAGCCGCTTTCTGCTGCGGGACTGGGTGCAAAACCGTTTCCGGGATCGACTGGCGGCCATCAACCGGGGGGTCGAAAAAGAAGGGGCGTTCTACCTCTTCACCCTGCGCCTGGTACCGATCTTCCCCTTTTTTGTCATCAACCTGGTGATGGGGCTGACCTCCATGCGCACCCTGACCTTTTACTGGGTCAGTCAGGTCGGTATGCTCGCCGGAACAGCGGTTTACATCAACGCCGGCACCCAGTTAGGTCAGATCGAGAGTTTGAGCGGAATTCTTTCGCCGGGGTTGCTGTTTTCTTTTGTATTACTGGGTCTCTTTCCACTACTGGCTCGCAAGGGGGTCGATTTTATGCAGAAACGCACGTCACTTAAAGCGTTCCAAAAGCCAAAAAGTTTCGATTACAACCTGGTCGTGCTTGGCGCCGGTTCAGCCGGACTGGTCTCCAGCTACATCGCAGCGGCCGTGAAAGCCAAGGTCGCGCTGATTGAAAAACACAAGATGGGCGGCGACTGTCTGAATACCGGTTGCGTACCGAGCAAGGCGCTGATCCGCTGTGCGAAACTGCTCGCCTACGGGCGGCGGGCCGAAGAATTCGGCTTCCGCAAAACCGAAACTGAATTCGAGTTCGGCGAGGTGATGGAGCGGGTCCAGCGGGTGGTGGGGAAGGTCGAGCCACACGATTCGATCGAGCGTTACACCGATCTCGGTGTCGACTGTATTGAGGGGGAGGCTCGGATCATCTCCCCGTACACAGTCGAGGTGGGTGGCCGTACGCTGACGACGCGCAGTATTATCGTTGCCACCGGCGCCTCGCCATTTGTGCCGCCGATCCCGGGACTTGACCAGGTGGACTATCTGACCTCCGATACCCTCTGGCAACTGCGGGAGTTGCCGCAGCGGCTGGTGGTGCTGGGTGGCGGGCCGATTGGCTGTGAAATGACACAGGCGTTTGCCCGTTTCGGTGCCCAGGTAACCCAGGTTGAGAGGGCAGCGCAGATCATGGGGCGGGAAGATCCGGATGTCGCCGCATTTGTCCGTCAGCGTTTCGAAGCCGAAGGCGTCAATGTCCTGACCGATCATGTCGCCGAACAGGTCGAGGTTGAAGGTGGTGAGCAAATTCTCGTCTGCGAGCATCAGGGTGAGCAGGTACGCGTCCCCTTCGACCGGATTCTGGTTGCGGTCGGACGCCGTCCCAATGTCAAAGGTTTTGGTCTGGAAGAACTGGGGGTGCGTCTGAGCGAGCGCGGCACGGTCGAGACCGACGGCTTCCTGCGTACCAACATCCCCAACATCTTCTGCGCCGGAGATGTCGCCGGCCCCTATCAGTTCACCCATACCGCCGGGCACCAGGCCTGGTATGCCAGCGTCAACGCTCTGTTCGGTGGCTTCAAGAAGTTCGAGGTCGATTACCGCGTCATCCCCTGGTGCACCTTCACCGATCCCGAGGTCGCCCGGGTCGGCCTGAATGAAACGGAGGCCAGACAACAAAACATCCCTCACGAAGTGACCGTGTTCGAACTGGCCGAGCTTGATCGCGCCATCGCCGAGGGAGAAACGCACGGCTGGATCAAGATCATTACCCCGCCCGGCAAGGATAAAATCCTTGGCGTCACCATCGTCGGCACCCATGCCGGTGACCTGCTCGCCGAATACATCCTGGCCATGAAACATGGTCTCGGCCTGAACAAGATCCTCGGCACCATCCACCCGTATCCGACCCTGGCTGAAGCTAACAAGATGGCGGCCGGGGAATGGAAGAAAGCACATGTGCCCGAAAAGTTGCTGGCCTGGGTGGAGAAGTTCCACGCCTGGCGACGGAAGTGAGAGGAGGACTCAATGAACAGAGGCATTGCCCTGTGGCTTATCATCCTGTTGGTTCCGATTGCAACCTTTGCAGCCCCGCAGCCGGAGCTCTGGTCGCGCTGGCAGGCTCATGACAACCGCAGTTTAACGCAGCTAGATCATTCCGCATGGGCCGATTTTCTCGGTCGCTATCTGGTGACAAAACATCCTTCCGGAATCAACCGGGTGCGCTATGCGGTAGTCACCGGCGAGGACAAAAAGTTGTTGACAGACTACCTCGACAGACTCCAGGGGACTGCGGCGTCCGGGTTGAACCGCCAGGAGCAGAAGGCCTACTGGATCAATCTGTACAACGCCCTGACCGTCAAGACTATTCTCGAACACTATCCAGTCAAGAGTATCCGTGATATCGATATCTCCCCCGGCTGGTTCAATAACGGGCCCTGGGATGCCAAGCTGCTCACTATCGAAGGCGAGAAACTCTCGCTGAATGATATCGAGCATCGCATCCTGCGGCCGATCTGGCAGGACAATCGGGTTCACTACGCCGTCAACTGCGCCAGTCTCGGCTGCCCCAACCTCCAAGCAGAGCCGTTTACGGTCGAAAATCAGGAAGAGCTTCTGGATCAGGCGGCCAGAGACTACATCAACCATCGGCGCGGCATGAAGGTCGTTGGGGACAAGGCCGTTCTCTCGTCGATCTACGACTGGTTTCAGGTCGATTTCGGTGGCCATGCAGAGGGTGTGCGCCGACATCTCCTGAAGTATGCCGGGGCAGATCGAGCCGAATATCTCAGCGCCGGTAAAGTGGATTTTTCCTATAACTACAACTGGGATCTGAACGAATAGAGAAGGTTGCCATGGGGCTGTTTTCCAAAAAAGCCAAACAACAAACCGAGACCGCCGATATTGCCGGGCAGGTACAGCAATTGCTGCTGCCCAAATCCCCGCCGGTCTGTGACTGGAGCTGCATCGGTGTGCGCAACCGGATGGCGGAAGGTCTGGGGGGCGACTTTTTCGATTTTTTGCCGACCGCCGACGGCTGCCAGGCAGTGATGATCGGTGATGTCGTCGGCCATGGTCCCGCCGCCGCCGTGGTGATGAGCCTCCTGTCTGGCTACATCCATGCCAAGCTCCAGGCGGTTTGCTCTGTGCATCATGTGGTCGATCAGGTCAATGCGTTTCTGAAGTCGTTCGCCGCACGCTCACAGACCCATGATCACCTGTTCTCCGCGGCCCTCTTTTTCGGCATCATCGATCCCATGACCCTGAAGCTGGATTACATCAACGCCGGACATCCGCCGCCGTTGGTCAGACGTGGTGAAGAGATTCTGGCTCTGCACTCGACCACCCAGCCGCTGGGGTTTTTCGATATTCCTGAAGATTCCGTCAGATCGGTTCAATTCCGCCAGCACGACCGCTGCCTGCTGTATACCGACGGGATCACCGAGACGACTGCTGTTGTCGATGGCGAACTGTTTGGTCGACAGCGATTGGACAACCTGCTGCTGAATCATCAGGGAGATCATCTGGAATTCCTGGATACTCTGCTGGCAGAGGTCATGGCTTTTAATGGTCAGGACCGGCCCCAGGACGACTGCACGGCAATCGCCATCGATTTCCACAGGGAGCGCATCGGCTAGAAAAAGGTCGGTGCCCGAACGACCAACGATGAAGAGATTATGCCCCTGATCCTCTACTGGTTCTTCTGCAGCAGCATGCTCCCGGAGTCCCGCCTGTTCAAGGTTGAAAAGGAGTGACATGGCCGGTTGGAATAAATTGATAAAAATCATCATCGGTGGACTTTGGCTCGGTCTCTTCGGGAGTGCGCTGATCTTGTGGTGGCGTTCGGCGATGCCCTTGACCGAGATCCCCCGTTTGCTGGAACAGTGGCTGAGCGAATTCGGTCTGTTCAAGGCGGCTTCGATCTACGTGGTTATTTATGCTGTCCGTCCCTTGATCCTTTTTCCAGCGACGCTGCTGACGGTGGCCTCCGGCCTGGTCTTCGGCCCCTGGCTGGGGGTTCTGTTCACCATCCTCGGTGAAAACGCCAGTGCTAATCTGGCCTTTGTCATGGCCCGTTGGTTCGGTCGGGAGACGGTTGCCAAATACGCGGACCTGCATTGGCGCCGCTGGGATCAAAAACTCGAACGCAATGGGCTGGTCTCGGTGCTGATCATGCGGCTGGCCATGCTCCCCTTCGACGCGGTCAATTTTGGCTGCGGCCTGACGGCGGTCCGCCAGCGGGACTTCGCGCTCGGTACCTTTTTCGGCATCCTGCCGTCATTGATCGGCTTCGTATTGCTGGGTGGCACTGTCGCTTCGGGGGTCGCGCATCGCGGCGCAATTATCGGCCTGTCTGTCGTTTTTCTCGTCGTTGGTTTCGCCACGGCGCATATTTTGAAACGCCGAGAACGAAAGAATGCCCTGCTGCCGGGGGAGAGCATACCGGTCAGGAACAGCTGATAGCAGTTCGATTGAACAATTGAACAGGACGCGGCCCATGAAAGATTTGTTGTGTATTGAGGAAGAGTTCATGAAGTTTGCTGTCAAATTACTAATTATGACAATCATTCTGGTTGCTGGTTTCGCATCGTTCGCTACGGCCGCAACCCATGAGTCATTTCAAGAAAAAAGAGACAGCTATTTCGATACATTCACGGTCTATTTGGAGAATGATCTTTTTGCCGGGACAGACCGAGACTACACGAATGGAATTAAGTTTTCCTGGAGCACACCGTTCGGCGACATCGAAAAAACCAGCCTCCCCGCATGGAGTTTCCCTTTTTTTAAGCAACTCCCTTTTGTCGGAAAGCCAAACAGCAAGCATGCCGTCAGCCTCTCCCTGGGGCAGGACATGTTTACTCCGGAAGATACGGAATCGGTTGCAGTGGTCAAGGACGACCGTCCTTATGCGGGCTACACTTACCTGGCGGCCGGATTTCACAGTCGCAAAGATCACCGCAAGGACAGTTGGGAGATCCGCCTCGGCGTTATCGGCCCCGCCTCGCAGGCAGAGGAGACGCAAAATATTGTTCACGATCTGATCGGAGCGGACCGGGCCAAAGGCTGGGACAACCAGCTGGAGAACGAACTGGCCATCGATCTGATTTGCGAAAGTCAATGGCGCTGGTGGTCAGCCTCGATCGGAAAGAGCCTGGGTTTTAATGTGATTCCGCATCTTGGCGGGAGAATCGGCACGGTCAATGTGTACCTGAATACCGGTGCGGAACTGCGTTTCGGTTGGAATCTGCCGAACGATTTCGGCAGCTGCCCAATCCGCGGGGGGTGTGAAACCAACAGTGCATTTTATGATCACTCTGTGAGCGGTTCGACCTTTCACTTTTTTCTGTCGGCAGACGGCAAGGCCGTCGTTCATGATATTTTTCTTGACGGCAACCTGTTTCACGACAGCCATAGTGTCGACAAAGAGCCGTTTGTCGGTGAGCTCATGGGTGGGGTTGCCTGGCAACAAGGTGTAATGAAACTGGTCTACTCGTATATCTATCGAACCCGTCAATTTAAAATTCAGGACGAGAATCAGACCTTTGGCTCTCTGAGTATAGCTTTGTCATTTTGAAATCCGGCAGGGGCAGTTTAATCTGCGCTTCGCCTTTTGCAACTCACCACAAAAGCATGAAGCGTTTATCGAGAAGCTACGCCGGTTGCCGGAAATGTCGGCAGTCGATATCGAACATTGATACGGTCATTCTCTCGACATTCAGCGGTAGCCACCATACTGGGGGCGGCTCGTGTCGAGGTTATTCGAGCGCTGGAAATGGAGTTTTTGCTGATGTTGGAAAAATGGTCACGAACGGTTTTTCTGGTCTGCATGCTGCTGGCGGCCGGAATTGTCATCTCTCTTGGAATTGTCGACAGGGGGATTTTCTGGTTGCTGCTGCCGCTGGCGTTGTTGTTGGGGCTGGGCTGCTATGACATCTTGCAGCCCCGGCATGCCATTCTGCGCAATTTCCCGATATTGGGACATTTTCGTTTTCTGCTCGAATCGATCCGTCCGGAAATCCAGCAGTACTTTATCGAGTCGGATGATGAAGAACACCCCTTCAGCCGCGAGAAACGTTCGGTTGTTTACCAGCGCGCAAAAAAAACCCTCGACACGATCCCCTTCGGCACGCATCGCGACGTCTATCGGATCGGCTACGAGTGGATCAACCATTCGATCCGACCCGGCAAAGCCGATCCGGAAAAAGCCTGGACTCTGATTGGCGGGCCTGACTGCAGCCAACCCTACCGCGCCTCGATCTTTAACATTTCGGCCATGAGCTTCGGTGCGTTGAGTCATAATGCGATCCATGCCCTCAGCCAGGGGGCTAAAACAGGCGGATTTTATCACAATACCGGAGAAGGGGGGATCAGCCCCTATCATCTGGCGGGGGGTGCCGATCTGGTCTGGCAGATCGGTACCGGTTATTTCGGTTGCCGTGATCGAAACGGAAATTTCTGCTCTGACACCTTCCGCCAGCGCGCAACACTTCCGGCGGTTAAAATGATCGAAATCAAAATTTCGCAGGGGGCCAAGCCGGGTCACGGCGGGATCCTTCCGGCCTCCAAGGTCACGCCGGAAATTGCTGCAATTCGCGATGTCCCACTGGGGCAGGACGTGCTGTCGCCCCCCGCCCACTCCGCTTTCAGCACGCCGCTGGAGCTACTCGAATTTGTCGCTGAATTGCGGCGATTAAGTGACGGCAAGCCGGTCGGCTTCAAGCTCTGTGTTGGTGAGATGCGTGAATTTTTCAGTATCTGCAAGGCGATGTTGCAAAGCGGCATCAGCCCCGACTTTATCACCGTCGACGGCGGCGAAGGGGGGACCGGCGCGGCACCGCTCGAATTCACCAACTCGGTCGGCTTTCCACTCTACGACGGACTCTTCTTTGTCCACAGTGCTCTGGTTGGGGCGGGACTGCGCGACCAGATCCGGATTATCGCGGCAGGGAAAATAACCACCGGTTTTCATCTTCTGACCCGCATGGCTCTCGGCGCCGATGCCTGTTGCAGCGCACGAGCGATGATGTTTTCTCTCGGGTGCATTCAGGCACTGAAATGCAATAACAATACATGCCCGACCGGGGTCGCGACCCAGACACCGCACCTGGCCCGAGGGTTGGTTGTGGCCGACAAGGCGCCGCGTGTCGCCAATTTTCAGCAGGCGACGGTTGACGCCGCTCTTGAGCTGATGGGTGCCTCTCAAAATGGCGACGTGCGCGACAACCTGCGCCAGAAAATCTATCGCCGCACCGGCGCGGCTCAATGTGAACCGTTGGCAGCGATTTATCCCTCCCTTGAGAGAGGATCGCTGGTGCGCAAAACCGCCCCCGAAATTTATCAGAAGCTTTGGCAACAGGCCGCTGCCGAACATTTTTAAGTGAAATCACTGCATCTAAAAGCAAAAGGGGAAATGATGAATGCTGCCAAACTACTGGTTAAGGCGCTGGAGAACGAAGGGGTTGAACGAATTTACGGCGTACCGGGGGAAGAAAATCTTGATTTCCTCGAAGCGCTGCGCACCTCCAGAATCGAGCTGATCCTCACCCGCCATGAGCAGGGGGCAGCATTTATGGCCGCCACCTACGGGCGCCTCACCGGTCGGCCGGGGGTCTGCCTGGCGACTCTTGGGCCGGGGGCGACCAACCTGGTAACCGGTGCTGCTTATGCGCAGCTGGGGGCCTTCCCGCTGGTGATGATCACCGGCCAGAAGCCGATCAAGACCAGCAAGCAGGGGCAGTTCCAGATTGTCGACGTGGTCGAAATGATGCGGCCGCTGACCAAATATACCAGGCAGATTGTCAACGCGGCGCGCATCCCGAGCATCGTCAGGGAAGCTTTTCGCCAGGCGATGGAGGAGCGTCCCGGGGCGGTGCATCTGGAGCTTCCGGAAGATATCGCCCGCGAACCAGTGGAGAAAAACACCGCCCCGGTCTTCCCGATTGCACAGACGCGTCGGCCCAACGCTGACGAGGGGGTGGTTCAGCAAGCCGCCGAGATGATACGTGTAGCCCGTTACCCGTTGTTGCTCATTGGTGCCGGTGCGAATCGCAATCGCGTTCACACTGCCCTGAACAGGTTTGTTGCTGAAACCGGCATCTATTTTTTCAACACCCAAATGGGTAAAGGGGTGGTCAACGAAAATAACTCACATTGTCTGGGGACGGCCGCGCTTTCCGACAACGATTATATTCATTGCGCGATTGACCGCTCCGATCTGGTGATCAACGTCGGTCATGATGTGGTCGAGAAACCGCCATTCTTCATGGAGCACGGTGGTAAAAAAGTCATTCACGTCAACTTCAAAACCGCAAGTGTCGACAATGTCTACTTTCCGCAGCTTGGCGTGGTTGGCGACATCGCCGAAAGTATCACGCGTTTAACCGCTTTGGTCGGGCCGCTCGGCCAGGATTGTGCCTATTTTCAATCGGTCAAAAAAGAGCTGGACCAACATCTGCTTGAGGAGACTGAAGACGCAGGCTACCCGATCAAGCCCCAGCGTTTTGTCGCTGATGTCCGCAAGGTCATGCCGAACAATGGCGTTATCGCGCTGGATAACGGCGTCTACAAAATCTGGTTTGCGCGTAACTATCTCGCCGCCGAACCGAATACCGTATTGCTCGATAACGCTCTGGCGACCATGGGTGCGGGTTTGCCCTCGGCGATGGAAGTGGCCAGGCTCTACCCGGAACGCCGCGTGATGGCAATCTGTGGCGACGGCGGGTTCATGATGAACAGCCAGGAGATGGAGACCGCAGTGCGTCTCGGCTTAAATCTGGTGGTGCTGGTGCTTGAGGATCAATCGTACGGCATGATCCGCTGGAAACAGTACAGCATGGGCTATGCCGATTTTGGTCTGGAATTCAATAACCCCGATTTTGTGATGTATGCGCAAAGTTATGGCGCCAAGGGGCATCGCGTGGAAAAAACTGAAGAGTTCGCCCCCTTGCTGGAGCGTTGCTTCATTGAAGGAGGGGTTCATCTTGTCGCCCTGCCGGTCGACTACTCGGAAAACAACCGGGTGCTGGTCGATGAACTCAAAAAGAAAGTGTGCCTGCTATGATCAACAAACCGGATCGGAATAAAACGGGACAAATAGACGTTGTCTCCCCCTTTGACCTGCGCCTGCTTGCAACCCTGCCCCTGCAGACTGCCGCCGATGCCGAACGGATGCTGGCGACCGCGACCCGCCTGGCACGGGATCGGGACGGCTGGCTGGAGGTCGATGAACGCATCGCCATCCTGCAGAGACTCGCTGAACTGGTGGCTGCCGAAGCGGACGATTTTGCCCGGCTGATCGCCGCCGAAGGGGGGAAGCCACTACGCGATGCACGGGTTGAGGTCAGCCGCGCCATCGACGGCATCGGACTGGCGGTCCGCGAGCTGCTGCGGGTGATGCGCGGCGAAGAGATCCCCATGGGGCACACCGCCGCGACCCGCGGCCGCTCAGCCTTCACCGTCTGTGAACCGATCGGCGTGGTGCTGGCGATCAGCGCCTTCAATCACCCTCTCAATCTGATCGTCCATCAGGTGATTCCGGCGGTGGCGGTCGGCTGTCCGGTGATCGTCAAGCCGGCGCTGACCACGCCATTAAACTGCTTGCGGCTGTGCGAACTGCTGCAGCAGGCCGGACTCCCCGAGGGGTGGTGCCAGCCGATTGTCTGTGACAATGATGTGGCCGAAAAGTTGGTCACTGATCGGCGGCTGGCCTTTCTGACCTTTATCGGCTCGGCCAAAGTCGGCTGGTCGTTGCGCGCCAAGCTGGCACCCGGCGTGCGCTGCGCGCTGGAGCATGGCGGCGCGGCCCCGGTTATCATCGACGAGACGGCCGACCTCAAACAGGTCATCCCCGCGCTCCTCAAAGGCGGCTTCTATCATGCCGGCCAGGTCTGTGTGTCGGTGCAGCGGGTCTTTGCCCCTGCGGCCCTGGCCCGTAATCTGGCCGAACAGCTGGCCGCCGGTGCGGCACAGCTGGTGGTCGGCGACCCTCGTGACGAAGCGACCGAGGTCGGTCCGCTGATTCTGCCGCGCGAAGTCATCCGGGTCCACGAATGGGTCGAGGCAGCGATAGCCGGTGGCGCCCTGCGACTGACCGGCGGCGAAGCGCTGGGAGAGACCCTCTACCCGCCGACGGTTCTCTACGATCCCCCGGCTGACGCGCTGGTCTCGACCGCCGAGATCTTCGGCCCGGTGGTCTGCGTTTATCCCTGTCAGGATCGGTGCGAGGCGATCCGGCGCGCCAACAGTCTCGATGTCGCCTTCCAGGCGGCGGTTTTCAGCAATGATCTGGAGGCAGCTTTTGACACGGCCCGCCGACTTGATGCCGCGGCGGTGATGATTAACGATCACACCGCTTTTCGCGCTGACTGGATGCCCTTCGCCGGGCGGCGCGCCTCCGGATATGGGGTCGGCGGCATCGGCTACACCATGCGCGATATGCTGCAGGAGAAGCTGATCGTGCTGAAATCGGTTCCAACCGACCCCTGTCATTCACCCTGTGGCTGATCACAACCTATAGTGAGATCGTCACAGAAACTATTCGTCTTCTGAGTAACTTCACCACAAGTAGCTAATTTTTCACAGCATTGTCCGGTTAGGTTTTGCACCACGTCGTTTTCGCTTTAATCGTTTACCCTTGCTTTTTTTATTGTTTCAACTCGCTAGTACCCTGTAACCCATAGGATTTCGAGGGATTGCGCAGGGCTTTGACGTGTCAGCAAGGCGCGATTTCTGTTGCCTAGCCGTAGCTAAACAGCTGAAATCGGAACGTAGCTGACGCGGCAAAGAACAAGCAAGATGTGAAAGATTATGGGTTACAGGGTACTAGTCCAAAACTATGGACTTTAAGTCCAAGCCTTTCAGGTGCTACTCATTTTTTAAGAATTATGGTTACATAGCCCTCAGGAAATGCGGCTATGAACGATTTTCGATATGGTCACACAGTAAGCCGATTAACGGTTCACCTCGTTAGGGTAACAAAATACCGGTATAAGGTTCTTGATGGTGATGTCCAAAAACGATGCAGGGAGCTTCTGATCCAAATTTGTGACAGTGAGGATGTGCGGATATTGAGCGGGGTGGTGAACACTACAACGTTATTGGTCGGGAACTGGGCAGGGATCAATTTGACGCCAGCCGGTTAAGAATCTCCTTTTGTTCCGCGGTGACCGAAGTTTGACACTTTGACGGCCAGATTTTGAGTTATTATTATCCCGCTGAGTCATGTGAGTGGCAACGAAAAATGTACCGTCGTGCCCTCGCTGAGAGCACTCTCCATCCAGATCTTTCCGCCGTGTGCCTCAACAATATTTTTACAGATACTCAGTCCGAGACCTAACCCCCCGACCGCCGTATCACTGCTGTCCGCCCGATAAAACTTGTCGAAAGCACGCTCCATTTGCTCCGCCGTCATCCCAATGCCCTGATCGGTGACCGAGATGAGCAACGTCTCTCCCTCAACCTTGCCGACCACGTTGATCAAACCACCAGCGGGAGAGTATTTGACGGCATTGCTGAGCACGTTATCGAACACTTGACTGATTTTCTGCTGATCGATATTGATCACCAACCCGTCGGTATGACAATCCATTGCAAAACGATAACGGGGATTTTCCTTACGTAAATGTTCCAGCGTGCTGCGCACCAGCTGGACTATTTCACAATCGGATTTTTCAAGGATAATCGGTCGGCGAGACTCAATCCGCCCAAGGTCGAGCATGTCATCGATAATCCGTTTTAAAATTTCACCTTTATCATAGATGTATCCCAGAAATTCGCGTTTTTGTTCACGATCGAAACCGTCTGTATCGGCTTCGTTGAGCAACAGTTCAGCATAACCGAGTACCGTTGTCAGCGGGGTGCGTAACTCGTGAGCAGCAATCGAAACGAACTCGCTCTTCATGCGATCAATTTCCCGTTCGCGCGTCACGTCACGCAAAATTGTCACTGCTCCGGAATAATTTCCGGATTTTCTCCGCACCGGCGCGATACGCGCCTCAACCGAACAGGCTTCATCGCGCTCACCCCCTTCCATCTCAACGACTATCGTCAAAAACGGCTTCTCTCCAAGCAATACCGAAGTTAAACTACCCAGAATTCGGGTGTCACTCAGCACCTTTTCAATCGATTGGCCGACGACTTCGCTGGACATCGACCCGATCAACCGCTCAGCCGCGCGGTTAATCATGACCACATGATTGGCGGTATCGGTAACGATCAGGCCATCCGCAACTGAACGCAGAATGGTATCGAGCCGCTCACGCGATTGACTGACATCGTTGAGCGCCACCAGCAATTGCGCCTCGGTATGGAAACGTGCCAGTCCGATCGCCAGTTTGTTCATCACTGACCCAATCACCTCAAAGGTCGACTTGCTCACCTTCTCGTTGAAAAACAGGGCAACCGCACCCATCAGTTCCCCTTTAACCAAAAGCGGAAACCCGGCGTAAGCAACGATCCCCTGCTCCCGTATCCAGTCCGGATCACTGATCAATGCATCACTCTTTGCAGCGTTCGTCAAGTAAGGGCGTTGGCCCTTGATGACGTCGTCGATTTTCAACTGATCAACGGAAAGTCGCGCCGGGGCTCCGTCAAGATAACGTGAATGCCCGACACTGCACCTGAGCTGCAAGTCATTATCAGCCGCATTAAAATCCCAGAAACGTCCGAAAACCGCGCCGGAGTAATCAATAAGCGCGGCGCAGCATCGATCGAACGTTGCTTCCATGATTCTGCCTTCCACCAGTGCGATACCAATTTCCGCTTCCAGATCGGCCAAACGTGCCCGTTCTTCAAGATCAACCTCCGACTCACGCCGCTCGGTAATATCCCGCGCAATCCAGACCAGCATGCGCGCCTGCTCCTTGATTTCAGGCATCGGCATGATTCGCGCCTCGAAATATTTTTCACCCGCCGGAACGGTCAAAGGGTATTCAAACACGATTAAACCAGCAGCGTTCAGCGCATCATCCAGCTTGCTTTGGAAAAGAGCCGCCATAAACGGGGGGAAAATCTCCGTCAGCGAACGCCCCGTAATTTCATCAACGTTGACGTATGACAGTTCGCTACTAACAGATAAAATCTTCACAAAAGTGCCGTGCTCATCGACAATGAACGCCAGATCGGGCAACGCATCACAAAATGATTTCAACAAGCTCTGGCTGGAACGCAAGGCCTTCTCCGAGCGTCGCCGATACAGGATATTCACAATAAGGAAAATGGTCGTCGTCGCCAGAATGGCAAATGCAACGGTAGAAGCTAACAGATATTTTTTATCGATTTGATAGATCGAAGACGGACCAAAGCGTACCTCGCTTCCCTTCGGCAACAACGATGCCGAAATATTAAACTGCCGCAATTCACGATCATCAAAAAGATAGCTGGCTCCCTCGGCGAAAATTACCGGTAAATCTTCAGGCCGGGCACCGCGTAAAATTTCAATGGCCTGTTGTGCCGCCATCTTCCCCTGTGCTTCACCGTTGATCAGCTTGCCACCGACAATGCCATGCCCGAGAAAAAAATCCCACGAGCCGTAGAGCGGAAGCGGTGTTGCATCGCGCAGATGATCGGCGGTCTCTTCAAAGGAGTAAATGCGTCCGGAACGATCACTGATCACACTATTGAGATAAAGGATCCGTCCCTCCCCCAGCGTGGCGAGACGCTCAAACAAGATTTCCAGCGGCAGGTCGTTCCAGTAGTTGAAGCGCAGCGCGGGGAAATTCGGTGCCAATTCCAGAAACAGGGCATAATTCAGGCGACCGGTAACGCTCTTTTCACTGCCGATCACAATCACTTCTTCCAGATCAGGATGAAAGTTCCGGGCCAGCGCCAGCGTGGCTGCGGCCTGCGGGGATTCCGCAACCCCGGTTATGGCACTGACACCGGCAATGAGCTGCGGGGTAAAACCGTTGACACCGCAGAAAACAATCGGCTTGTCGCGCAATAGATCGGAACGATGGTTGAGGGCAAAATTAAAGGCATCGTTATCGGAGAGAATGACCAGATCAAATTGCAGCTGACTCAGTTTGTAACTCAGCAAACGATCGAGATGGGATTGCATTTCCGGATTAAGCTGGAAGCGCTTGGCATCGAGGAATTCAGTGTGCAGGTTAACCGCTTGACCCGCTGCGGTAAACGCATTGCGGAGCCCCGTCTCGATGTCGGTAGTCCATTGCAGCTCCGCATGATACGAGTGCAAGAGCAGAATATTCGCCTCACCATGATGCCCGGCAAAGACGGGCGAAGCCGTGCACACAAGAAAAAGCAGGAGCAAAATCATTCGACGCGAAGAGTTGATGGCCGCCGCATTCATTCCGTCGGTCCCTTCCTGGCAGAATTGAAACAAACAGGTGTTGCAGAATATCGCGCAGTACCCGTTTTGTCTACTGATTCGTTTCAGTCCTTCGCCATCTCACCAATCTTGACGAGGAGACGAAGCTGGGTTAAAGTGCTGTTCAGCCGATTAAAATTACACGTTCTTGCGCCGGGGAGACAGCTATGAATGCTGCGTCGTTCGAGATCATTTATCATTTCACCTTGCCGGATCGTTCTGCGACAACGGTGGAGCTTTGCATTGACGCGGAGCAGCTTAACCTGCTCAATGAGTTACCCAGGCCGCTGCCTTCCTGGACCATGCTCGGTTTTCACCAATGCCCCAACTGTACTCTTGATGCGCAAACCTCAGCGATCTGTCCAGTAGCGGCACACCTGGTACAGATTTTACCCTCCTGCAATAAACTGATTTCGTACGACGAAGTTGATGTCGACGTAGTCACCAGTGAACGAAAGATGTCGGTTCACACCAAAGCAGAAATGGCGATCAGCGCCATGATGGGTTTGATCTTCGCGACCAGCGGCTGTCCACATATGGATTTTTTCAGACCGATGGCGCGTTTTCACCTCCCTTTTGCCACCCAGGAAGAAACGCTCTTCCGCTCCACCGGAACCTACCTTATCGGACAATATCTGCGCCAGCGCCAGGGACACGAACCTGACTTCGACCTCAGCGGACTTGAAGTCATTTATGAAGAGATTAAAACGGTCAACCGCTCGGTTGCCGCTCGTCTGCGCGCCGCGACAAAAACGGACTCGGCCTTGAACGCCCTGGTACTGCTTGACATTCACGCGCAGATTCTGCCGTACGCATTAAAAACCTTCCTCGACAAACTCGACTATCTCTTTATTCCGTTCTGGATGAGTCAGTGTCGTTAATCTCCGGTCGACGCAGATGACAACAACCATGCGCCACATATTTATCGCCGATGCCCATCTGCGTGATCCTGCCGACGAAAATTACCGCCGTCTGGTATCTTTTCTCAATACGTTGCGCGGCAATACAACAACCCTGGTGATGTTGGGAGATATTTTTGAATTCTGGGCCGGTTATCGCCATGTGGTCTTTGCACATTACATCCCGCTGCTTGACGCCTTGAGCAAACTTCAAACATCAGGGACACAGCTGATCTTCGTCGAGGGCAATCACGATTTCGACCCTGGTCCGTATTTCAGCGACGTCCTCAAGTGTCAACTGATTCCGAACAGCGCGGAGATCACGCTTGACGGTCGCACCTTCCATCTCACACACGGTGATTTGCTTGATCCCGCCGACATTGGTTATCGCCTGCTGCGCCGCCTGCTGCGCAGCCCGTTGCGCCGCGCCATCCAGTCACTGCTGCCACCGGATTTGATCTGGCAGCTCGGCTACCGCTGGAGCCTGCGCAGTGACCGCTACCAGCAACCGGATTTCACTCCGTGCGACCCGCGTCAGTTTATTGAACCGTACACCCGCAAGCAATGCAGCAACGGGGCGGATGTCGTGGTTAGCGGGCACTTTCACAATCCGTGTCGAGGACAGGTACCGGGGGGCGAATGGCTGGTCGTGGGGGACTGGATTACGCAGTATTCCTATGCGGAATACAGCAACGCAGAGCTGTCCCTCCATACCTATCAGGCCACAGACTGATCATCCTCGTCACTATTCAACTCGCGCGCCAGCGTCTCCAGGGTCAGCCCGACAAACGCTGTCTGCGCCAGCGTGGCGATCTGCTCTTCCAATTTACGCGCAACCGCCCAGACTGGTCGTTTGCCGAGTTTGGTAAAATCAAGACCATCATGACGCAACGCGTTGACAATCCCGTCAAGAGGCAACGTTGCCGGGTCACACAACGGCAAAAAGGCCGTCTCTTCGTTCCCTTTGCGAACTTCGGAAAGAAACCCCAGTTCACACAGCATCCGCAACAGTTCACGCCCCAGGCGCGGGGGGATGCCCAGCCGCCGACAAATATCCTCCAGCGTCAACGGCGGCAAACTGCGTTGAAAATTATCAGCCACTGTCAATAAAATCGTCAGTGCGGCGACTTCACGGCTGGCGAAGCTGAGCGCTTCACCGCGCACTTCCAGGCGAATAATCGACATGTTTTGCCAGGCGTAGGTCAATTCCAGCCCCAGCAGTACAATCAACCAGGACACATAAATCCACACCATAAAGATCGGCAACGCCGCCAGCGCTCCGTAAATGGCATTGTAACGTGCCACACCGAACTGAAAATAGATACACAGCCACTGCGCGAACTGCCACAGAGTTCCCCCGACAATTCCGCCGACCAGTGCGGCACGAAACCGCACCTTGATATTGGGCATGAAAATATAGAGCGAAGTAAATGCCGCCCACATAACCAGATAAGGCAGAAAGTTGAACATCACCAGCAGAGCATCCCCGAGGTACTCAATATGAAGCAACCAGTTCAGCAGGTGCTGGCTCTCCAGAGTCGTGGTCATCGAAATTGCCGCCAGCAAAAAAACCGGCCCGACAATCACGACCGAAGAATAGTCGGCAAAACGCCGAAAGATCGAGCGTGTTTCCCTGACCCCCCAGATATGGTTGAAACTCTCTTCGATATTGGAAAGTAGCATCAAAACGGTAAGAACCAGGATCACCAATCCGACCAGGCCAAGCTGGCCAAAGCGGGTATTGTCGATATAGAGCAAAATCGCCGCGACAATTTCCTCCGAGCCGAGCGTCAGTTGTTTCAGCAAAAAACGCCCCAGCGTTTCCTGCGCCCCCACGCCTTTTAACAGCGAAAACATCAATGTCAGCAGCGGCACGATCGAGAGCAACGTGGCATAGGTCAACGCCGAGGCTCGCAACATGCATCTGTCGGCAAAAAAATCGCGGAAAACCAGTACGGCAATCTGTATCTGACGGAGAAAAAACAGTCGCACCGTGCTGGACTGTTGATGATCGACCTCCCAGAACAAACGATCAAAATAATTTTTGAGTTTTTCGCAAATTTCAGTCGCGTTCAACATCGGTGATCGCTTTCATCACGCAGTTCGTTGCGGTCCGTGTGTCGTTTAAACAAAAAACCCCGCACCTCGTACCCTTCATCTTCTGAACCACAAAGCCGCAAGAGAAACCTGAATGATTTCCCCGGCGGCTTCGTGAACAACTAACAAACCGGTCCCGATTTTACTGTTGTCAGGATTTTTTCCCCGCTGTCGGTTTTGCCTTCTCGAACGCTTCTTTCCCGGCCGCTACCGCCGAAAGAAAAACTTCCTTGTTCTGATCAAGGGCCTCCTTACCTTCCTCGACAACTTCACGTACCCGGTTTTCGGCCTCGGTGACGAGCGTCTGTGACCGAACTTTCAGCTCTTCCGCCGCATCGAGAACCTTTTGCCGCGTCTCCGCGCCACTGCGAGGAGCCAGTAACAGCGCGGCAACGCCACCCACCGCCGCCCCCGCCAGAAAAGCCAGCAATGAAGCACCACCGTGATTATGATCAGACATATCTCTACTCCTTTCGCTCCCGTTCTTTCGTGATAACCTTTGCTGCGGCCCTGATCCCCATCCACACCCCGACGGCACTGCCCAGGTGTCTGTTGAGATCACAGCGGACAAAATTGTGCATCGTGCGTACTGAGTCGCCAACCTCCCCGACCGCCTGAAAGAGTCCCTGGGCCTTCCCCAGCCCGTCCTCTGCCTGGCCGAGCATCTGGTTCAGGCGTGCCGTCGTTGTCCGCAATTCACTCAGGATCGGCGTCAACTCGCAACGCGTATCCTCAGTCAGGTCGGCAACTTTCGCCAGGGTTTTTTTTAATTGGATGAGGGTTGGAATAATAAAGGCAACCAGCACCGCCGCCAACACCACCGCAATAATTAAAATGACATCTGTCTGCATGAAAGATTCTCCCCCGGTACTCTGAATAATCACAAACAACACCCTAATTAGAGCACAATCGCTTGAAATTGCAATGGCGATTTAAACGAAACGGACACTGCTTCAGTCGAGTGACACGTTGGTGACTGGCAGATTCAAACTCTTTGGCGCACGATCAAAATCATCAACTTTGCCGACCAGCACCAGCAGTTGTTGATCGGGGTGTAAATAAGTTTGCGCCACCCGCTGCACATCAGCAATACTCACTGCGGCAATGCGTTCCCGATAGCGCGACAGGTAGTCGGGGGGATAGTCATAAAAATCAAGTTGCATCGACTGTGAAACCACCGCATGACTGTCATCAAAACTGAACACAAAGGAATTGATCAAACTTTCCTGTGCCAGCACCAATTCTTCACGACCGACCGGCTGGTCACGCATCAACCGCAGTTCGGCACGCAGCAGGTCAATGGCCTCCAGGGTTGACGCACTTTTCGTTTCGCAGCCGGCATAAAAAACGCCGGGCAAACGTCGTCCGGGGCGAAAACCGGAATAGACGGAATAGGCCAGACCACGATTGGAACGGATTTCACGCATCAACCGTGAATTGAACCCGCCGCCGCCAAGAATAAAGTTCATGACCTGTACGGCATACACATCCGGGTTATCTTTGCGGATACCGAGTTCGCCGATCATCACCGTCGTCTGCGGCAAGTCTTTGTTCGTGACTAACACCCGCCCTTGTGCCTGGGTCGTAACTGCTGGGACAACCTGCTTCTTTGGCGCTCCGGTGGCCCAATCACCAAAAACCGCCGTCAGCTTGCGCAGCAGATCGGCGCGCTCGAAGTCACCTGAAATCGCCAGCCAAAGATTGTCCGGATAGAAAAATCGTTGCTGAAACGCAAGCAGATCAGCGCGTTCGATGGCCGTGACACTTGCGACACTCGGCGTTCGTCCGAACGGATGACCGGCATAGAGGGTTTCGCGGAACAGGCGGCTGGCCACGGCACCGGGCTGATCGTTACGCCGCCGGATTCCTTCGAGCATCTGCTGCCGCGTAATGTCGATCCGTTGTGGCGCGAATTGCGGCCGGCGTACCATGTCCGCGAGAAGCTCAAGGGCCGGTTCCAGATCAGCACTACGGGCCGAAAGACTGAAATTCGTGGCGTAACTGTCGACACTTGCCGACAGGTTGATGGCCAGATCCTCCAGCGCCCGATCGAATTCTTCAGGACCGCGTTCCCCGGCACCACCGGTGCGCAACGTGCTCCCGAACAGGTCGGTCAGGCCAACCTTGTCATCCGGTTCGCCGAGGGCACCGCCGTCAACCATGCCGCTGATCCGCACCATCGGCAGTTCGTGATCTTCGCGCAGATAGAGTCGCATACCGTTCGGCAGGGTTATCCGATCAACCACCGGAACAGTAAATGTCATTGGTGCAAAAGTCAGCTGGCGCGGGTCGACGGGAGACGATGCGGGCAGACACGCGGCAAGCAAAAACAGGACAACAAGGGCAATAAGCAGCCGTTTCATTCTTTTTCTCCTGCAACTTTCACCAGCGTCGCAACGGTGCGATTTTCAACGGTCAGCCGCTGGCGGGCGACGTCCCGGATCTGCTCGGCGGTAATTTCCGCCAGACGCTGGTCATAATCAACCAGATAGCGCCAGTCCCCCCCAATCGTCTGATAGCTGGTCAACAACCGGGCCAGTCCGGAATTGCTCTGCAAGTGGCGCAACTGATCAACCTCCAGACGGCGTTTGACCCTTTCCAGCTCCGCAGCGGGCACAAGTTCCTCCTTAAGACGTTGCAGCTCACGATAAATCGCCGTCTCAACCTCCGCAGCAGTGTGCGGATAACGCGGGGCGGCGCTGATCACAAACAGATTCGGATAACGGGAACCGGGAGCGCCGTAGGTTGCTACCGAGGTCACCAACTGCTGTTCGAGAACCAGCGCCTGATACAGTCGCGACAAACGCCCCTGCGAGAGAATGGCATCGATCAGATCAAAAACATAATCCTCAACGGCGGGGAGCGTCTCTTTGTGAAAGGCAATCTTCACCTGCGGCTCGGCATCAAAACGGACGTTTACCCGCTTTTCGCCACGTTGCTGCGGTTCCAGCGCGGCAACCGGAGGAATCGCTGTGCCGGACAGAATCGTGCCGAAATAATCATCGACCAGGGCCCGCGCGTATTCCGCCTCGATATCCCCGACCAGCGCAATCACCGTATTGATCGGCGCATAATAGTGCCGCAGAAAATTGCGGGTCTTTTCCGGCGTCAAACCACGGACATCCGATTCCCAGCCGATAATCGGTTGACCGTAGGGGTGCATCGCGTAAGCGCTGTTGACCAATGTGCTGTAGAGCAGGCGCTCGGGGTTCGATTCGTAGGAACGACGACGCTCTTCGAGGATGACATCGCGTTCGGTGTAGAATTCACGCAACACCGGCTGTTTCATACGGTCGGATTCAATCGCCGCCCACAGTTCAATCTTGTTGGACGGCAGCGAGATCATATAGGTGGTCAGATCGGTACTGGTAAAGGCGTTATAGCCGACGCCACCATTTTCTGCGTAAATGCGCGAGAACTCGTCTTTAACAACATATTGCTTATGTTCCCGTTGCAACTGACTGAGCTGATCAGCCAGCGCGGCAACTTTTTGCGGATCGCTGCGGGGATCACGGCGCAAGCGATCAAGTTGCTCTCCAATTGCCTCGATTTTTTCCAGCAGCGGTTTTTCCCTGGCGTAATCAGTCGTGCCGAGGGTTTTGGTCCCTTTGAAAAGCATGTGTTCAAGTAAGTGGGCAACACCACGCTCGGCACTGGTTTCATCAACAGACCCGATACCGATGGTCATATAGGCACTGATCGTCGGGACATCGTGACGCTCGACAACCAGCAGCGTCAGGCCATTCGCAAAGTTAAACTCGCGAACCTTCTCTGCCAGGGTCGCTGCCGTGGCCAGTGAAAGTCCTCCGAGGAGCAATACGACAGCCATCGCTCCGATTCTGCACATTTTCAACATATTTCCTTTCCTCCAACTAATCGATGGTAATCATTATAGGGTGCACAAGACTGAATGTACATGGACTTTTGACAAACCGTGTGCGGGCTGGTTAACTTCGTGGGGACGCACATTGAATACGAATGGAGAACCATAAACATGAAAAGAATTGCAGTATTAACCAGTGGCGGCGACTGTTCGGGCATGAATGCGGTAATTCGTGGTGTTGTCCGCACCGCCCTGGCCAATGACATGGAGGTCATCGGCATCATGAAGGGCTATGCGGGGCTGATCGAGGGACTTCACGAACCGTTGACTACCCGCTCGGTCAGTGGCATCCTCCAGCGCGGCGGCACCTTTTTGCAGAGCGCCCGTTGTCCGGCGATGCTCACCCCCGAGGGACAGCAACAGGCGCTTTCCACCGTGCGGCGCCTGAAGGTGGAAGGGCTCGTTATTATCGGCGGAGACGGATCATTGCGCGGCGCGCGGGTATTGCACCAGCTTGGCGTACAGACCGTCGGCATCCCCGCCTCGATCGATAATGATATCCCCTGCACCGACATGTCCCTCGGCGTCGATACCGCGCTCAACAATATACGCTACGCCGTCGATTGTTTGAAGGACACGGCTTCATCGCATGACCGTACCTTTGTGGTTGAAACGATGGGACGGAACTGCGGGTATCTGGCGGTCGCGGCGGCGATCAGCTGCGGTGCCGAGTTCGCACTGATCCCGGAGCAACCTTACGCTATTGATGAGATATGCCGCAAACTCAACCAGCGCTTCAAGGAAGGGCGTGACAATTCATTGATTCTGGTTTCCGAGGGGGTCGCCAGCGCACGGGAGATCGCCGATCAGCTCAAGGACTGCGTCGGTTTCGAAACCCGCATCATGGTTCTGGGGCACTACCAGCGCGGCGGTTCACCCACGACCTTTGACCGGCTGCTCGCCGCGCGGTTCGGAGTGGCGGCGGTCGAGGCACTGATCCAGGGGGGATCGGGAGTCATGCTCGCGCTCAGTTGCACGCAGCTGGTGAGGGTCGATCTCAACAAGGTTCTGGACTCCGGGCTGAAGCCGATCGATCAGTCGTTACTCGACCTGTTAAGCCCGCTGGGGAACTGACGTTCTTCTTTGCCCGTAACCCCTCGCGATGCGCAACATACGTCACCGAAGCGAGTCCAGAAGAGATGGAATTTCTCAAGAATTAATGTTTTAAAAAAATGCATTTACAGGGTCTTGACAACCATAAAATCATAATTATTGTTTTGACAAATGCACTTAACAGATTTCCTGCCAGGCGCATAATATTTCAGCATCGTGATACACATCGGACGGGCTCATTGGTAAGTTTTAATATCTGGTTCAACGAGGTGGTGCCCCTTGACCCACCAAAACGACGAGAGGAGGAGATCACAATGGCCATAGATATTTTTCGAGAAATGGAAGATCTGCGCCGAGAAATTGATGGTGTCTTCAAAGGCTATGGAGCGAGGGGCTTACTCGAACCCTCATTTATTCCGGGCGTCGGCTTGCAAAGATTTCCACAGGTCAACCTTGCCCAGGACGAGAATCACGTCTACGCAGAATTTCTCATGCCGGGTATTGACCCCAAAGATCTTGAGTTGACCGTGATGCGGGGAGTTTTAACCCTCTCTGGAGAACGCAAGGATCAGACCGACGGCAAAAAAACCTGGCATCGTCGCGAACGCGGCCATGGAAAATTCATGCGTACCATAGAACTGCCCTGTGAAGTCGATGCTGACAAGGTTGTCGCCAAGTATAACAACGGCATTTTGCTGGTAACGCTCCCCATCCATGAGAAAGCCAAACCAAAGAAAATCAGCATCAAGGCACACTAGGACTTAATGAATTGAGGAGGTGACATCATGGGACAAAAAGAGATCTCCGTAAGCAACAACAATAAAGGCCGCGAAGAGACGCGTGATTTTTTCATCAGACCCGCCGTCGATATTTTTGAAACCGAACAGGGCTTGACCTTGATGGCTGATTTGCCGGGAGTGACCAAAGAAGACTTGCAAATCGATATAGATCGGGGACTCTTGACTGTCCAGGCCAAGGGCAAATCACACGTACAGTGTGATCCGGTTCGACGTGAATTCCTGCATGGAAATTACTATCGTCAATTCCAGCTGCCGGACGAGATTGATGCTGACAAAATTGCCGCAGACGTAAAAGACGGGGTTCTGACTCTTCTGTTACCCAAGGCTGAAGCAGCCAAACCCCGGCGTATTGAAATCACAACATCATAGAAAACCTGTGCCGGGAGAGACGGTGACCGGGGTACGCGACGAGTCTTGATTCGCCCAAAGATCACCGGAAAATTACCCGGAAACAGGAAACAAGGAATCGCCAATTTAAAGGGTCTACAGTTTTTTCACTGTAGACCCTTTCCATGAGCGCCCCGACAAAGACTGATCCTACCTCCGGAGACCAGGATCTGGCGGATCCGGGGTGTCTTTGTTTCCCGTGACAAACAATATCAAAAAACCGATGATTCCGGAGATTATCGACCCGGAAAGAATCCCCAGGCGGTGGGTGGTCAGGTAAGAGACGGGCTCTCCGCCAGTGTGTTCAAAAGCCAGGCCGCCAATGAAAAGGCTCATCGTAAAACCGATGCCACAGAGTGCGGCCACACCGAGCAGATGGGGCCATCTGGCGCGGTCGGGCATACGCGCAAACCCCAGCTTGATCGCGATGATAGAGAACCCGTAGACACCGGTCAGTTTGCCGACGACCAGCCCGAGCATGATACCCAGAGGCACCGGGTGAAACAGGTCGCCAAACGACATGCCGGCCAGGGAGATTCCCGCATTGGCAAAAGCGAAGAGCGGCAGGATCAGATAACTGACCCATGGGTGCAGGTCATGTTCAAGGTGTTCAAGGGGTGAATGCTCAGCAACCTTGCGGCTTTTAAGCGGTATGGCAAAGGCCAGGGCGACCCCGGCCAACGTCGCATGCACGCCGGATTTGAGGACAAAGATCCAGAGAAATATCCCTACCCACAGGTAAGGGGCGGTTCGCTCGATACCAAGGCGATTGAAGACGAAGAGGAGAGTCAGACAAATCACCGAAAGGATCAGCATGGTCGAGGAAAGATCGCTGGAATAAAACAGGGCGATGATGACGATGGCGCCAAGATCGTCCATGATCGCAAGGGCCAGCAGAAATATCTTGAGTGATGACGGAACCCGGTTGCCGAGC
>JARGFI010000015.1:0-17279 GCA_029210745.1 Desulfuromonadales bacterium
CGATCTCTCTTTCTACATTTGCTGGCCATGCCGTTGAGTGTGCTGCTCAAAAAAACGACTAAATGGGACAGGCTCTAAACTATAACAGATTTTATCAGAATTTGACGATACGTTTGAGCTGCGGGAGGAAAAGATGCGCGTCAGTAGGTGAGGCGCGCCTGCGGAGATTTGAGTGATGCCTGCATGGCATCCTCAAGAGTGAAGATTCCCCGTTCTTCGAGCAGGGGCAAAAGACGGACGAAAATTTCAGCGGTGACCAGTGCGTCCCCCAGCGCGGTGTGGCGACCGATCACTTCAACATTGAGACGGCGAGCCATTTCGTCGAGGGACTGGGAGTCCTGATTCGGTTGCACTGCCCAGCCGAGGAGCATGGTGTCAAGGACCGGATGGTCAAACTTGATTCCGGTCAGCTCCTCCTTCAGTTCCAGCAAGCGCATATCGAACGCCGCGTTATGCGCGATCAGCACAGAATCTTCGCAAAAATGATGAAAGATCGGCAACACCTTGTCGATCGTCGGCTGGCCACGCAGCGCTTCCGGTGGAATGCCGTGAACCGCCACCGACTGCACCGGAACGTGGCGCTGCGGATCGACCAGTTGGTCGATATTCTCGTTATGCAGGATGCGGCCATTGACGATCCGTACCGCGCCGATCTGGATGATTTCATCCCCCTGGGACGGGTTGAGCCCGGTGGTCTCGGTATCGAACACCACAAACGTCAATTTGCGTAGCGATCGCTGCCCGTACTCCTTCCAGGTTTCCGCCTGAAAGAGATCGAACTCGTAATTCACCGGGCGTTGTTCCGGGCCGCGCCCCACGGTCACCCGACCGCTGTCGTGCACGGCTTGCGGCAAAGTGACACTAACCCCACGGCAACTGGCGGCTTCGTCGAGCAGAATATCGATCGTGCCACCGCTGTTGGTCAACAGCTCGCCGATCGACACCAGGCGGCCACGGGCATCACTGATCAGGGGTCGTGACTGCCAGTCGCGTACCGTCTCTTCGGCGAGCAGGCAGTTGATCCAGAGGATGCTGAGTTCGGCCTCGTGTTCGCCCCGTGCGGCCAGCGCGAGCTTGACCCCCGTCAGAGGTGAGCAGCTTTGCAGGCAGTTCGCCAGCTGCGCCAGCCCCTGGGTAAGGGCGAAGCTGTCGACGCGAAACCAGAGTTCCGGATCGACCTGGGTATGGACATCGACCCGCAACCGCCCGCGCAACTGCCGGGACAGCATTTCAATCAGGTAGTCGCCGAGAACCTCATCGATGGTCGTTTCGCCGAGGATGCTTTGCAGATATTCGCCGCGTGCCTGTTCAAGTTGATCCTCGATCGCCAGCGACGCCCGATCGATAACTTTACGCCGCGCGCCCAGTTCTTCCGGCGACATATCTGGTCGCCGCAGGATGCTGGAAATCGCTTCACGAATCTCCTGGGTCGAAAAGCGCATCGCTTCGGTTAACGTCTGCATCATGTAATCGCGGCGCAGCTCCAGATCGAGCTGATGGGTCATATTCTCCAGGGTGAGGACAAAACCGGAAATCTCGCCGATATCCCCTTCGCTAAAGACCGGAGCCATGATGATCCGCAGACAGAGACCGTCACGTATCGACAGCATGAAGGTCGTGACCGGATGCTGCTGCTCATTCGCGACATTCTGCTGAAGGGTACTCAGCGCATGAACAATGGCTTCCCGATCGAGGACGGCAAAGACCGAACGCCCCAGCCCGATCAATTTGTCAGGTTGCTGCAACAGTTGCTGCGCCTGCGGGTTGTAGAGCAGCACCTGCCCGTCCTTGTTGCACACCAGTACCCCGTTGGGCAATTCTGTCATCAACGCCGCCAGCCGGTTCCGTTCGGCATGCAGTTGCGCCCGGGCACGATCGATCTTGGCTTTGACTTCTGCTTGCAGGACTTCGAAGGCGACGGCTGATTCATTGATGATCGCTGTCAGATGCCGGAGTTCTTTGGCTCCGCGCGGTTTGATGCGGTAACCGGGGTTGGCAACGGAAATCAGGCGGGTTTCTTCGCCGAGTTGAAGGATCGGGATAATATAGTGGCGAAAAAGCAGGCTGACCATACCGCCAATCAGGAACACCAGGACAAATGCGGCGAGAATCGGAAAGCGCAACAGTTTCCCAGAAAGTTGCCCGACCAAAGCCTGTTCCTCTGGGTTGAGCAAAATCCACGAACTGTAAAAGGCGCCGAGAATGACCCCAAAAAGGATCAACGTGATCCCGAGCAGAAAAATCCAGTATTTGACTTTAGGTGTTATCGTCATCATTGAAAACTCTTGCGGCAAAGTCCGCTTGGCGCGAAGTAGATCCGTCTGCTCAAGGGACTGTTACGTCGTTATCCGGCTGCGGGGAGAATGAAATGAATAGTACCACCGTCTGCCCGAACTTGGCAAAAAGTATTCAGGCGCGGGGGCAAACTTCCCCGTTTCCGTCACTCGTGCCGCTGACCTTCCCGGCACGTTTCGGTCGAAAAAGTCTTGACACCTCTGCCGTTGATGGGTCAGATTCGAGCTTTTATCGCCCTTAATCAGGAGTGTTGTTCAACGCTGCGCTTATGGAGATGGAGATGAGTTTAGCAGAAAACCTGGTCGATCTGACTGCGCGGGCCGACATAGAAAGCATCTGCGCCGATGCCGAGCTGTTGGCCAATGCCGAATTTTCCAGCCGATTGACTGAAATTGTCCCCTGCATCGTTTTGATCCTCAATCAGCAAAGACAGATTGTTTTCAGCAATCGGCGGTTGCTCACCCTGCTCGGAGTGACGAGTGACGACGACATCCTCGGCAAACGTCCGGGCGAACTTTTCGGCTGCGTCAACTCTGACCGTAACGTCGGCGGTTGCGGTAACTCGGCACACTGCCGGGAATGTGGCGCGCTGAGAACACTCCTTGAATTTCAGGGGCAGACTCCGACAGCCGGGCACGAATGCCGACTCTTGACCAGGGACGGTGAGGCTTATGAGTTTCGCGTCCAGGCGAGTCCCTATCAACATGCGGGCAAGGACTTCACCGTCTTCAGCCTGTATGACATCAGCGATAAAAAAAGGCGCGAGGCACTGGAACAGACCTTTTTTCACGATCTCAATAACCATCTGAACATCATCATGTGTTATTCGGAGGTCCTCAATGAGGTCAAGGATACCGCTGCGCTGGCGGAATATTGTAAAATCATCCAGACCTCGGGCAAGGAACTGTGCGAAGAAATTGCCGCGCACCGACGGCTGTTGCAGGCGGAAAGAGGCGCACTGTCCCTCAACATTGCAGTCATCGAGTCGCTGACGGTACTCGGCGATACCATGAAGATATTTTGTGAACATGAACAGTGGCAAGACCGCAAGGTTGTCGTCGACATGCGTTCGGAAATCGTCGGGATATTGACCGACCGGACGCTGCTGCTGCGGGTGCTCGGCAATATGCTGAAGAATGCCCTCGAAGCAACATCATCGGGCGATGAAATCCGTCTCGCCTGTTATCAGGACGAACCGGAGCAGGTCATCTTTAGTGTCCATAACCCCGGTCATATTCCGCAATCGGTTCAGTTGCAGCTATTTCAGCGCTCCTTTTCTACTAAGGGGGAAGGGCGGGGCATCGGCACCTACAGCATGAAATTGTTTGGCGAGAAGTATTTGAAAGGTGAAGTCTGGTTCGTTTCAAATGAGGATGAGGGGACAACCTTCAACTTTTCATTGCCGGTGGAACATCCCGCTTGCAGAGAAAAGAAGGGTGAGAGTGCGCCGTAACACCAGCGGCTGAAAAAATCCTCAGAACGCTTTTTTACCCCTCACTCGTTACCACGCTCCCGCGTGGGAATGCATACCTTGCTCCCATACTCGACAAACCTCTAATAACCCGACCGCTCCAGCATAATCTCTGGCACTGGAGTATCGCCAATGCACAGTTTCGTCTACATAGCCGCGCTTGACCGGATTTTGGTGAATATATTCAATCTTTTGCCGCATCATATCCTCACCTTGAATCAGCTCAGGATGCACCCCTTCCTGCCAGTATTGATAAGCACGATCGCTTTTGTGGGCTTTTTTATAAAAAGCCAATTGATCCAGAATTTGCTTGATATTGTGCTCAGCAAGATATTGAATCAGTTTTTTCGCCGTCCATGACTTGAGCCGTGCAATGTCATGATCCAGCGCCTTGCTTTGAAGAACAAAGTGACAGTGGTTTTCTAAAATCACCCACGCATAAACCTTGAGGCCATCTTTGCTTAAAAAACGCAGGGAATCGAGCAGAATATTGACGGTTTCCCGGCGTGTGAACACCGGAATCCAGTGCAACACCGTCAAGGTAACGAAGTGTGACTGCTGAGGTTCGGTTATTTTATAGCGACTTCTACCCATGGTTCAGGTTCCGTATGCATTCCCACGCGGGAGCGTGGGAATGAGAACAAGGTTCAGCTTTTGGCGAAGGTATCGATTGAATCAGACGGAAAAGCTGTTCGGTATCGGCGCAATCGGTTTTATATTTCTTCCCATCAGAGGCGGTCATTTTTTAATCGTCGTTTCCCTCGCTGATCAGCCGCCGATGCCGTGCATTCCCCGCGTCGGTGGCAGGTAATCATCCTCGTTGATGCGGTGCCTTTCCGGCTTGGCGCAGGCCGCTCCGAGCAGCAGTTTTTCGATTGCCAGGGGATCGATCTGGGGCCGCAACGCTGGTTTCAGGGTGTATTCTCCCCCTTCAAACAGACACGGCTTGATCCGCCCGTCGGCGGTAATGCGCAGCCGGTTGCAGGCGGCACAGAAATGATTTGACACCGCCGGGATTACGCCCAGTCGCCCGCGCCAGCCGGGGAGGCGATAATGGTGTGCCGGGCCGACAATAGCGGAATCTTTATGCAACGGTTCAAGGGGTCCCAGTTCGCGCAGCCGCGCAATGATCACGTCCGCGGGGACCCGCAACTCCGGAGGAAAGTCGAGTTCGGGGCCGAACGGCATATATTCGATAAAACGGATATCCCACGGATGATGTTCGGCAAGCCGGGCGAAATCGTGAATTTCGTCATCATTGACCGAAGCAATCGGGACCATATTGATCTTGACCGGCAGCCCTGCCACGGTGGCGGCACGGATCCCCGCCAGAACCTGTTCCAGTCCGTCGCGGCGGGTAATCTGCATAAACCGTTCGGGACGCAAGGTATCGAGGCTGACATTGACCCGCTGGAGACCGGCGGCGCACAGCGCCTCAACCTCTTCCGCCAGCCGCAGGCCGTTGGTCGTCATCGTCACTTCCGGACGTTCGGGAAGCTGTGCCAGCTGACGAATGAAGTCGATGACCCCGCGCCGCACCAGGGGCTCCCCGCCGGTGACGCGAATCTGCCGCACACCGAGCCGCGCGGCGACAGCGGCGACGGCCAGCAGTTCCTCGTAAGACAAGATTGTCCCGTGCGTAACCTCGACAACACCCTCTTCCGGCATGCAGTAGCGGCAACGCAGATTACAGCGATCGGTAATTGACAGGCGCAGATATTCGATCGTTCGATTAAACTGATCTTTCATTGTTTCAACACCCAGGGAAAGTGAATGTGAATTATTCACGCGAGAGCGCGCAACTGGCGCTACTATCGCAGAGCGCGCGGATGAATGCAATTATCTATTTGCACTTCCTGGGCCAGAAATCTATTTGCCAATGCGTTCGTCTCCGTGGTATAAAATGTTAATCTACAGCACATAAATAAAGTTTAAGGATTATGTTTATGAGTAAAGCACTAGGTCTTTTATCCGGCGGGCTTGACAGCACCCTCGCCGCCCTGGCCTTGCAACGGCAGGGGGTTGAAGTCACCTGCATTGCCTTTGTCACCCCGTTCTTCGGTGCCGACAAAGCCCGCAAGGCGGCAGAGAAAATCGGCGTTCCGCTTAAGGTGCATGACATCAGTGAGGTTCACCTGGAGATGGTCAAAAAGCCGAAGTACGGCTACGGCAAGAATATGAATCCCTGCATCGACTGCCATGCGATGATGTTTCGGCTGGCCGGGGAGATCATGGCCAAAGAGGGGTTCGACTTCCTCTTCTCCGGTGAAGTCCTCGGTCAGCGCCCGATGAGCCAGAACGCCAACGCGCTGCGCTCGGTCGCCAACTATTCGGGACATCCCGAGCGTATCCTGCGACCGTTAAGCGCACTCTTGCTGCCGAAAACGATCATGGAGGAAGAAGGGCTGGTCGATCGCACCCGGCTGCTCGACATCTCGGGCCGTTCCCGTCGCCCCCAGGAAGCCTGCGCCAAAGCGTGGGGCCTGACCGACTATCCGGCCTCGGGAGGGGGGTGCCTGCTGACCGAAAAACATTTTTCCGACCGCTTGCGCGATCTCTTTGCGCATCAACCGGAGGCCACCCCGGCGGACGTTGAACTGCTGAAGATCGGTCGTCAGTTTCGCCTCTCGCCATCCTCCAAACTGACCCTCGGACGCAATCAGGCCGATAACGATGCCATCAACCAGCAACTCCGCCCCGACCATATTCTGTTGCGCGCCGCAGGTGTCGCCGGACCACTGGGGTTGATCAGCGGTGCGCCGACACCCGCCGACCTGGAGCTCGGTGCCGCACTGGTCGCCGCGTACGGCAAAGGGAAAGATTTACCCCGCCTGCTGGTCAACCTGAGCGGGGCCACGGAATGCCCGCTGGAAGTGACACCCCTGGCGCGTGACGCGGCGGCCAGGCTGCTCCTCTAAGGTTGAAAAACCGGAGAGGATGGACGCCATCACGGTTGCTTTCCTCACGGCAATAAAGGTATATTGTCCCTCCCGATTGCAGGGTGGCAGGAAAGGGATGTCGTGCACGAACTCGGTATTACCCAGAGTATCATCGAGATTGCCCAGGATCACGCCCGCGCCGAAAACGCCGCGCAGGTGCTCTCCGTGACGGTGGAGATCGGAGCCCTTTCCGGGGTGGTCCCGGATGCCGTGGAGTTCTGCTTCGAAGCATGCAGCAAGGAGACTCTCCTCGACGGCGCGCGCCTGATTATCGAGTTTGTTCCCGGTCGTGCCCGCTGTTCCGCCTGCGCCTGGGAAGACCAGATCGATCAACTGACCTACACCTGTCCCGGCTGTGGCAATCTGTCCCTGGAGCGCCTGCAAGGGGAGGAATTACGCGTCAAAGAACTGGAGATTGACTAGATGTGTATCGATTGCGGCTGCGCCGAGCACCACCACCACAGCGACGAACATCATCACGATCACACCCATGATCAGCGCCCCTCTCCCGGCGGCAGAAAGCTCTCCATCGGCGAAAATCTGCTCGCCAAAAACGATCGACTGGCCGCTGCCAACCGCGCCCGCTTCGCCGCCCAAAGACTGTTCGTCCTCAATCTGGTCAGTTCGCCCGGTTCGGGCAAAACCTCGATCCTTGAGCGCACCTTGCGCGACCTGCAAGATGAAATCAACTTTGCCGTCCTCGAAGGGGATCAACAGACCAGCAACGATGCCGACCGTATCGCCGCCACCGGCATTCCGGCGCACCAGATCAATACCGGGGCCGGGTGTCACCTCGACGCCCACATGGTCGGTCACGGTGCCGACCATTTTGATCTCGCCACGACCGACATCCTGATGATCGAGAACGTCGGCAACCTGGTCTGCCCGGCCGCCTTCGACCTCGGCGAAGATCACAAAGTCGCGGTCCTCTCCGTCACCGAAGGGGAGGACAAACCGCTCAAATATCCGCAGATGTTTCAGGCCGCGAACCTGCTGCTGATCAACAAGATCGATCTGCTCCCCTACGTGCCGTTCGATATCGAAACATGTAAAACCTTTGCCCGACAGGTCAACCCCGCTGTCGAAATCCTCGAAGTCTCCTGCCTCAAGGGCGATGGCATGGACGCCTGGTATCAGTGGCTGCGCACCGGTCTGGCCAAAAAGCAGCAGCCGTAGGGGCGAAAAATCTTTCGCCCTTTTTTAGACAGGGTAAAATGTGACCCGCCGGGTCGCACCGACACCACAACCCGCAGCGAAGACAGGAGCCGCCATGTGCCTCGGCGTACCGATGCAAGTGATCAAGATCGACAATGAGACGGCCGTGTGTGAAATCGATGGTGTCCGCCGCGAGGCCAGCCTGATGATGATCGATGGTGTCAAGGTCGGCGACTACGTGCTGATCCATGCCGGGTTCGCCATCGAACGCCTCGATGAAGAAGAGGCACAGCTGACCCTTGATGCGCTGCGCGGGGCCCTCGACCAGGGGTTGCTGCCGGAATGAACTACACGACCGAATTTCGTGACCCCGAACTGGCCGCTCTCCAGCTTGAAGCGATCCGCCGCACAGTGGCGAACCACTCCGGGGTGATGACGCTGATGGAGGTCTGCGGCACCCACACCATGGCGATCTACCAGCACGGCATCCGCGCCCTGCTCCCGAAAAATATCCGGCTGATCTCCGGCCCCGGCTGCCCGGTCTGCGTCACGCCGATCGATTACGTTGACCATGCTGTCGCCCTGGCGCGACGTCCCAACACCATCATCACCACCTTTGGCGACATGCTCCGGGTGCCCGGTTCATCGAGCAGCTTGATGCGCGAGCAGGCCCGTGGCGCAACGATCAAGATCGTCTATTCCCCCCTCGATGCCGTCGCCATCGCGGCCAAAAATCGTGCTCAGGACGTGGTCTTCCTCGGTGTCGGCTTCGAAACCACCACCCCGACCGTCGCCGGGGCGATCCTCACCGCCGCGCGGCAGGGGCTGAAAAACTTCTTAGTGCTCGGTTCGCACAAAACGATGCCCGCGCCAATGGCCGCCCTGATCGGCGATCCGGAACTTCAGGTTGATGGCTACCTCTGTCCGGCTCATGTCAGTGCCATCATCGGTTCCGATGCCTACCTCCCGCTGGTCAATCAGTATCAGGTGGCCGCCGTAATTACCGGCTTCGAGCCGCTCGACGTGCTGCAAGGGGTGTTGATGTTGGCCCGCCAGATCGTCAGCGGAAAAATGCAGGTCGAAAACCAGTATCGCCGCGTGGTGCACCCGGAGGGAAACCCGAAAGCCCGCGACATCCTCGATCAGGTCTTTGAGCCGTGCGCCGCTCGCTGGCGGGGCATCGGCGATATCCCGGACAGCGGTTTGCGCATTCGCCCGAAATACGCCGCCTTCAACGCGGCGATTCAACTGCCGGTCGAGGTTGAAGCAGCGGTCGAACGTCCGGGGTGCCAGTGTGGCGAAATCCTCAAGGGAAAAATCTCCCCGAAAGACTGTCCCCTGTTCAGAACTGTCTGCACCCCTGAAGAGCCGGTCGGTGCCTGCATGGTGTCGAGTGAAGGGACGTGCGCGGCTGAATACAAATACGGAACTGATTAATTTCACCACGAAGCTCACGAAGGAAAATCCTTTCTCCGTGCTCATCGTGGTGAAATATTGACGTTACAGGAGTACGCTTCATGACATCAGAGATCATCCTCCTCGGTCACGGCAGTGGCGGTAAACTCAGCCATCAACTGCTTGACGAGCTGATTGTGCCGACCCTCTCGGGCTACACCCCCCAGAACCAGAACGACGCGGCAATCGTTGCGCAGCCGAAGGGTCGGCTGGCGATGACCACCGACTCCTATGTGGTCGATCCGATCTTCTTTCCCGGCGGCAACATCGGCGATCTCGCCATTAATGGCACGGTCAACGACCTGGCGATGGTCGGTGCCCGGCCACTGGCGTTGAGTGTCGGACTGATTCTGGAAGAAGGTTTGCCGCTCAGCGACCTGCGCACGATCCTGATTTCGATGAAGGCGGCTGCCGAAGAGGCCGGGGTGGTGATTGTCACCGGCGATACCAAGGTCGTGCCGCGCGGCAAGGCCGATAAAATCTTTATCAATACCTCCGGCATCGGCGTCATCGAGCACACTTTCGCGATCAACGGCAGCGGAGCGAAGATCGGTGACCAGATCCTGATCAACGGCCCGGTCGGCGATCACGGCATGGCGGTGCTGGCCCGCCGCGAAGGGCTGGAGCTTGACAGTGACATTCACAGTGACAGCGCGCCGCTTAACGGACTGGTAGCCGAACTGCTCACGGCGGTCGGCGCCGACCTGCACGTGCTGCGCGATCCGACGCGCGGCGGCGTTGCCACCACCCTCAAGGAAATCGCCCTCCAGTCGGGGGTCGATATTACCCTCAATGAGACCTCCGTTCCGGTCAGCAAAGCGGTAACCGGGGCCTGTGCAATCCTCGGTCTCGACCCGTTGTTCGTCGCCAACGAAGGAAAGTTGCTCGCCTTCGTCGCCCCGGCGGCTGCCGACGCGGCGCTGGCGGTGATGCGCAACCACCCCTACGGCAGAAGCGCCGCGATCATCGGCGAGGTCACCCTCGCTTCGGTCGGTCGGGTCAAGGTACGCACCGCCATTGGCGGCCTGCGCTCAATCGAGATGCTCTCCGGTGAGCAACTGCCACGTATCTGCTGATGTCGGAGCAGCGCCCCCTGCCTGTTCTTTACAAAACTTTACCTCGCCGCCAAAAGACTTAACATGCAGAGACCACAAAATCTGTTATGATCGGCCCATCGCAACGCAATTCTCAATCTCAACCACGGGTTAAAGAGTGCATTTTCACGTCAAAAAAACCGGCATAATCCCTCGCTGGCAGATTGCAGCGGTGCTCACGGCACTGTTGCTGTGCGCCTGTACCCCGGTGGTGCAATCGACCCAACCGGAGGGCGTTCTTCCCGCGCACTTCTCCGCCTCCGGCGCAGTACAGTCGCCGGAACGCTGGTGGACAACCTTTGCCGACCCCCGGCTGAATCAACTCATCGACCTCGCCTTAACCGAGAACCCCGGATTGCGCGCCACCTGGGAGCGGCTGCAACAAGCCGCCGCCGTCGCCCGCAAGGCAGGGGCGGAACGTTCGCCGACACTCACGCTTGAGGGCGGAGGCAGTCGGACCAGAAGTCTCCCCGATGGCTCGGCAACAGATACCACCAGCTATACTGTCGGACTGAATGCGGCTTATGAACTTGACTTGTGGGGGCGGGTTGCCGCCACTCGCGCCGCCGCCGAACTCGATTTTCAGGCGAGCGCCGCCGATCTGCAAACGGCGGCACTGACCCTCTCAACGCAGGTCGCGTCGACCTGGTATCAGCTGCTCGAAAAGCAGGGGCAGCTTGAGCTGTTACAGGCGCAATCAGACGCCAATCAGCAGATCGAGGAACTGGTGCTGGTACGCGTCCGGACCGGCAAGACCGGCGTTGCCGATCTTCTCCAGCAACAACAGTTGATCGCGGCGCTCCGTGGTGAAGGGGAACTTGTCAGCGCCGAGATTGAGCGCCTGGGACACCGCCTGGCCATCCTCTGCGGGCAGCCGCCCACCTTGTTCCCGCTTTCCACGGCGGCGGAATTCCCCCCCCTGCCGCCCCGCCCGGCAACCGGGCTGCCCCTGGAAATGATCCAGCGTCGTCCCGATCTGCGCGCTGCCCTTGCCGCTGTTCAGGCCGCCGACCAGCGCGTCGCGGCGGCGATTGCCGATCGTTTTCCGCGCTTGAGTCTCAGCGCGCGAATCTCTTCCAGCGAAGCAAGTATCAGTGCGCTTTTCGATAACTGGCTCACCACCCTGGCCGCCAATCTGGTGGGACCGCTGGTCGACGGCGGGCGGCGGCGGGCGGAAGTCGAGCGCACCGCTGCGCTCGCCAAAGGCGCGCTGCACAACTACCGACAAGCCGCGTTGACCGCTCTTGGCGAAGTTGAGGATGCACTGAGCACGGAGGACCGTCGCCAGCAGTACCTTGTCAGCCTCGACCGGCAGTTGCACTATGCCACCTCGGTCCTCAACAATTTGCGTGATCGCTATCTGCGCGGAGCCACCGATTATCAGCGGGTACTGGGTGCCTTGCTTGATCAGCAACGCCTGGAACGCACTCAACTTCAGGCGCAGCGTGACCTGTTGCTCAATCGCATCACCCTCTACAGCGCGCTGAGTGGCGGGTGGCCGTCCGCAGTTGTCGCGCACACAAGTGAAAGGTAGTCTGCCCATTATGACTGCGTCGAATGATTTTACTCCCCCCCCGGTCCGCTCAACAGCGGCCCGCCTGAAAAAAATCGTGTCATGGCTCCTGCCGCTGGTGATTCTGCTGCTCGCTATCCTCCTCGCCTGGTGGCTGACGCAGAGTGGACCGAAAGTCGGCAAGCGGGCGCCGGTGCGCAACGCGGTCCTGGTTGAAACACTCCCGGTCGCGATCACCACTGAACGAATCATCCTCACCGCCAACGGCACGGTGCAGGCAGCTCGGCAGGTCGAACTCAGACCTCGGGTGAGTGGCACGGTGACCGCGATCAGTGCGCACCTGCTCCCCGGTGGAAAGGTGCAACAAGGCGCCACACTCCTGACGCTCGATGCCAGTGATTATCAACTGGCGCTCACCCAACAGGAAAATAATGTCATCCGGGCCACGGCTGAGCTGCAACTTGAAAAAGGCAACCAGCTCCTCGCGCAAAAGGAATATGAATTGCTGGGCAGCGCTGTCAGTGAGGCTGAAATCGAGCTGATGCTGCGCCAACCGCAGCTACACTCGTTGCAGGCCGCGCTTGACAGCGCGCAAGCGGCGCGGGAACAAGCCCGGCTGAATCTTGAACGGACCCGCGTCACCGCCCCGTTCAACGGAATCATCGCCTCACGTCAGGTTAATGTCGGTTCGCAGGTCACCAGCGCAACACCGTTGGCGACACTTATTGACAGTGACCATTGCTGGATTGAGGCCACCCTCCCGGTCGCGCAACTGCAATGGATCGATATCCCCCCCAACGCTACCCAAACCGGTTCAACGGTCCATATCACCAGTCCCGCGTGGGGGGAACAGGTTGAACGCCGGGGGCACGTCTTGCGCCTGCTCCCCGAACTCGAAGAGCAGGGGCGCCTGGCCCGCCTGCTGATTGAGGTCAACGACCCGCTGGCGTTGACAGCGGACAATGCTAACCAACCGCCGCTATTGCTCGGTTCCTGGGTAACACTCACCATCGACGGTCGGGAACTTCCGGCGGTCGCCGCACTTGATCGTGCCTGGCTGCGCGATGGCAATACGGTCTGGCTGCGTAACCCCGCCGGCAAACTGGAAATCCGCCCGCTGCAACCGGTCTTTCGCGGTCGTGACCAGGTGCTGATCGAAACCGGTCTGGCGGCCGGAGAAGAACTTGTTACCTCGCGCCTTTCCGCGCCGGTCGCGGGCATGGCTCTGCGTACCGCCGATGAAGCAGCCAGACAACCCGCTCCGACCGGGGAAGAGCAAGCTGCCGGGGATCAACGGCGATGAGCGAGCTCACCCCGCACGCCTGGCAACGCGGTCCGCTGGCGTGGATGGTCAACAACCGCGTCACCCCCAACCTGCTGATGATCTTCCTGATCGTCGGCGGATTCTTCATGACCTCGCGGATCAAGCAGGAGGTGTTTCCCAACTTTGAACTCGACATCGTTCAGGTGAGCGTCGTCTACAGCGGCGCGAGCCCCGAGGAGGTCGAGCACGGGATCGTGCTGGCGGTTGAAGAGGCGGTGCGCGGGGTTGAAGGGGTCAAGGAATTGACCTCGACCGCTGGCGAAGGGATCGGCGTCGTGACCGCCGAACTGCTGGAAGGTGCCGATCAACAAAAAGTTTACCAGGATGTCCAGCAGCAGATCGATCGCATCAGCACTTTTCCTGAAGATGCCGAGGATCCGCAGGTATCGCTGCTCAGTCGCCGCCGCCGGGTGGTTACCGTACAGATTTTTGGACCGGCGACCGCCACCGCACTGCGCGAAACCACCGAACAGGTGCGTGATCGCCTGTTGCAGGATGGGGGGATCACCCAGGTCGAATTGTCCGGCGCCCGCGACTACGAAATTGCCGTTGCCATCTCTGCCGACACCCTGCGCGCCCACCAGCTGTCCCTCGATGAAGTCGCCCGCATCGTGCGCAGCGCGGCCACCGAACTCCCCGGCGGGAAAGTGGAAACCCGCGCCGGAGATCTGCTGTTGCGCGTTAAGGATCGCCGCGACTGGGCGGTCGAATTCGCACGCATTCCGATCATCACCACGCCCGGCGGCGGAACGCTCCGCCTTGGCGATATCGCCACAGTTAGCGAAGGGTTTGAGGACACCAACCGGATCACCTCCTACAACGGCCAACCAAGCCTGTCACTCGAAATCTACCGGATCGGCGAGCAGACCCCGATCGGGGTGTCCGCCGCGGTGCGGGCCGCGCTGATTGAAATCGAGGCGGACCTCCCTGCGGGGATCGATTGGGCGATCAGCAGCGACCGTTCCTCCTACTACAAGCAACGGCTCGAATTGCTGCTGAAAAATGCTTTTTTTGGCTTGCTGCTGGTACTGGTGGTCCTCAGCCTTTTTCTGGAGTTCAAGCTCGCCTTCTGGGTCACCATCGGCATCCCCACCTCGTTCCTCGGCGGTCTGCTCTTCCTGCCGTTGATGGGGGTTTCGATCAATATGATCTCGATGTTCGCCTTCATCGTTGCGCTCGGGATTGTTGTCGACGATGCGATTGTCGCCGGTGAAAATATCTACGAATACCGCCAACGCGGGATGAATTTCGCCGAAGCGGCGATACGCGGCGCACGCGACGTTGCGGTGCCGATCACCTTCAGTATTCTCACCAATATCCTCGCCTTTCTGCCAATGGCGATGATCCCCGGAACGATGGGAAAAATCTGGAAGGTCATTCCGCTGGTGGTCGTCACCGTTTTTCTGATTTCTTGGGTTGAATCGCTGCTGATTCTTCCCGCGCACCTGGCCCACACCAGCAGTCAGCCGCTGACCCGCCTGAGCGGCAGGCTGCACGACCGCCAACAGGCGTTCACCCGTTTGGTGGCGCGTTTTATCGAGGGGGTCTACGCCCCCTTTCTCGATCGTTGTCTGCGTCACCGGGGGATCACCATAGCGCTCGGTTTTGCGCTGCTTATCGGTGTCGTCGGCTACGTACGCGGCGGGCACATCGGGCTGATTCTGATGCCACGTGTCGAAGCCGACAGCGCCGTCGTCACAGCGGTATTCCCGGTCGGCAGTCCGCTCGCCACGGTGCTGGCGGTCCGTGACACGCTGGTAACCGCCATGGAGGAGATCGCGCGCGACAACGGCGGAGCAGAGCTGGTCGAGGGGATCCGTGCCCAGGTCGATGAGAACGAGGTGGAAATCGTCGCCTATCTTTCCCCCCCCGAGGTCCGTCCGCTGTCGACCCGTGAGGTGACCACAGCATGGCGCAAGGCCGTCGGGACGCTGCCTGGACTCCAGTCGCTGCGTTTTGAATCGGATCGCGGCGGCCCCGGCTCGGGGGCCGCGCTGACCGTTGAACTTTCTCATCGCGATGCCGCGACGATTGAACGTGCTGCGCTTGCCCTGGCCGAACGGCTGGAAGAATTCCCCAACGTCAAGGATGTTAATGATGGTTCAACCTCCGGCAAGGAGCAACTCGATTTCAGTATCACTCCCGCCGGGCGGGCCCTTGGCCTGACCTCCAGCGAGGTGGCGCGCCAGATCCGCAACGCCTTCACCGGTTCTGTCGCACTGCGCCAGCAACGGGGTCGCAACGAAGTCACGGTGCGGGTACGTCTGCCGGAAAGGGAACGTCAACGCGAATATGATGTCGAGAATCTGCTCATTCGCACCCCGGCCGGAACCTTTGCCCCGCTGGTGGAAGTCGCCACCATGCAACGCGGCCGTGCCTACACCGTCATCAACCGCCGCGATGCGCGGCGAACGCTCAACGTTACTGCCGATGTCGAACCGATCGGCGAAGTCGGTCAGGTGACCGCGCTGCTCAACGAAACGATCCTGCCTCAACTGGTCGACGATTATCCGGGGCTGACCTACGGCTACCAGGGGCGGCAGGCAACGATGCGGGAAAGCATGTCGAGCCTGTTCACCGGCTTCGCTCTGGCGATGATGGGGATTTACTTTCTGCTCGCCATTCCGTTTCGCAGCTATATCCAGCCGATTATCGTCATGATCGCGATCCCCTTCGGGATTGTCGGCGCGATCTTCGGCCACCTGCTGATGTCCTACAACCTCAGCGTGATCAGCATGATGGGGATTGTCGCCCTCTCCGGGGTGGTGGTCAACGACTCGCTGGTACTGATCGATTATGCCAATCGCCAGCGTCTCGCCGGGATCGATGCCCACACGGCAATTCACGCCGCCGGAGTGCGGCGTTTCCGGCCGATCATTCTCACCACCCTGACCACCTTCGGCGGCCTGTCACCGATGATCTTCGAGACCTCGCGTCAGGCGCGTTTTCTGATTCCGATGGCGTTGTCCCTCGGTTTCGGCATCGTCTTCGCGACCTTGATCACGCTGGTGCTGGTGCCGTCGTTGTATATGGTGATTGAGGATTTTCGCGGCAAGTTTTTTGCAGAAGAAATCCACCGGGAGAGGTAGCCCGAGCTTTTGTGGCGACCCAACAGCGCAAAGGCGCTTACAAGAACTGTTTTTGCAGAACCTAGAAAACCCGATACTGGTTATTGTAGAAATGGAACGCGCGCCGCACCCGTGCTCGTACCGAGGCTTTGGTGAAGGGTTTCATGATCACGTCAAAAAAACCTTTTTCAAAGGCATGCAGCTCTTCTTCTTCGGTCTTGGCCTTGCCGGTGATCATGATGACGGGAATATGGCGTGTTTCCGGAATCGCGGTAATTGAATTGAGCAGTTGATACCCCCCGAGTTTCGGCATTTCCATGTCGGTGATCACCACATGCGGGCTGTCCCCGATGACGATCTTGAACGCTTCCATGCCATCCTGTGCGGTCAGGATGCGATAACCTTCCCCTCTGAGAATATCGGTCAGCATCTGCAGAATAACTTTGTCATCATCGACCAGCAACACGGTTCGCTCTTTTGTGCGCCGTGGCTCTTTATGCAGATAAAGACGACTGATTGCGGTACGGATATCTTCGCGGGTCGTGACAAAGGGGAAAACCTTGAGGCCGGTCCGGGTCGATAGTTCGTGAAGGATATCACCATCGGTGGGGTCGACCATCGCCAGCGCCAGCTGGTCGCCCTTGCGTTTGAACGGAAAAATCAGATGACGCAGCGCCTGCTCAACCGGAACAGTGGCCAGCAAGGAATTGTCAACCTGCATATCGCCGAGGCCGAAAACGGTTTTATAGCCATGCTGCTTGGCCAGTGCGTTGGCCAGTTCCTCGCCGCTGACCAGATTAAGATCGATCAGCGTCGCGCCGAAACGCCGGTGCAACTCCTGAGCATGAACCAGAACACGATCAACCGTTTTCCGGGTAACGATGCCCTCGGCAATCAAAATCTCACCGAGCTTTTTCCACGGTTTTCCGTTCATCTCTGCGCTCATGCCAATTCCCCTGATAAAG
>JARGFI010000015.1:17378-56347 GCA_029210745.1 Desulfuromonadales bacterium
ACCGGGGCGGTGTCAGCGGATCATCCGCACCCTTTGCCTCCCAGGCAGGCCCTTTGTCAATCACCGGACAAAGAGCACAAACCCGGCGCTGGTGGTTGTTCAGCTATAAATCCTCATAGTCCAGCCGGAAAAAATCCTGGGCCTGCGGATGCTTCTCGTCGAGGGCGTACCGGGTGGGAGCAGTATTGGGAGCAAAGGCCTCGATATAAGCATCGGAGTCCTCGGGGGCAAGCAGGCCGGTCTGGGGATCAACCGGATGGAATTCGATCGTATCGGGGACGCGAAAGTTGAGTGGAGCAAGGTCCAGATCCACAACGGCTTCCCGCATGAACTCAACCCAGGCGGGGGCGGCGGCCTTGGAACCGGTTTCGTACTTGCCGAGGGGGCGTTCGATATCGTAGCCAACCCAGGAAACGGCAACCAGTTGCGGCACGAAACCGGCAAACCAGGCGTCTTTCAGGTCGTTGGTGGTGCCGGTTTTTGCCGCGACCGCGCGTTTCAGCGCTTTGGCGCGCCAGCCGGTGCCATGCTGCACGACGCTTTCCATCATATTGGTAATCAGATAGGCGGTTTCCGGTGAGATCACCCGCTTTCGTCCCTGGCGAATCAACTGTTGCCCGGAACCGGGACCATCGGGAAAATCGGCCGGGTCGATCGATTCGATAATCTTGCCGTCGCGATTGACAACCCTGGTCACATAGACCGGGGTGACGCTGACCCCGCCGTTGGCGATGACCGCATAGGCCGTGGTCAGTTCCAGCGGGGTCAGTGCCGAGGAACCGAGCGCCAGGGTCAGGTCGCGCGTCAGCGGTGATTCGATACCGAATTTGGCGATATATTTAGCGGCGTAGTTGATGCCGATATCTTCCAGTAATTTGATCGTCACAATGTTGCGCGATTTGGAGAGTGCCAGCCGCAACGAGGTCGGTCCGTACCATTTATCTGAATAGTTACTCGGTTTCCAGACCGTCTCCACGCCGGCAACATTCTTGTCCTTGAAGACCACGGGCGTGTCAAGAATGATTGAAGCGGGGGTGTAGCCTTTGTCGAGAGCGGCGGCATAGAGGAGTGGTTTGATCGCCGAGCCGGGGAGACGCCGGGCCTGGAGTGCCCGATTGAACTGGCTGCGTTTAAAATCGTAACCACCGACCATGGTTTTGACGCTGCCATTTTCCGGATTGATGGCGACGATTACCCCTTCAGCCAACGGTTCCTGTTCAAGTTCCAGCTGGAGAACACCGGCGGCGTCAGCACCACTGATCCGCACCTGAATCACCGCGCCAATCGGCAGCCGGGTACGCCTCCCGTCGGCATTGCCTTGTGCGGGAATGTTATTGGCAACGATTTCCAGAGGCGCCGCCCAGTGCTCGTCGCCGATCGTCACAACCCCGGCGTAAGGACCGCAACGGACTCTGAACCCCGCCGGGTCCGCAGCGCTGACTACCGCGTCAAGGACGTCACCAACCAGCAGCGGTTGCCCCTGCCTGCCAACCTCCTGTTGCGCAAGAAACGATTCAATCTCGGCGCTGGGCAAAACCTTTTCAGGCCCCCGGTAACCCTGGCGACGATCATGGTCGCGCAGATTCTGCTGCACCGCCTGCTGCGCGGCATGCTGCAGCGCAAGGTTCATGGTGGTATAAACCTCCAGCCCCTCGGTGTAGAGCGCCTCTTCACCATAGCGCTCTTCGAGATAACGCCGCACCTGTTCGGTAAAATAGGCGGCATCCTCAATATTGCGATTGATCCGTGGCTGAATTTCAAGTTCCTGGGCAAAGGCCGATTCCGCTTCGGCCGCAGAAATGTAACCGTCTTCAACCATGCGATTGAGCACGTAGCGCTGACGTTTTTTGGCGCGGTCAAGATGACTGTACGGTGAATAGCGGCTCGGAGCCTGGGGCAGCCCGGCAAGGATCGCACATTCGGCAACTGTCAACTGGTTGACGTCTTTGGCGAAATAATTCTCCGCCGCCGCCTGTACGCCGTAGGCGCGGTGCCCCAGATAGATCTGGTTGAGGTAGAGGTAGAGGATTTCATTTTTGGTCAGATGCTGTTCCATCCGCCAGGCGAGGATCGCTTCCTTGAACTTGCGCTTGAACTTGCGTTCCGACGAAAGGAGCATCGTTTTGGCGACCTGCTGGGTAATGGTACTCCCCCCCTGAACGATTCCCCCGGCCTTGATATTTTTGATCGCCGCGCGCAGAATCGAGGTGAAATCAATCCCCTGATGCTCAAAGAAGTGGGAATCCTCAGCCGCAACGAAGGCGTCGATCAACTGGCGGGGCATCTGCTCAACAGGAAAGAGGATACGCCGTTCTTTCGAATATTCAGCGATCAGTTGACCGTCTTCACTGAAGACGCGCGTGACGATCGGTGGACGGTAATCGCTGAGGGTTTCGACGCGCGGCAGATCATCGGCAAGATAAAAATAGATTCCAACCGGGATCAGAAGTGCGATCAACAGCCCGACAGCGCCGATAATCAGGAGTTTTTTAAGAATGGCTTTAATTTTAGATATCATGGGGGTTTAGATCCGTATCAATTGCAAGCTACAAGTTCTAACATAAAGCACCCGCCAGCGGCAACGGTTTTCGTTTGCCCGTTTGCCGGGTTGTGTTAGACTTGCACCACTAAAAAATTGCCCCGCTGGTGCCGTGAAAGGAGCCTCTCCCCTCATGTTCAGACGAACGAAAATAGTTGCGACCGTTGGCCCGGCCTGCGCTTCGGTTGCCGGCTTAAAAGCTTTGGTGGAGGCCGGTGCTGATGTTTTTCGGCTTAACTTCTCACATGGCGAGCAGGCGGAAAAGGCGGAAATAATCGACCATATCCGAACGTTGTCGAAAGCACGGCGGCAGGCGGTGGCGATCCTCGGCGATTTGCAGGGACCAAAGATTCGCACCGGGATCATGGCTGACGGGGAGATGCTCCTCACGGCAGGGACCGAGGTCACCATGACCACTCGCCCGGTGTCCGGTGCGGGGACGTTGATTCCAACCACGTACCACAACCTGCCGGGGGACGTTACGGCGGGGGATCGCATCCTGCTCGATGACGGCCTGCTCGAACTGAAAGTGCTGGGGATCGCCGGCAGTGAGGTGCAGTGCCGGGTGATCGTCGGCGGACTGTTGAAGGATCGCAAGGGCATAAACCTCCCCGGCGTCGCGGTTTCCACCCCGGCGCTGACCGAAAAAGACCTCGCTGATCTGCGCTTCTGTATCGACCACGGCGTCGATTATGTCGCCCTCTCTTTCGTCCGCAACGCTGCTGATGTTGAGCAGTTGCAGCGACTGATTTTTCAGGAAAAATCGTCACTTAAAGTCATCGCAAAAATCGAGAAACCTGAAGCGGTGACCAATTTTGATGCGATTCTGGAGGTTGCTGACGGGATCATGGTGGCGCGGGGTGATCTCGGTGTAGAAGTCAATCCGGAACTGGTGCCGCTGATTCAGAAAAAGATTATCCGCAAGTGCAACGCCGTCGGCAAACCGGTGATTACCGCCACCCAGATGCTCGAAAGCATGGTCAACAATCCGCGGCCGACGCGCGCCGAAACCTCCGATGTCGCCAATGCAATCCTCGACGGCACCGACGCGGTAATGCTTTCCGCCGAAACGGCGGCCGGCAAATACCCGGTTGAAGCGGTGGAGCTGATGGTTCGCGTGGCACTCGATGTTGAAACCGACCCGGCCCTGCGCGAGCAGGTATTTCAGCCTCTGTCCGGGGAGCACAGCTATCGCAGCCTCCCTGAAGCGATCAGTCAGGCGGCCTGCCGGGTCGCGGAAAATGTCGGTGCGGCGGCGATTCTGGCTTTTACCCAGACCGGCAGCACCGCCGCGCTGGTCGCCAAATACCGTCCGGCCCTGCCGATTTATGCGTTGACGCCGACCCAGACGGTGCGGCGCCGGTTGGCGCTCTATGCCGGTGTCCGTTCGATTCGGGTCGATATTGAAGGAGACACCGAAGCCCAGATTCGCTCGGTTGAAGAGGTGGTGCTTAGAGCCGGGGTTTTGCAACGCGGCGACGTGGTCGCCATCACCATGGGCAGCCCGGTTTCGGCACCGGGAACCACCAACCTGCTGAAGATTCATCGTTTGGGAACCGGGGTTTTTTACGAAGTGCATTAACCGCGAACGATGCGCATTAACGCGGTTCAAACTGACCATCAATGAGGAACCATGAGTGACAAGAAAGCGGTCGTCCTTTACAGCGGCGGACTCGATTCGACGACCTGTCTGGCCATCGCGCGCGAGGCAGGGTTCACCCCCTATGCAATGAGCTTCGCCTACGGTCAGCGCCACGCCATCGAGCTGGACAAGGCGTGTGCATACGCCCCGCGACAAAAGGTGGCAGAGCATCAGGTCGTCACCATCGATCTGCGTAAAATCGGCGGGAGCGCTTTGACTGCCGCTATTGCCGTGCCCAAGGACGGTAATTTTGATGCTGGCATTCCGGTCACTTATGTACCGGCCCGCAACACCATTTTTCTCTCCTTTGCCCTCGGCTGGGCAGAGGCCCTCGGTGCTTTCGATATCTTTATCGGCGTCAATGCCCTCGACTATTCCGGTTACCCCGATTGTCGTCCCGAGTATATCGATGCCTTTGAAAAATTGGCCAATCTGGCCACCGCCGCCGGAGTCGACGGGCGGGGTGTTTACCGTATTCACGCTCCTTTGCTCCATTTGAGTAAAGCCGACATCGTGCGTCGCGGTCTCGCCCTGGGGGTCGATTATGGACTGACCCATTCCTGTTACGATCCAACCCCTGCCGGCCTGGCCTGTGGCCGGTGTGATTCCTGTCGTCTGCGGCTGAAAGGTTTTGCCGAGGCGGGAACCGTTGACCCGCTCCCCTACGCCTGAGAGATGCCCACAATGAAAACCATGCCTGACCTGCAAAAATCCCCGGATACCCGGCGTATCGCCATTGACAAGGTGGGGGTCAAGAATATCCGTTACCCGATCGTGGTGCTCGACAAGCACAAGGAACAACAACATACCGTCGCCCGCGTCAACATGTACGTCGATCTCCCCCATCAGTTCAAGGGGACGCACATGAGCCGTTTTATCGAGATCCTCAATCTCTATCACGGCGAAATCAGCGTCGAAAGTATCGACACCATCCTGCGCGAGATGAAATCCCGACTCGAAGCCTCGCGGGCTCATCTGGAACTGGAATTCCCCTATTTTATCGAAAAACGCGCGCCGGTCTCCGGGGCAAGCGGCTTGATGGATTATCAGTGCCGGATGATCGGAACCCTGGATGAAAACCCGGACTTTATCCTCGGCGTGGCGGTGCCGGTGACCTCGCTCTGCCCCTGTTCGCGCGACATCAGCGAACGCGGGGCCCACAATCAGCGTAGCGTCATCGACGTGCGCATTCGTTATCGCGGCCATATCTGGATCGAGGATCTGATCGAAATGGTCGAACGCTGCGCCAGTGCACCGGTCTATTCCCTGCTCAAACGCGAAGATGAAAAGGCGGTGACCGAGCAGGCGTACGACAACCCGATGTTCGTCGAGGACCTGGTGCGGGCGGTGACCGAGACGCTGATGAATAATTCCGACATTCTCTGGTTCCGGGTCGAATGTGAAAACTTTGAATCGATTCACAACCATTCAGCCTATGCGCAGATCGAGATCGACCGCGCTCTGAATGGCTGTGGATAACCCTGTTGAAATAGTGGACAAGTCACTTTTTTATCAAAAGAATTTCTCCCGATGACTGATACTGTTCTGGGCATTTTTGCCAAGCCCCCCGAAGCGGGAAAAGTAAAAACGCGTCTTTGTCCGCCCCTGACGGGGGCCGAGGCGGCGGCTTTTTATCAGACCGCGCTGCATGAAACGATCAACGTTTTCAGCACGTTAGGTATTGACCTGGTCTTGTTTCACGCCGGAACGGGTGATTATTTTCGACAGCACTTTCCCCACTTGCAGTTGCGCCCCCAGGCGGAAGGCGATCTCGGCACCCGCCTGGAACAGGCGTTGCGGGGGCTCCTTGCCGACGGCTACCAGCGTGCGGCACTGATCGGCAGTGACAGCCCTGATCTGCCACCGAAACTGGTCGACGCGGCGTTCTCTGCACTACGCGAACACTCTTGCGTTACCATCCCCGCAGGTGACGGCGGCTACGTCCTGATCGGTGAGTCGCAACATCACCCCGGACTCTTTGCCGATATCCCCTGGAGCACGGCGGAGGTATTTGCGGCGACGCAGCGACGGGCCGCAGCGTTCAACCTGAGCTGCGCCACGGTTGGCGAGTGGGAGGATTGCGATGACTGGGGAAGCGTTCTGGCCCTGCTCGAACGCTCCCCCAAGTCGGCAACCGCGCAGTATGTACGGGACAATTTGGCGCGTTATTTGTGATTGTGGGGGAGTTTCCTCTGCTTCGTGGAAGAGTTGCTATTATTCCAGGCACCACTCCTTACCACTTCGGCAGCCTCTCATCATCATGCACAACTCATGGATGCGCGCTGTCTGTGCCCGCCTGAAAAGTAACGACCACTCCTCTGGAATTGTCTTCAACAACTTCCCCTGCCCCGCCTCGACCAAGAAACAGCAAGCAGCCATCAAATTCTCGATCAGATACCATCGAATCTTCAATCCCGAGTTACCCCTTGATGCGGCACTGCCAGGGATCGCCCGGCAGTCGGGCAATTAATGTCTCCATGATGAAATCGAAGGCTTGATCAAAGTTCCAGTGAATATCAGCTATCAACAGCGGTTCGATATCGGCATTGAATTTCTCGTCTAACCGTTTTTCCAAAAGGTTTTGCTCAAACAAAGCTCTGCTGATCAAAAACTCGCCATACTCCATGTATTGCAGAAAACTGTCGATGACACGCTCAACGTCTGGTGCTGGAAGCCCTTTGGTCAAAGCAAACCAAAGATCAAAAAGATCGCGCCCTTTTTTACGCTGATAAAGTGCACGGGTCTTGGTGCCGAGCAATTCATCAACTTCGTAAGTCAAAATGTCAGCTGACCCCGAAAACCAGCGGGAGTTTAACTTCAGTGGAATTTTCTGGTAGCCATAGGCAGAAAAATGCTCCCGCGTATTGATCTCAATCTTCAAGGTGAGTGGCAGCCCATCCTCTGAGATAAACTGGTAGCGGAAGGTCACTCGGCCCAGGGTTTGCTTCCACTTCGGCGTACCCAACCATGGATTGATGACTTCACGAATACCCTCTATCAACTCACCAATCGGCCCGGCCTTGACCTGGACAAGATCGATATCTTCTGAGTAACGAACTGCAGGCATGTGCAGCTTGAACAACGCCGTTCCACCACGAAAAGCGAGATTACTCGCCAGCAGCGGGTGATTAAAAATACCAGCGCTCGACAGATGATCAGATCCTGTTCAATCATGCCTGGTGTCGGCCAGGGCGCACGTTGTCGCCATTCGGTTATGTACGCTTTGGCAATCAAAAGTCAGGTTCCACTTCAGTATTGATAAAAACCTTCCACCGGTTGTCGGTTCGTGCCCCTTTGATATCTGCCGATGGCAACAGCGGAGTTCTCACCGGTTGGCGAGCTTTGACATATTGAGCCAGTGCCTCACTCACAGATCCGGCCTCAATCAGGTTCAGCAAATAGCCCAGCCGCTGAGACCAGGAGATCGGTGAGCTTACGGCGATTTTTGCCAGTTTTATTGGATCCAGTTTTTCGGCAAGATCCACCAGTACGGTTGCCACATTATCCAGCCCGACACATTTGTTGTAATAGCCCACAAGGTCAAAAGCCGTTGCTTCTGGAGTTGAGAATTTCAGGATACCAGTCGGTGTATTGCGGGTCTGAGTCTCGATATCCTGCGCATTTTTTCTAACCACAAAATCGATTTTCACCTTTCCGCAGAGGATCGAACGGCGCGGTTTGGTTACCACCACCTGAAAGATCTGCGGGCGGTGATGCGCTGCACCATGATACTCTGCGGCACTGAGTAAACCGGCATAATATTGTTCCCCCAGGCAAGACATCAGATCGGGAATCAATTGCTCGGCGGGAAGACAACCTAATGAACGATACTCCGGTGGGACAATGACATAAAAGCCCCGTAACGGCATGGCAATCTCGCCCTTTTTTAACAACCGGGCAAGTGCTGCCTTAAGTGCGCTCGGGGACGATTCGACCCTTTGTTGCAAATCAGCGAAGCTGAAGCTGGATCGACCGATGGATGAAAGTTGTGCAATATCGTCTGCAAGCATGGTGGCCTCTGTATGGATTACTTGCAGAAAATAACAGTTTTCGTCTGTTTATGCAAATGGTTCATACACCCCGGAGGGTAAACCATGTTTATTCTTCGGTTCATTACTGCATTTCCAATAATTTATTTCTCCATCGTCACAACTTTTTCCTCAGTCAGCAGCTTGCCGAACTTGCCACAGTTGAATCCAGGTCGATGGAGAGACACTTGTCAGCCTTATTGCGCAGCTCTTCATCGAAATTGGCGATGATCTTTCTCACCCCACCTCACAAAACAGCGGCTCCATGACCTGTCGTCGAAATCGATAGATTTTTGTTAGAGCGTTGACTTGCCGCCGTTGATCACCGATAATCAGCAGCATTCATTCTGACCATCTTGAAGGAGACAATACCTTGGATCTGATCTGGAACGCTGGGCCGGTCGTTAAACTGGTGCTGCTGGTACTCGCTTATTTTTCGATCGTATCGTGGACGATCATTTTTTATAAACTGCTGGTGATTCACCGCGCCACGCGCGAGTCGAGCGCGTTTCTGGAATTTTTCTGGAGCAAGAAGCGTTTCGACCTGATCGGCAAGGGGCTGGGCGATTTCCCCAACTCCCCGCTGGCGATTCTCTTTCGCGAAAGCTATCAGGACCTGGTGAAGTTGCAGCGCCACGAAGGGGAACCCGAGCTCGCCGGGTTGAGCGCTGACCTTGGCGGCGTCGATCGGGTGGCGCGGACACTGCGCCGGGCGACCACCCTGGAAACGCATCGGCTCGAAAAATTCCTGACTTTTCTTGCCACCACCGGATCGACCGCGCCATTTATCGGCCTGTTCGGCACCGTTTGGGGGATCATGGATTCCTTTCGCGGCATCGGCCAGTCAGGGAGTGCGTCACTGGCCGTGGTCGCCCCCGGCATCTCCGAAGCACTGGTCGCGACCGCGATCGGTCTGGTGGCGGCAATTCCGGCGGTCGTGGCCTACAATCACTTCGTCAACAAGGTCAATATCCTCACCGGCGAAATGGACAACTTCAGCCAGGAATTCCTCAACATCGTCGAACGCACCATGCGGAAGGACTAGGCGATGGATATCGGTCAACGTTCCACGAGTCGCCGTCAACCCCTGGCGCAGATCAATGTCACGCCCTTTGTCGATGTCATGCTGGTGCTGCTGATCATCTTCATGATCACCGCACCGATGCTCGATCAGGGGATCGAGGTAAATTTGCCCGAGGTCGCAAATGCGCCGAACCTGTCCAACCCGGCTGAGCCGCTGACCGTCAAAGTCGATCGCAGCGGCAAGATCTGGCTCGGCAAAGAGCACATCGCCAGCGTCACCAAGTTGACGGCGGTGCTGCGCCAGGCGATCGCAGGGGACCAAGGGCGGGAAGTGTTTCTCGAAGCGGATCGCGCGGTAGCGTACGGTGAGGTCGTCAAGGTGATGGCGGCGACCCGCGCGGCGGGAATCGAAAAATTGGGCATGGTGGCGCAGCCCCCAGAGAAGTAGCCCCGGTTGTTAGCCGCATGCTTGTAAAGACGCAAAATAACTTTCGCCGCAGCAGCATCAGTCACTCCCGAAATTCCGGTTTCGGGAGGATGCTGCTGGTGTCTCTTGGCCTGCACCTGCTGGTTTTTCTGCTCTTCGGAAATAACAGTTTTTTTCCTCAGGTTGCACCACGGCAGAATATTTACCATGTCGATCTGCTGACCTTGCCGGCCCCACAACCTCCGGGGCCGGTGGTGCCCAAAGCTGAGCCACCCCAGGCAGCACCGGCGGTGGTCGAACCGCCCCCCAAAAAGGTGCCACCGAAACCGGTGGTTGAACCGCTACCTCCCTCTCCACCGCCTGCAAAGCCGGTAGCCAAGAAGGTACCGGTCAAGTCTGCACCACCGGCGGTTACACTGCCAACAACTCCGCCGCGCCCCAGTGAAATCGATCTGAGTGCGGTCGCAAAGCGGATCGAGTCGTTGCAGCAACAACAGGCCCAGGACGATATCGCCGTGATCAGGGATAAGCTGGCGCAGCTCAAGGCCGGACTCAACGCGCCGGTTGCAACTCCAGAGGCAGGAGGACAGGATGGCGGCGCCGAACTGGTTGCCAAAGTCAGGGCCTATCTGACCGAGAACTGGACCTTCTCCCCCTATCAACTCAAGGGGAATGAATCTGACGCCAATTTTCTGGTCAAATATAACGCCGCCGGTGAGCTGATCAATTTCAATCTGGTGGCCAGTTCCGGTAGCGCGATCTTTGATCAGTCGGCCAAGAGTGCCATCCTTAAATCAAAAAAACTGCCTTTCCCGCTGGAAGGGCCTCAGGAGTTTGATGTGTTTTTCGAAGTTGAAACCATCAAGAAACGACGCTAGTGATATTTTTTCGTATGGCCTTACTATTGATGCTGTTAATCAGCTGTGCCGGAGCGGCACTGGCCGATGCCTCGCGCATCACCCTGCGTGAGCCGGGACAGCAGACTATCCCTCTGGCCCTGACCCGTTTTCTGCCACTCGACGGCGTGGAGCGCCCCGATCTGGCGGCGGAAGTCGCTATTACCCTGCGGTCCGATTTTGATCTGAGCGGCATCTTCGCCCTGATCGACAGCGGGACGTTTCTGTCCGACGCCGGACGGATCGGGCTGACCAGCACCGCTGTCGATTTCAGCCAGTGGCGGCTATTGAGTGCCGAAAGTGTCATCAAGGGGGCCTATCGGCTTGATGGCGAGGAACTGACCCTCGAAGCACGCCTCTATGACGTAACCGGGCGTCGCTTGCTGGCCGGGCGTCGCTATCGCGGACGACCGCAGGACGCGCGGCGGATGGCTCACGCCTTCGCCGATCTGGTCCTGCAAAGCCTCTCCGGGCGCGCCGGAGCGTTCAATACCCGCCTCGCTTATATCTCCGACCAGACCGGGCACAAGGAACTCTACCTGATGGAGACCGACGGGCGTGATCCGATCCAGATCACCAACCATCGCTCGCTGGTACTCAACCCCGACTTTTCACCGTTGGGGCGGGAGGTGATCTTCACCTCGTATCGGGATGACAACCCCGACCTTTACCGCAAGGAAATCTACACCGGCTTTGAGGCGAAGATTTCTCATCGTCTGGGGCTCAATATTGCCGGGCGCTTTCGCGCCGACGGGGGTGAACTGGCGGTTTCACTGTCACATGACGGCAATTCAGAACTCTACCTGCTCAGCCCGTCCGGGGTGCTGCGCAAACGCCTGACTGACAACTGGGCGATCGATGTCGACCCGAGCTGGAGCCCGGGCGGCGATCGGCTGGCATTTGTTTCCGACCGGCGCGGCAATCCACATGTCTTTATCCTCGATATCCCGACCGGGAAGGTCGAGCGGCTGACCTTCGATGGCAAATACAATGTCACCCCGGCCTGGAGCCCGGTCAGTGACCGCATTGCATTCAGTCGGCTGGAAAACGGTAAATTTGATATTTACACGGTACGCAGCGATGGTGGCGATGAACGGCGTATAACCGACGGACCAGGGAACAAGGAACACCCGCGCTGGAGCCCCGACGGGCGCTTTCTGGTCTATTCATCAGACGCTTCGGGAGAAAAGGCAATTCATGTGATGCGCGCCGATGGTTCGGGGGACCGGCGCCTGACTTCGCCGGGAGCGAACTACAGCCATCCCGCCTGGTCGCCGCGCTGGTAAGTCGGCAAAAGAATGGCGGCTGGCGGGACGAAACCCGCCGGTTTATGATTCAATCTTCAATGAAAGCTGAAAAGCAACTTCGCGGGTCGCGGCCCGGCGTCTGGCCAGCCGTAGCGCTTTGACGTCACCGATCCTTTTTGTTTTTAAATATTCTCCGCCGTGCAGAAATGGATGCTACAGGAGTTTTTTATATACATCTTTCCGGTGACCAACTTTTACGACAAGGATGACAAGCCGTTCACCATGAATTTCGTAAATTATCCGATAATCACCAGATCGTACTTTATGAAAAGAATGGCCTCCCTTCATTTTGGTTGTCGCAGGCTCAGGCAAATTCTCGGCTATTTCGTCAATCTTTTTCTTGACCCGTTGCAGGTCTTTCTTGGGCAGCTGTTTGAGGCTCTTCAGGACAGCGGGCCTGAACTCAACAGAATATTTCATGGATCAGATAAGCCCTAAATCTTGCCAAACTTTTTCCGCAGGGATGTTTTCTCCTGGTTCAGCAAGGGCTTCTTTTGCATCTTCGATATCAATATGGTCTTCAATAAGCTCAAGTAACTCCAGTTCTTCCATGGAAATCAGGGCCGCAATCTCCTCCCCTCGACGGGTCAGCACAACGGGCTCTTTTCCGTACGCTACCTTGTTGACGATCTCGGCAAGCTTTTTTCTGGCTTCGGCTGTAGTCACTGTATTGTGCATGGCAATACCTCCACTGTGTACTTTATGTACAAATGGTACATAGTCGCTGGTCTGCTGTCAAGGAATTACCTGAGCAACGCTGAGTTTCCTTGCGGCAAGAGAGTTTGAACGTTATGCGCAAAGCTCTCTAATCCCCCTCAATGTGCTGTAATTTGCGCACAATCGGCTCATCGGCGGGAAGCATCTCAAACGCATCGATCGCTGCCGGGGTGACCCAGCGATGATCGGCTACTTCGCGGTTTTCGATTGCCAGCGACAACGGCTGGCAGGTATAAGCGAGAATCAACGCTGTTCCCCAGTCGTAGCGGTGATAGCAGACCGCAAAAATGTCCCCCACGGTTATTTCAATACCGAGTTCTTCGCGAATTTCTCGCTTGAGGCCATCCTGCGGCGGCTCGTCATCCTCAAGTTTGCCACCGGGGAATTCCCACTTTCCCGCCAGACGGCAAGCGGGGCGCCGCTGGGTGATCAGGACGGTGTCGCGGTGATGCAGAACAGCGGCAGTAACAATCAGCGGTGGCATGGTGTTCCTTGTTAAGGAGGGCGCCGGGTGCGGAACGTGGTTGGCGCTCAGCGGGTTCGCTGGCGGTCGCGCGACGCACTGGTTTTTTACTGACAGCGTCAAGGCAATATGCTAATAAATCGATGCATCTGCGTCAACATTTTCTGCCAAGCGAAAGAGACTGATGTACAAACTTACTGACAAAGGGCGCGGCATTCGCGATATGTTCGACACCATTGCCCCGCGCTACGATTTTCTCAACCGGCTGCTGTCCTTCGGGATTGACCGTTCGTGGCGATCTTTTGCCGTCGGGCGGCTGCGTATTCCTGAACACGGGCGGGTGCTCGACATTGCGACCGGGACAGGCGACGTCGCGATCGAAATTGCCAAGCGAACCCCGGCCAGCGTGGTGATTGTCGGCTCCGATTTTACCCAGGGGATGCTGGTTCGCGGGCAACAAAAAGTTGCTGCATCCCCCTTTGCCCATCGCATCGTTTTTGCCAACGCGCCGTGCGAAGCCCTGCCCCACCCGGACGGGGTGTTTGATGGCGTGACGATTGCTTTCGGAATTCGCAATGTGGTCGAGCGGCAGACCGGGCTCAACGAAATGCGTCGGGTTCTCAAGCCGGGAGGGAGGGTGGTGATCCTGGAATTCTCGACCCCGACCAGTCGCTTCTTTCGTGCCCTCTACTACTTCTATTTCCGTCGGCTGCTGCCGTTGATTGGCGGGCTCTTCTCAAATCGCGGGGCTTACACCTACCTGCCCGATTCGGTCCTCGAATTTCCCGCCCGCAGCGAGTTCAAGGCGATGCTGACGACAGCCGGTTTCGTTGATGTCCGCCATTTTGATCTGACTTTCGGAATTGCAACGGTCTACATCGGCGTTTGCCCCTGATGGCCTTGCTGATCAGTTCTGCGCTGCCACCCCTTTACTTTGCGGGTGATACTGATTAAAGGCAGATGAACAAAGGGAGGACGGTTATGCGCGGATTATTGATTCGCTGGATTATTCAAACATTGGCGATTATGGCCGCCGCCTGGCTGCTTGGCGGGATTGAAATCCGTGGCCCGGTTGCGGCGATCTTTGCCGCCGCAGTTCTCGGCGTACTCAACGCCCTGCTGCGACCGCTCCTGCTGCTCTTTACCTTGCCGCTGAATATCCTCACTTTGGGGCTGTTCACCTTTGTCATCAATGCCGTGCTGTTGCTGATGACTTCAGGGGTCAGCCGCGGCTTCGTGGTGCACGGCTTCTGGTCGGCGGTGGCCGGTTCGCTGGTGATCAGTCTGGTCAGCTGGCTACTCAATGCGATGATTAACGATCAGGGCACTATGGAAGTGATCGAAATGCGGCGGCGCGGCAACCGCTGGGAGCCCTGACTGCCAACCAGTTATTCCTTCTCCTGTCCGGTCATTTCCTGCGTATGTTTTTGCCACAAGCGCGTCCACAGCGTCCGGGGCTGCGGATCGTAAATGGCCATTTCGTCTTCCGCGATTACCAGCCAGTCCCCGCGGACAATTTCCTTGTTCAATTGTCCCGGTGCCCAGCCAACATAGCCGAGATAGACACGCAGCTTGGCATCAATCTGTTCATCGTCAAAACGATCCAGCACCGATTTGAGATCACTTAAGCCGGTGCGTCCGACAACCTGGCTGGAGTTGTCCCGCCGTTCACCGTTGCGGAGCAGGGTGAGTACCTGTTGCTTGTCGACCGGGCCGCCGAAATAAAAGATCGTCGGGCGTCCCCGAACCTCTTCAACTTCAGGCAGGACCTCCGCCAGTTTCAGGCCGGTGGGGCGGTTAAGGATGATCCCCATACTCCCGTGTTCGTGTCCGGTGATCAGGATGACCGTTTCCTTGAAACGCGAATCGCTCATCTTGTTACTCGCCAGCAACAGTCGTCCGGTCGCCGCTTCGAGGGCATGGCTGTCGGTGGCCCCTGCACAGGTCAACGTCAGAAGCAACAACAGTAGCGGCCAACAGTTTACTCGTGTCATCGTCTCGTCCTCACTTTTCCTCTCCCTCCTCTTCATCCGCCATTGCCGGGGTTGCGGCCAGCGCGTTCGGCAGCAGCACCCAAAGTCGCCCCGGTTGTTTCATCCGTCCCGCGTAGAAACCGGCTTCATCGCCAATCCCCCAGAAGAAATCGGCGCGCACCGCGCCCTTGATCGCGCCGCCGGTATCCTGGGCGACCATCAGCCGTTGCAAGGGAGCATCGCGATCCGGCCAGGTGGCGGTGAGATAGACCGGGGCGCCGAGCGGGATAGTATGTGCATCGACCGCCAGACTGCGGCGCGCGGTCAGGGGAACACCGAGAGCGCCGGGCGGGCTGGTAAAATCAGCGTCAAGTTCGCGGAAAAAAACATAACTCGGATTCTCGGCGAGCAGCGTCTGTGCCGCCAGCGGATTTTTGCTGGCCCAGGAGCGGATATTCTGCATGGACATCTGGTCGCGGGTCATGATGTTGCGCTCGATCAGCAGTTTGCCGATAGAACGATAAGGGTGGCCGTTCTGGTCGTCGTAGTTGACCAGAATCCGGGTACCATCATCAAGATTGATTCTGCCGGAACCTTGAATGTGCAAAAAGAAGCGTTCAACCGGATCGTTGACCCAGACCAGTTCCTGTCCGGCGAGCGGCGCGGTGGGCGTATCAATTTCGCTCCGCTGCCAGTAGGGGACGACGCGCCGCCCTTCGATCCGGCCGCGCAGGCGCATCCGGTCGAGTTCGGGGTACACCTCGTCAAGGTCGATGACCAGCAAATCCTCGGGCGTGCGATAGAGAGGATAGGCATAGGTTGGTGAACGGTGGCGACTGCCCTCCAGGTCAGGAACATAGTAGCCGGTGATCAGCCCGCTGGTACTGCGGTCAGGATTGACCACGCGGTGGGGGATGAATTCCTGTTCAAAAAATAACCGGGCGGCGGCGCGATCCCCCTCGGCTATCTCCCGCGCCCGGGCACAGACGTCTTGCCAGACGGCGCGAAAACGCAACGGGCGACAACTGACGAGGAAGGTTTGTAACGCATCGTCATGCGCATCACTTGCCCAGCCATCGAGCACGTCCCAGCCAACCGGCTGCAAGGCGGGAGGAGCGACCGTTTCCGGAGTGTCCGGTTCAGGGCGCGTAATCTCCGGCAACGATGGCGTCGAGGGAGGGGGCCAGGGCGCAGTACAGGCGACGAGCAGGATCAGCAGGGCGAGGAACAGGGCACGGGAGAAAAAATGCAAAAACACTAAAAAAATCCTCAAGGTTAAGGGTGATGGCTGCCATTTGATTCTTTATCAAGGGCGGGAAATTATAGCATATCGATCGGGTCAACGTCGACCGCCAGCCGCACCCCGGAAGGGAGCGCGCGCCCCAACGGTTCGCAGCGGTCGAGCAGTTGGCGCAAGCGCGGACGACTGGCGCTTTTGAGCAGGATCTGGTAACGCCAGCGACCGCGCAAGCGCCCCAGCGGGCAAGGTGCCGGGCCGAGGACATCAACCGCTTCAGCGGCGGCGAGCAAGCGTTGCGCCAGCAGCGTGGCGGCGGTCTCAACCCGTTTGACATCCGGCGAAGACAGAACCAGGTTGATCAGATGACCGAACGGCGGATAACCGAGTTCCTCGCGTCCCGCGCTTTCCAGCGCAAAAAAACTCCGGTAGTCGTGCCCGGCGGAACAGGTCAGCGCATAATGTTCGGTCGCGTAGCTTTGAATATACACCCGGCCGGGAGTGCCGCCGCGCCCGGCGCGCCCGGCGGCCTGGGTGAAGAGCGCAAAGGCGCGCTCGGCGGCACGAAAATCAGGCAGATTGAGGGTGGCATCAGACCCGAGGATACCGACCAGAGTCACAGCGGGAAAATCGAGTCCCTTGGCAATCATCTGCGTGCCGATCAGAACGTCGATGTCACCTTGCTCCATCGCACGGACAATCGCCGCCTGCGCGCCCTTGCGGGTGGTGGTGTCGCGATCCATTCGCGCAATGCGCGCTGCCGGGAAACGCTCCTGAAGCTCTTCCGCCAGCCGTTCGGTGCCCGCGCTGTCCGGGATCAACTCCGTCCCCTGACAGTCGGGACAAATGTCGATCGGAGGTTGATGATAATCGCAGTAATGGCAGCGCAGCTGGCGGGCCTGACGATGATAGGTTAAGGTGATTGCGCAATTGGGGCAACGCCAGGTGCGGCCGCAATCGGTGCAGAGCAGATACGGGGCGAAACCGCGGCGGTTAAGGAGCAGTAGCGCCTGTTCGCGGCGCGCCAGCGTTTCTTCCAGGGCGGTGACCAGCGGTTCACTGAGGCTGTGTTCGGGACGGTGGACGGTCAGATCGATCAACTCCACCTGCGGCAGGGGGCGCTCAGCAATCCGCGTGGGGAGTTCAAGAAGTTCAACCGGTCCGGCGGTGGCGCGTTGATAGGAGGTGCTGCTCGGCGTGGCGCTGCCGAGGACAACAACGCATTGCTGCATTTGCCCGCGCAGCAGGGCCAGATCCCGTGCGTGGTAGCGGAAGCCGTCACTCTGCTTGTAGCTGCTCTCATGCTCCTCATCGACAATGATGATGCCGGGGTTGACCAGTGGCGCGAAGACCGCCGAACGTGCGCCGATGACCACCGCAACGTCGCCACGAGCGATAGCCCGCCAGGCATCAAACCGTTCGCCGTCGCCGAGACCGGAATGGAGGACGGCGAGTTTGACGTCCAGGCCGTGCAGCCGGGCACGAAAGCGATCGACCAACTGCGGCGTCAAGCCGATTTCCGGGACAAGGATTAAAGCGCTCTTCTTTCGCTGCAGGGTGGTGAGTACCGCGTTGAGATAGACTTCGGTCTTGCCGCTTCCGGTCACGCCATGCAACAGCAGCGGGGTGAAGGTATCGGTCTTAAGCCCCGCTTCGATGCGACCGATGGCGGTGCACTGATCGTTGTTCAGTGTGACCGGTCGATCAGCCGGGGGGGGGTGACCGGTAAAGGGATCACGATTCCGTTCGGTGACCGATACGCGCAGCAATCCGCGTTCGGTCAACCGTTGCAGTGTGGCGTGGGGCGCTCCAAAGTGTTCGCGCAGCAGCGTGAGCGGGGTCGGTTGGTCGTGCTGACGGATAAATTCGAGTATCGCGCGTTGTTTTTCGCCACCGGGCAACGTTTTCCCTGCAACAAAGTGGTACGATTTCTCGGTGACCGGCGCAACGGTTTTGCCGCGCCCGCCGAGGCCGACCGGCAGCGCCGTATGCAGAACCTCGCCGGGGGGATGACGGTAGTAGTCGGCGGCGCGCAGCAAGAATGCCCCCATGATCGGGGGAAAGAGCGGCTGTTCATCAAGTGGCTCGATCAGCTCCTTGAGTCCCTCAGCAGAGCCTTCACGCTGCGTCATGACGAAACCGACGGCGCTACGCCGCCCGAGCGGCACCCGAAAGCGCACCCCGATCAACGGGCGGGCGCTGTATTGCTCGGGGACCCGGTAGTCAAGCAGCTTCGGCAGCGGCGCGACCACGGCGACAGCGGCGATCATTGTTTTAGCCATGCACGGTGAGTCAGTCTTTAAGGACGGCAGCGGCGATACGGCTGGCGAATTGACGACACTCTTCGAGGTTGGCGGTCGTCGGGGTAAAGCGGAACGACAGCCCGTCGGTCGCCAGCGTATACTTGAGTCCGCGCAAACGTTCTTCAATCATTTTGGTCGCTTCGCCGCTCCAGCCATAGGAGCCGAACACGGCGCCGCGTTTTACCTTCGGGTTCACCGATGAAATCAGCGTCAGAGCATGCCAGACTTGCGACGGTGCGTCGCGCTGAATCGTCGGGGTGCCGATAACCAGGACATCCGCTTCTTCAAGGGCATTGCGGTAATCGTCGTCGCGCATCGTACTGAGCGCAAACTCGTTGACTTCGATCCCGCGTGCTTCGAGCTCGGTGCGGACGACCGCCGCCATCTTGCGGGTATTCCCGTGAGAGGAAAGGATCGCCAGCAGAGCCTTCGGACGGTTGGCAATGGGTGGCGCGGCGGACCAGCGGCGGTAAGAATTAAGAGCATCCTGATACATCGAACGCCGGATCGGGCCGTGAGATGGACAAATCATACGGATCGGCAGGTCGCTGATCTTCGCCAGTGCTTCGCGCACCTTGTCTTTGAACGGGCGCATGATACAGTCGAAATAAAAATAGAAATCCGCCGAAAAATCAGCAATTTCATCATCAAACAGTTTGCTTGAACAATAGTGCGCGCCGAACGCATCACACGAAAAGAGGAGTTCGTCCTCGACCAGATAGGTGAAGATTGTGTCGGGCCAGTGCAGTGAGGGCGCCAGATAAAAACGCAGGGTTTTGCCGCCGAGGTCGAGTTCCCCACCCTCTTCAATAACACAACTGGTGAAATCGCGATTGAGCAACTGGCGCAAAAAATTATCTGCCGGTCGTGAGCAATAAATGACCAGTTCCGGGTTTTTATCGAGCAGGGCGTTGAGTGCCCCGGAGTGATCCGGTTCGGTGTGGTTGATGATCACCGCATCGACTTTTTCCAGAGCGAGATGCTCGCCGACCTTGCTGAAAAATTCAGCGCTGAACGGTTCCTTGACGGTGTCGATCAGTACGGTTTTGTTTTTGCCGCAGACCAGATAGGCATTGTAGGTGGTGCCGTTGTGGGTCGGAAAAAGGTCATCAAAAATTTCCAGGTCGCGATCTTTAACACCGACCCAGTGAACATCAGCTACAATCTTTTGCGAGGAATCCATTAACTATCTCCTTGTTCAAGGGGGGGAAGAACGGCATAATCAAGTCAATGAAGTATAACGCCGATCACTCACTGCGCGCAAGTGCAGAGCGCCTTCTGCTGTTTTTGCCCTTGACCGGGGCGGGGTACGTGACCAGCGCCATCGGAGCAACGCATGCACCATGACGAAATGAATTCCGAAAACCTTCCTGACCTTCCGGAGCGGCGGATATTTCTCGGCCGCTCGGTCGGTTTTTTAACACTTCTCGGTAGTGGTGTCGGCGTCCGTGGCTTGTGGTACGAACCGCGCCACGCAGTCGTCGAGGAACAGTTGATCGTCAGCCCCAAGCTCCCTGCCGGTGTGGAGGTGCGCCTGGGACAGTTGTCCGATCTGCATATCCAGACGGTTAACCGCTATCACCGGGAGGTCGCGGCACAGGTCAATGCGCTGGGTGTCGATGCTGTTTTGCTGACCGGTGACTACCTGGAAGAGAAGCGTAATCTTGCCGGGGTCGTGCGTTTTTTGCAACTGTTGCACGCGCCGCAGGGCGTCTATGGCGTCCAGGGGAACTGGGAATACTGGTCACGCCTGGAGGGGGAAAATTTGCGCCAGCGCTTTGCTGCGGCGGGGGTAACGTTGCTGATCAATGAACGCATCGATCTGGCGGTGACGGGAATCCCCCTGTCGTTGGCGGGGCTCGACTACCCGTCTTTGGCAGACTCCTTGAAACGGCTGCAGGCGCAGATTGATCCGCAGCGACTCAACCTGCTGTTGTCACACGTTCCGGCTTTCGACCATCATCTGCTTGATAAGCGCTGGGACTTGATCCTCTGTGGGCATACCCACGGTGGTCAGGTGCGCTTGCCCGCTCTGCCGCCGCTCCATCTGCCGATGTACAGCGGTGATTTCGTGGCCGGAAATTACCGGGTCGGGGCGCACGCCACCCCCCTTTACGTGAACCGGGGGATCGGCACCAGCGGTCTCCCGGTGCGCTTTTTCTGCCCGCCGGAAATCACTCTGATCAGGCTGGTCGGGGCGGATGCGGAACGATCAAAGTTCGCCGTTTAGAGGACCGCGGACAGGGAACGCAACTGCTCCATCAATTCAGTAAAGCCTTCGATCGTCAAGCTCTGGGCGCCATCGCACAAGGCCGTGGCCGGATCAGGATGGACTTCAATCATCAGCCCATGAGCCCCGGCGACCAGCGCTGCCTTTGACATCACCGGCACCAGTGAACGAACGCCGGTGGCGTGGCTCGGATCGACGATAATCGGCAGGTGGGAGAGTTCACGAACGAGCGTGGCGACAGACAGATCAAGGGTGTTGCGGGTGGCGCGTTCGAAGGTGCGGATACCGCGTTCGCAGAGCACGACCTGGTCATTTCCTTCGGCGACGATATACTCGGCCGCCGCCAGAAATTCCTCGATCGTCGCGCTCATGCCCCGCTTCAGCAAGACCGGATGGCGCAGCTTGCCAACTTCTTTAAGCAGATCAAAATTCTGCATATTGCGCGCGCCGATCTGGAGCATGTCGGCGTTCGCGCAAACGGCGTCAAGTTGTTCGATACGCATCACCTCGGTGATCACCGGCATGCCGACACTGTCACCGGCCTGGCGCAGCAGCTTCAACCCCTCGATCCCGAGCCCCTGAAAGGAGTGGGGACCGGTCCGTGGCTTGAAAGCTCCGCCGCGCAGGAGGTGCGCACCGGCGGCTTTGACCCCGACCGCAGCGGCGCGCATCTGCTCTTCATTTTCAATCGAGCAGGGCCCCGCCATGATCACCGGCGGACAGTTGTCGCCAATGTCAACCGCGCCGACCTTGACAATCGTCGCCTGGGGGTGAAAATCGCGGGAGACCAGTTTGTACGGTTTGCTGACATGAATGACCTCGCGCACCCCCGGCAGGTCGCGGATCGTCGAATCGTCCACGTACCCCTGGTTGCCGAGAACCCCGATAGCGGTACGCAGACTGCCCGGAATCGGTTCGGGGCGCAGCCCCATGGCGCGGACAGATTTTTCAACGCGGTCGATTTGGGCGGCGGTGGCGCTATGATGCATAACAATCAGCATGGAAAATACTCCTGTGAATGGGCCGTTTGTTCCGATGGCGACCCAGTTTAGCGGGCAGCTGGTGATAATTCAACCGGAATCGGCGCCCTCCCCCTCAATTCAGGTGCAGTCAGGTTTCAGGGCGGGACACGGTCCATGGAGGTCAAAGCAATGAATTTTCGTAGAGTGGTCATAATCGGTCTGCTGTTGCTGTCGGGAGGGTGGTCCACCGCGCCGGGTGGAGAGGATACTGTGGCGCGTGAGCTGATTCTTTCGCAAGGGTGCCTGGGGTGCCATGCCATCAATCAGCCCGGCGGAACGCTCGGTGTCGAACTGAAATATGTCGGCCAGCGCTTGACAGCCGACGAAATTCGGCAAAAGTTGTTATACCCGGCGGCCAAACTGCCGAGATCAGCGATGCCTGATTCGCGGCATCTCTCGGTAGCGGAAATTAATGCCCTGGTTAATTATTTGACGACGTTGAAATAAGCTGCCCGTGGATGAAAGACGGTGGCGTCTTCAGTTGCTCCCCACGGAGTTAATCGTCTGATTTTTTAGTTAAACTGTTTGGTAGTTTTGTGCGCGATATGGTTCATAATCACTGAAATAATATTTCACTGCCATCTTCGCCCTTTTTTTATAATAAAAATAGCTCAGTTATACCGTTTTAAGGGTTCATGCGAGACTTTAACGTGCATCTATTCTGATCAAGATAATTTTTAGTTTAGATAAAAGATTGCACCACACCCTTCAGCGGCGTATAAAGAAGGGGATTGATCACTCAACAAGGAAGGTGAACCATGTATCTGCATGAATTTCAGGCTAAAGGACTGCTCAGAAACTATGGCGTTCCGGTTCCGGACGGCGGTGTCGCCTCGACCGCCAGTGATGCCCTGCGCGTCGCGAAAGAGTTGAAAGGTGATGCCTGGGTCATCAAGGCGCAGGTTCATGCCGGTGGCCGTGGCAAGGCGGGCGGGGTCAAGGTCGTCAAAGCGTTCGATCAGGTCTATGACGAAGCGACGCGGATGCTCGGCATGAAAATCGTCACCAAACAGACCGGACCTGAAGGCAAGGTGGTGCGCCGCATCCTGATCGAAAAAGCGACACAGATCAACCAGGAAATTTACCTCAGTTTCCTGGTTGACCGGGACTCCGAACAGCACATGGTGATTGCCAGTTCCGAGGGGGGCGTGGAGATCGAAGAGGTGGCCAGGGACAACCCGGCTGCGGTCATCAAGGCACAGGTCAATCCGGTGACGGGAATGGGCCTTTTTCTCGGGCGCAAGATTGCCAAGGCGATCGGTCTTGATTCGAGTCTGCTCACCCGGTTCGCGGACGTTGCCAACAAACTCTACCAGTGCTTCGTCGATCATGACGGGATGATGCTGGAAATCAATCCACTGGTTGTCACCAGCGATGGCGAGATTATCTGCCTCGATGCAAAAATGTCCGTGGACGATAACGCCCTGTTCCGGCATCCGAAAATCGAAGAGATGAAAGATTACGGCGAGCTTGAACCGCAGGAGGTCAGAGCGTCGATTTTTGATCTTTCCTATGTCAGCATGGACGGCAATATCGGGTGCATGGTCAACGGTGCCGGGCTGGCCATGGCGACCATGGACATTATCAAGTTCAACGGTGGCGAACCGGCAAACTTCCTCGATGTGGGGGGGGGCGCGGATGTCAACAAGGTGCGGGAAGCGTTCAAGATCATTCTCACCGATCCCAAAGTCAAAGTGATTTTTGTCAATATTTTCGGCGGGATAGTCCGCTGTGATCTGATTGCTCAGGGGGTACTGAAAGCTTCCGAGGAGGTGCCGAGCGACCGCCATATTGTTGTCCGTCTGGACGGGACAAATGTGCAGGAAGGGCGCAGGATCCTTGAGGAGGGCGCCGCCAAGTCGGGTTTGAATATCGTGACCGGAGATACCATGGCCGATGCCGCCGAAAAAGCGGTGCAGCTGGCTGCCGCCGACCAGCCCGCCAAAAAGAGATCCGCAGCAAAGTCTGCGTAACGGGGAGTAAAAAATGAGCATACTTGTCAATAACAGGACGAAAGTCCTCGTGCAGGGGCTGAGCGGATCTCAGGGCAAATTTCATGCGCAGAAAATGAAAGAATATGGTACCAATATCGTCGCCGGGGTGGTTCCCGGCAAGGGGGGGACCGAGGTTGATGGCACGCCGGTGTTCGACACCGTCGAGGAAGCGATTCGCAAAACCGGCGCAAACGCGTCTATCGTCTATGTGCCGCCGGCCTACGCGGCTGATGCGGTGATGGAATCGATCGATGCCAATCTCGATCTGTGCGTCTGCATTACCGAAGGGATCCCCGTCAGGGACATGATCAATGTCAAGCGGCTGATGAAGACGAGTGCTTCAAGGACCATGCTTATCGGGCCGAACTGTCCGGGCGTGATCACCCCCGGCGAATGCAAGATGGGGATCATGCCGGGCGAAATACACACCCCCGGCACGGTCGGGATCATCTCCAAATCGGGAACCCTGACCTATGAGGCGGTCAAGCAGGTCAGCGCCTTCGGCTACGGGCAGTCGACCTGTATCGGCATCGGGGGGGATCCCATCGTTGGCTTGAAATATATTGACCTGCTGGAGATGTTCCAGTTCGATGCCCAGACCGAATGTGTTGTCCTGATCGGCGAGATCGGCGGGCAGGCCGAAGTGAAGGCCGGGGAGTGGATCAAACAGCACTTCAGCAAGCCGGTGGTGAGCTTCATCGCCGGGCAGACCGCTCCGCGAAACAAACGCATGGGGCACGCGGGGGCGATTGTTTCGGGGGGGGATGATACTGCAGCGGCAAAAATGAAAGCGTTGGAGGAATGTGGCGTGCATGTGGTACAGTCTCCGGCGGATATCGGCAAGAGAGTCAAGGAAGTGTTGGGGAAATAATCTTACGATGAGCAGTGACCATGGTTGACATTGGCAAAATAAATACGCTCAGGGTGCGGCAGGTTGACCTGCGCGGGGCCTGGCTGGGGGAGGGCGACAACCTCGTCCTGCTGCCGCGCCGGGAAGCGCCGCCGGAGGTTCAGGAGGGTGACCGGCTGACGGTCTTTATCTATCACAGCTCCGACGCAACGTTGGCCGCGACCACCCGAATTCCAAAAGCGCAGGTCGGTGAATTTGCTCGGCTCAAGGTCAATCAAACCTCCAAACATGGGGCGTTTCTCGATTGGGGGATGGAGAAAGATCTGTTGGTGCCTTACAGCGAACAGCCGGAACGGATGCGCGAGGGGCGCAGTTATCTGGTCAAGGTCTGTCTTGACGACCGCCAGCGACCGATCGGAACCGCTCTGATAGACCTCTGTTTTGCCGTCGATAGCGTTGACGTGAAGGCAGGTCAACCGGTGCAACTGATGGTCTGGCGTTTTACTGAACTGGGCGCGGCGGTGATTATCAATCATCGCTACGAGGGGCTGCTTTACCGGGATGAGATGGGTGACAATGTGCGCCCCGGCGATCGCCTGTCCGGTTATGTCCGCAAGGTGCGTGCCGATGGCAAGATCGATGTCACGCTGCGGCCGACGGGGGTTGCGGGAATCCGCGAAGGGAAGGATTCGTTGCTGACGCTGTTGCAAGAGCGTGAGTTTCTGCCGGTCCATGACCGAAGTACCCCCGAAACGATCCAGCGGGAAACCGGAATGAGCAAGAAACTTTTCAAAAAAGCGCTCGGCGGTCTTTACAAGGCCGGGCTGGTTGAACTGGTCGAGGACGGCGTGCGTCTCAAAAAAGGGAAAGGATAAAGAACAATGCGTATGAACGGGATGAAAGATGCGGAGGTTGGTTTCACCACCCGGATACTTTTCGCACTGCTGAAATGGCGCACCGGCAAGGTGCCCGCGCCGCTGCGTGTTTATGCGCATAAACCGGGGATCATGCGCGGGTTTCTGACGCTGGCCCGCCGGGTGCGCGGTGGCGGGGTGTTGCCGGAACGACTCAAGCGCCTGGCGATGTACTGGACGGCACACCGCGTCGAGTGCACCTTTTGAATCGATCTGACTGACCGACTCGCCCGTGAGGCGGGTATCACCCCCGAAGAGATTACGGCGTTGGCCGATTTCAGAACCAGCGCGGCGTTCACCGCGCTGGAAAAGGACATCCTTGAATTTACCGAGCAACTGACCGACACCCCGGTGCGGGTGCCGGAAGAACTCTATCAACGCCTGGCGGCAGAACTTTCAAAGGAACAACTGGTTGAACTGGCGGCAGCGATTGCACTGGAGAACTTCAGTGCTCGTTTTAACCATGCGTTTGCGATTGAATTGGACGAAAAATAAACCGATTTGCCCGGCAGGACACGAAGAGGCGCAAACGACCGTTGCATCAACCTCGCCGTGATCTTCGCGCTCTCCAGCGCGCAAAGTGAGCGAAGGGTGAACTCATTTTTCTGTGCAGAGAACTTGAACCATAACAGCCTGGACTGTTATGGTTTTCTTTTTTTGTACGGGGCGCGGCTTTTTTTTGATCCCGATTTGAGCCCTTTGGAAGCGGGTGGAGCTGCCGTCGATTGCAGCGCCCCGGCAAAGGCCCGCCTGGAACTGAACAACTCATCCGCGACATCTTCTCTGCCACATTCGCGTAACGCTTCCATCACATCCTGGCGCTGTTCCGGCAGATGCCAGAGTAATAACGCCTTTTGCAAACGCCGCTCCCTGGCCTCGCGCGGAACATGGACCGGTGCATCACTGTAGGGGTCACGTCCGGTGTGGTAGATGCAGGTGGCAAGGCTCCCCGGCGTGGGGGTAAACTCTTGCACCTGTTCGACGCGCAGCTGGTGACGTTTGAGGAACAAGGCGGTGTCGATCATATCGTTGAGGGTGCAACCGGGATGCGCACTGATCAGATAGGGGACGATTCCGTAGCGCTGCCCCAGTTCCTGAACGCGGGTGCGATAACGTTCCAGAAAACGACTGAAGTGTTCCGGTGCCGGTTTGCGCATGATTTTTGTTACCGTAGCCACCGCCGCCTCGGGGGCCACCTTGAGCAATCCGCCGACATGACGTCGCAACAATGCATCAAAATAGCGCGGCTGTTTTTCCAGCAGATCGAAGCGGATTCCGGAGGCAACGAAGAGGTGCTTGACCTGCGGCAAGGCACTCAGGTCGGCAAGCAACTTGACCGCGCGGCGGTCGCCGGTGCGTAAATGCTGACAGGGGGCGGGGAAAAGACAGCTTTCGCGGCGGCAGCTCGCCCTGGCTGTGGTGTCGCCACAGCCGAGACCATACATGTTGGCGGTCGGGCCGCCGACATCGGTGAGGGTGCCGCGAAAGTCCGGATGTTCGCTCAGGCGTTCGACCTCACGTCGAATTGAATCGTGCGAGCGGGACTGGACGAACTTTCCCTGATGATGGGTAATCGCGCAGAAAGCACACCCCCCGAAACAGCCGCGATGGCTGGTAATGGAAAATTTAATCTGCTCGTAGGCGGGAATTTTAGCGGTGTAAGAAGGGTGCGGCAGGCGCTGGAACGGCAGCGCGTAGATACGGTCAAGTTGCGCCTCGTCAAGTGGCAGGGCGGGGCGGTTGATCAGTACCGAGCGCTTGTCATGCGCCTGTACCAGGGGTCTGCCGCTGAACGGATTCGCCTCGGCGGCAGCAAGGATGAACGCTTTGTTATAAGCCGCCGGGTGCGCCGCAACGTCTTCGTAACCAGGCAGCTGGAGCGCCGCAGGGGGCGCTTCCGTCACGACGCCTGCGGTTCCCGGCAGGTCACGGATCGCCGTGATCGGTTCACCGGCGTGAAGTCGTTGCGTCAACGCGACCAGCGCCGTTTCCGCCATCCCGAAGAGGAGCAGATCGGCTTTTGCGTCGATCAGGATGGAACGTCGAACCGCATTGCTCCAATAATCGTAATGTGCCAGCCGTCGCAGACTGGCCTCGATCCCCCCGATCACCGTCGGTAATCCCTTGAACGCACCTTTAATGGCAGCGGTGTAGGCGATCACCGCCCGGTTGGGACGCGCCCCCGCCTGCCCCCCTGGCGTGTAGGCATCATCGCGGCGGATTTTTTTGGCGGCGGTGTAATGGTTGACCAGAGAATCCATCGCACCGGCGGAGATTGCAGCATACAGCCGCGGGCGCCCCATGATCTGCAAGGCGGCGGGGTCACGCCAGTCGGGCTGGGCCAAAATACCGACGCGAAACCCTTCGGCTTCAAGCAACCGTGCCAGCAGAGGCGTGCCAAAGGCGGGATGATCGACGTAGGCATCACCGCTGACGAACAGCACATCGAGCTCATCCCAGCCCCGCCGCTGCATATCTTCGCGACAGACCGGAATAAATTTTTCAGTCGGAGTTTTAGTTGGTGTCATCGAGGTGAGGGGGCAACATTAATCGTCGTTGGCCGGAGCAGACACGCAACCGGCGAGAAAATCGTTCAACCGCTGTTTTTCAAACGGCTTGCGCAACACCGTGAATCCGTGGCGCTCAATGGCGATACTGCGCTCATCATTGATCAACGCACTGGCAACCGCCTTGTTCCGGTTCGGCACCCGACAACCGTTCTGCCGCTGCTGAAGCAGCAGATCCAGGCCGGTCATGTGATGCATCTGATAATCGACAATAACCGCATCGGCACAGGGTTTTTCCTGCGCTGAGCACGCGGCGCTTTCTCCATTATGGTAGGGACAATGAACTGGATCAATACAGACATCGACCTGATGTCCGTGCCGCGTCAACATCATGCGCAACAGTACGGCGACGGCCTCATTATCCTCAACGACAAGAATACGCAAACGATACCCCCTTCAACGTTCGATAGACGTCTGTGGCTGTGTCCCGAAAAAATAGCACATTTCGTCATGATTAAGCAAAAAAAGACTGCGAACCGAAATGCCGTTGATCCATTCGACGTGTCTGCGTAGAAGGTGTTGACAATTGTAGCAATATCAAGATAGTGTCCAAATATGTCCACATGAATAGACAAATATCACATAAAGGGTACAAATGAACCTATCGGTAAAAGAGGCCTCCCGGCTCCTGTCGGTCTCGGAAAAAACGATTTACCGCTGGATCAAGCAGAATATTCTGCCGATCTACAAGGTCAACGAGAGCTACCGTTTCAATCGTGCCGAGCTGCTCGAATGGGCGACTTCGCGGCGCCGACCGGTGGCCGTGGAAGCCTTCAGTGAGCCGGAGTCGAGTGCCCTGTCGCTCCCGACGCTGTCGGCGGCGCTCGAAGCAGGTGGAATTTTTTATCGCATCGAGGGGCGCAGCATAGATGCCGTGCTGGCCGACGCGGTCGCTCATTTAAGATTGTCAGACGGAGTTGACCGGCAGTATCTGCAACAGATGCTGATTACCCGCGAGCAGCTCACCTCAACCGCAATCGGCGAGCGCATCGCCCTTCCGCACCCGCGCAGCCCCGGCTTGCTGAACGTTGTCGGCTCGACAGTGACGATCTGCTTCCTTGAACATCCGGTCGATTTTCATGCTCTCGATGGTCAGGCCGTCGAGGTCCTGCTGCTGATCATCACCTCCAGTCTGCGCGTCCATCTGCATCTTCTTTCCCGCATCGGGTTTGTATTGCACGATAAAGAATTCCGCCGGGCGTTGCTGGCGCAGGAAAGTCGGGAGAATATTTTTGCGGCGCTGGCGCACGCCGAACAAAAGATCTTGCCTCCTGGGAAATCATGACCATCAGCTCTTTTTTTCTTGTCGCGTGGCACCACCGCGTCGAGGAGGTGCGTCATGCGGCGTGGCTTTATCTGCTGCATGACACTGCTGCTGGCCTTCTTTCTTGTGGGTGGGATTGCTTGCGGCAGCCTCAAATATACCGGTGCCGGCTACGCCGGGCTGGCCGCCAATCATCTGCTGTCAAAGTTCATGGCGCCGCAGGTCAGCGGTGGAAAGGTCAGTGGTCTTTTTACGGTTCCCGTTCAGTTGGCACAGCATCCCCCGGAGATCGTCCTGACCCGCATTCTGCATCCACTGTTTGTCGGTCTGGCCGGGTGCTGGCGACAGTTGTCCATTTATCTGCTCTATATGTTCGTCACCAGCGCAGTGTTGCTGGCCTGGAGTCTCTGGGCCGGCGGACACGGGGGAGGGTGAGATGACGCTGCTGGGGGGCGGGCTGCTCCTGATAATGCTGGCCGGTGTGCCGGGGCTTTTCTGCCGCTCGGACGAACACGGCGGGGAACGTTTCGCGGCCCTGCTGACGCTCGTCGGGGCGGTTTGTATCGGTGCGGCAATCGTCAGCGCCACACGTGGCAGCGGGGAGCTGTCTCACACTTTTGCCTGGTCCGTTCCCGGCGCTTCCCTGGCGTTTTATCTGGACCCGCTGGCCATCTGTTTTCTGCTGCCGCTGCTGATCATCGTCGCCACCGGTGCGATCTACGGTTTGCGCTATTGGCCGCACCGCGAGCACCCCGCTAACGGTCGCAAGCTGCGCCTTTTTTATGGTCTGATCAGCGGAGCAATGATCCTTTTGTTGCTGGCACGCAACGGCGTACTGTTTCTCATGGCCTGGGAAGTGATGGCGATCTCCGGCTATTTCCTGATCACCACCGAGGATCACCAAGCGGAGGTACGTCGCGCCGGGTTTATCTACCTGATTGCAACCCATACCGGAACTCTCGCCCTCTTCGCGCTTTTTGTCCTCCTTGGACCGTCGACCGGCTCGCTCGATTTTCCGGCAGCAGGAACCCTGGCCGCCACGGGAAGCAGCCTGATTTTTCTCCTCGGACTGTTCGGTTTCGGTATGAAGGCGGGACTGATGCCGTTGCACATCTGGCTGCCCGGCGCGCATGCCGCCGCTCCCAGTCACGCCTCGGCCCTCCTCTCCGGAGTGATGATCAAGACCGGCATCTACGGGCTGGTACGCCTTACCTCGTTGTTTGCCGAGATCCCTGCCTGGTGGGGGTGGACGGTGCTGCTGCTCGGCGCGGTGTCGGGGATTATGGGGGTGGCGCTGGCGCTGGCGCAGCATGATATCAAACGGCTGCTCGCTTATCACAGTGTCGAGAACATCGGCATCATTGCCCTTGGTCTCGGCATTGCGCTCCTCGGACGCAGCTACGATCAACCTGCGCTGATCGTGCTGGGACTGTCCGGCTGCCTGCTTCATGTGGTCAATCACGGTCTGTTCAAGGCGCTCCTCTTTTTGAGTGCCGGTTCGGTGATCCATGCCGTCGGCAGTCGGCAGATCGACCACTACGGCGGCCTGCTCAAACTGCAACCGTGGACCGGGGCAATGTTCCTCGGCGGTGCGGTGGCGATCTGTGGACTGCCGCCGCTCAACGGTTTTGTCAGCGAGTGGCTGATCTATCTGGGCTCCTTCCAGGCGCTCAAACAACCGGGATCGGCACTCGCCGCGGCGGTTCTGGCCGCCCCGGTACTGGCCCTGATCGGCGGGCTGGCGCTGGCCTGTTTCGTCAAGGTTTTCGGGATTGCCTTTCTCGGGGAACCACGCACTACTGCGGCTGCGCAGGCCCACGAAGCCCCCGTGGCGATGCTCGCGCCGATGGTCACGCTGCTGGTCGCCTGCACCTGGATCGGCCTGCTGCCGACCACCCTGCACACATTGTTGCAAAAGGCGGTCGGCACTTGGGCGGGAACGGTTGTCGCGGGAGTCGCCACAGGGTCAGTCGCCCCGCTGCGCTGGATCAGCCTCTCTGCCTGGTTGTTGCTGCTGCTGGTAGTGGTGCTGTTCGCTGTCGTGCGCTGGCGCAGTCGCACTGCCCCGCGCGAGCTTGGCACCTGGGGGTGCGGTTACCGCTTCCCCGCCGTGCGCATGCAGTACACGGCCAGTTCCTTTGCCGATTTTCTGATTCGGCTGTTTGCTTTTGGGCTCAACAGTGAAGAACACGGGCGGCAGGTGGCGGGACTCTTTCCCCTTCGGCAGACATTTTCCAGTCACACCCCGGACGCCGTCCTTGACCGGATTCTTGTCCCCGCATTCCGGGCGGGCAGCTGGCTTTGCCGTCGGTTGCGGGCATGGTTTCATAATGGCTCAATCGCGCGTTATCTGCTCTATGTCATTGTAACGGTGATCGTTCTGTTGACATTGTTTACTCCATAGAAAGGGTCAATGCCATGTTGGGCAGTTTGGTTCTTCATCTGGTTTTGTTGCTGGTTTTTGCCCCGCTCTGGCTGGGGATTATCATCAAAGCCAAGGCGCTGTTCGGTGGCCGGGTCGGTGCGCCCCTGTTGCAACCCTACTACGATCTGGCGCGGTTGTGGCGCAAGGGGTTCGTCTTCAGCCGGACGACGACCTGGGTTTTTCTGGCGGGGCCGGTGGTCGGGCTGCTGGTGCCGTTACTGGCTTCCTTGCTCATCCCTTTTGGCGGGATCGACGCACCGGTCTCCTTCGAGGGGGATCTGATTCTGTTTGTTTACCTCTTTGCCCTGGCGCGTTTTTTTACCGTTGCCTCAGCGCTCGACACCGGTTCAAGCTTTGAGGGGATGGGGGCCGCCCGCGAAGTGACCTTCTCCTGTCTGGCGGAACCGACGGTGCTCTTTGCCCTGCTGGTGCTGGCCCGTCTCGCCGACGGACTTTCCCTTAATCAGCTCTTTGGCGACCACCTAGGCCAGGCATGGCAAGGGGGGGCGGGGGCGTCGCTGGGACTGATCCTGGTCTGCCTGTTTGTGGTGCTGCTGGTGGAAAACTCGCGCATCCCCTTTGATGATCCCACCACCCATCTGGAACTGACGATGGTTCATGAGGTGATGGCCCTTGACCACAGCGGACCGCTGCTCGGCATGATCCTTTATGGCGCCGCCCTGAAGATGATGGTGATGAGCGCGTTGCTGGTGCGTTTGGCCGTGCCGTGGCAGACCGGCTGGTGGCTGACCGACGCCGGGCTGTTTCTGGCCGGGCTGGTGGGGGTGTCGCTGCTGGTCGGAATAATTGAGTCGACCATGGCACGCTTGCGGATGCCGCGGATTCCGCAGGTGTTGATCGGCACCTCGTTGCTGTCGATTTTCGCCCTGGTGCTGGTCCTGCGCTGAGCCCAACATGGAACTGAGCCGGGGCACGGAGTAAACGTATTATGGAACTGACCAATTCAATCCTCCTTGCCGTTATTTTAATCAACTTCTTTACCCTCGGCAGCGCGCGGCTCGGGGCGTGTGTCAGGATCGTTGCCGTGCAGGGCGCGTTATTGGCGCTGTTGCCGATCATGGTTCACGGGGTAACGCTGCACTCAACCCTGCTGGCGGCCGGAGCTTTCTGTTTCAAAGGGGTCATCATCCCCTGGATGCTGCTGCGGGCGATTCAACGGGTCAGGATTCGGCGCGAGATGGAGCCGATTGTCGGGTTTGTTCCGACGCTGATTCTCGGCACCCTGACCACCGCCGGGACTTTTCTGTTTGCTGATTTTCTGCCGCTGATCTCCGCCCACCATGAGGGGCTGTATGTCCCGACCGCACTGGCGACGATCTTCAGCGGTTTCCTGTTACTGATCACCCGCCGCAAGGCGATCACCCTGGTGCTGGGTTATCTGATCCTGGAGAACGGGATCTTTATTTTCGGGGTACTGCTCAGTGAAGCGCTGCCGCTGATGGTCGAGACCGGGGTGCTGCTCGACCTGTTGGTCGGCGTCTTTGTCATGGGGATCGTTATGGACCAGATCAGCCGTGAATTTTCTACCCTCAACACGGAACGCCTGTCGGCGCTGAAGGAATAATCCAATGCTTGTATTCCTGATCGTCTTCCCGTTGATCATCGCCTTGTGCAGTCTGGTGATTCCCTGGTATCAGGTCCGCTCCTGGCTGCTGCCGATCGTCAGTGCCGTGCACCTCTTGCTGTCGGGCATGCTTGTGCTCGGACGGTTTCCTGTAACTGGCGACTGGATCGGCCTTGATGCGCTGTCACAACTGGTGCTGGTAGTGACCAGTGTGCTCTTTTTCGGGTGCGCCGTTTATGCGGTCGGCTATCTTGACTTGCGCCGCGACCGGGGGAACCAGACGATGGTCCCCTGTCTGTTGATCTTTCTTGCGGTGATGACGCTGGCGATTGCCGCCCGCCATCTCGGTCTGCTGTGGGTCGCGGTCGAAGCGACCACGATTGCCAGTGCCCCACTGATTTACTTCAACCGCAACCGGCTGTCGATCGAAGCCACCTGGAAGTACCTGATGATCTGTTCGGTGGGGATTGCGCTGGCGATGCTCGGCATTCTTTTCATCGCTTACGCGGCACTTGGCGGTGGCACACCGGTCAGCCTGCAATTCGACACGCTCCTTGCGCAGGCGCCACAACTGAGTAAACCGTGGCTGCATGCCGGGTTTGTTTTTCTGCTCGTCGGGTTCGGCACCAAAATGGGGCTGGCTCCGTTGCACTCCTGGAAACCTGATGCCTACGGCGAGGCACCCGGCATGATCGGCGCGCTCCTCGCCGGCGGACTTACCAGTGTGGCGTTTCTCGGTGTCCTGCGCGGCGTGCAACTGATGGCGGCAGCGGGAGACGGGGGAATGGCACGGCAGGCATTGCTCGGGATGGGGCTTCTGTCTCTGGCGCTGGCCGCAGTCTTCATGGTTCGCCAGCCCGACATCAAACGGTTGCTGGCCTACTCCTCGGTCGAACACATGGGCTTGCTGGCGATCGGTGTCGGGATCGGTGGGGTGGCTGCCTTCGCGGCGATGCTCCATCTGGTCAACAATGCCCTGACCAAAGGGTGCCTGTTTCTCGCCGCCGGGAATGTTCAGCGGGCCTATACCAGCAAAAACCTCGCTGAGGTGCGCGGGGCCATCGGTGCGCTGCCGGTTTCCGGCACCCTCTTTCTGGCCGCTTTTCTGGCCATTACCGGATCTCCTCCGTTCGGGCCGTTCTTAAGTGAATTTACCATGTTGCGCGGTATTTTCGGGGGGGAACATTACGTCATCGGGATGCTGGTTCTGGTGTTGCTGGCGATGGTCTTCATCGGCATGGGGGCGACGGTGCTGACATCGACGCAGGGCGCTCCGAGTGCCACCACCGCCGGTTTCCGCGATCGCTGGCTGCTCTGTATCTCGCCGCTCGGCTTCATTCTGCTGGTGCTGATCCTCGGGCTCTACATCCCGGAACCGTTGCGCGAAGCATTGCAACGCGCCGCTGACCTGCTGGAGGTGCACCCGTGAATTGCCCCGCATTGATCACCTTCCGCCCCGGCACCTGGATTGCGCTGGCCGACAGCCCCAGCCTCACCCTGGCACACTTTCGTGCCAGCCTGCTCGCCGAGATCGGCAACGGTGCGCGCGTCGCCAGTTTTTTCGGTCAGCCGGGGGGTGAGGCTCTCGACCTCTTCGCCATTCTGGCCAACGACGTACGAGGCGAACTGGGGCTGCTCCGCACCAGTATCGGCAAGAGCTACCCGGCGCTGACCCCGGACTGCCCGCAACTGCATCTGTTTGAACGTGAACTGGCCGAACAGTTCGGGGTGCGCCCGGAAGGGCACCCGTGGCTGAAGCCGGTGCGTTTTCACAATCACTGGGTTGATACCGCCGATCTCTGGGGACGTGCCGCCGGGGAACATCCGCTGGCCGGGGAAATGAATTTTTACCGGGTCGAAGGGGAGGAGGCGCACGAGGTCGCGGTGGGGCCGGTACATGCCGGGGTCATCGAGCCGGGACATTTCCGCTTTCAGTGTCACGGTGAAGAGGTCATGCATCTGGAAATTTCTCTCGGCTTTCAGCATCGCGGCATTGAACAGTTGCTGGTCGGCGGCCCGCATCCGGCGACGATCTATCAACTCGAAACGGTCGCCGGGGATACGACAGTCGGTCACACCACAGCGTATTGTCGGCTGCTCGAATGCCTCGCCGGAACAACCGTTTCCGCACGTGCCGAGGCGATCCGGGAAATCGCGCTGGAGTTGGAGCGGCTTGCCAACCATGTTGGTGACATCGGCGCGCTGGCCGGTGACGTCGGCTTTTTGCCGACCGCCTCGTTCTGCGGTCGCCTGCGGGGGGATTATCTGAACCTCACGGCGGAGCTTTGCGGCAGCCGTTTCGGACGCGGGCTGGTGCGACCGGGGGGCGTGCCCTGCGCACTCGATAAGACGCTGGTGGCAACGCTGAGACAACGGCTGGAGACGCTCGAACCGCAGACCAGGGGAGCGCTCGAACTCTGTTTTGACCGGCCTTCGGTCCTCGCCCGGTTTGAAGGGGTCGGTCGGGTTGCCGCCGCCGATGCCGAAGCTCTGGGGCTGGTTGGCGTCGCGGCGAGAGCCTGCGGCCTGTCGCGTGACGCGCGGGCAAATTTTCCCGGCGGCAGAAGTAAAGGGCATTTTGAACTGCCGCTCCTTGAGACGGAAGGGGATGTTTTCGCACGGGGGAATGTGCGCCGTCGCGAGGTTTACGCCGCGCATAAATTGCTCAACAGAGCACTTAGGCAGTTGCCGGAAGATCACGGCAACGTCCCGCTGGGCAACCTCGCGCCAGCGGCGCTGGCCGTTTCGATCTGCGAAGGGTGGCGCGGCGAGATCGTCCACACGGCGATCACCGACGGCAAGGGGCGGATCGCTCGCTACAAGATCGTCGACCCCTCGTTCCACAACTGGAGCGGACTGGCCATGTCCCTGCGGGGGGAACAGATTTCCGACTTTCCGCTGTGCAACAAGAGCTTTAACTTGTCGTACTGCGGCTTTGATCTGTAGGGAGGATCGTCATGCTGTCCATTATTCGTGAACGCTTCCGTCAAGGGCATCGCACCGGCAAGTTTCCGAAAGAAGCGCCACAACTTCCCGCGCGTTTTCGGGGTTTGCCCGAGCCGGTTGGTGATCTTTCCTTGTCAGCCTGCTCCCGTGCGGTGGCAAACTGTCCGTTCGGAGCGTTGCGCAGCAGCGCTAACCGGCTGCATGTCGATCTCGGACGCTGCCTCTTTTGCGCCGATTGTCCGGCGGTGGCAGCCGGGGCGATAATGTTCAGCAACGACTACCGGCTGGCCGCGCGGTGTCGCGACGATCTGCTGCGCGGGGAAGAAGAATATCGGCTGGCGAAACAGCTCGACAAGCAGATGCTGAAACTTTTTGGCCGGTCGCTCAAATTGCGGCAGGTGTCCGCCGGGGGGTGCAACGCCTGTGAAGCCGATCTCAACGTCCTTGGCACCCTGGTCTTCGATCTGGCGCGGTTCGGCATCCAGTTTGTCGCCTCCCCGCGCCACGCTGACGGCATCATGGTCACCGGGCCGGTGACGGAAAACATGAAGAGTGCCGTGCTCGACACCTATGCCGCGATTCCCGCGCCGAAGCTGGTTATTGCTTCCGGCGCCTGCGCGATCGGCGGCGGGCCGTTTTGCAATTGCCCTGAAACGCACAACGGCATCGGCGATCTGCTCCCCGTCGACCTCTACATCCCCGGCTGTCCGCCCCATCCCTATACGGCACTGGACGGCCTGCTGCGGCTGCTCGGGAAACTTTAAAACGAACCAAGGAGAACCGGTTATGCCTTTTGATAAAGAGCTGCTTGACCAATTGCGGCGGGTACTGACGGCGGCGGAAATGGTGCTCCCCCGCCCGGTATCCTCTCTTGACTGGGCACACTGCGCGGCGGCCAACTGGCGGCAGCACGCCCTGTCCGGTTATTTTGAGCCGCTGCCCGCCGAGGATACGATCCGCCTCGATGAACTCCTCGGCATCGACCGGCAGAAACAGACCGTCGAGGAAAATACCCGTCAGTTTCTGCAAGGGTATCCGGCCAACAACATCCTCCTCTGGGGATCACGCGGCACCGGCAAGTCATCGCTGATCCGCGCCCTGCTCAACGCCTATGTCGGCCAGGGGTTGCGCATTATTCAGCTCGACAAGGACGACCTGCCGTCCCTTCCCGACATCTTCATCCAGATCAGGGCACTCCCCTATCGCTTCATCATCTTTTGCGATGATCTGTCTTTTGAAGTCGGTGAAAAAAGTTACAAAATTCTCAAGAGTGCGCTTGACGGGTCGGTCTACGCGACCCCGAAAAATGTCCTGATCTACGTCACCTCCAATCGTCGCCACCTGATCCCCGAGCACGAGACCGACAACCTCGGGGCGAAGATGGTCAACAATGAAATCCATCACGGTGAAGCCGTCGAGGAAAAAATCTCCCTCTCCGACCGTTTCGGCCTCTGGGTGGCGTTCCATGTCTTTTCCCAGAAACAATATCTGCTGGTAGTGCAGCAGTGCATCGACATTCTCTGCCGCGAACATCAGCTTCAGGTAGCGTTCACCTGTGATGTCGAGCAAGCGGCGATTGCCTGGTCGTATGAAAAAAGCAAGTGTTGCGGTCGCACCGCCATGCAGTTTGCCCGCCTGTGGGTGGGGAAGGAGTTGTTGGCCCGCAATACCGGATGAAAACTCCGGAGTTCGAACTTATCGGAGTGAGGCGGCAGCGGACCGCGACCCGCGAAGTTGCTTTTCGATTCAGTTGAAGATAGAACCGGCGGGTCTCGTCCCGCCAGCGCCATCCTTTTGCCCGGCAGCAAAAGGATGCAAAAGTGCCTGCGCTCGCAGCGGGGATGGTGGTTTGCGGGGGGTGGTGGTTTCTGTGGAGGCTACGAGGAGAGGATGTATGCTGCTCATCTGCACCGGGACGGGGCCTTTCTTAAGGGGCCCCGTTGTCGTTGGAAATTGTTATAGTCGGTTTTCTGGTGACTTCATCCAGTTCGAGGGCGTCTTCACCGTTGAAAGAATCTCGGAGCAATTCCTGATTCCGGCTCTCTTTGTATAAAAAAATCGCCCCGAAGGTAAACCTCCGGGGCGATTGATCTGTATCAGGCTGAATTAGAAGCCCATGTGAAGCATCGCAACCACTTTGTACGGATCGTCCGGGGCACTGCCACCAGCCGGTGCGTCATAGTAGTCGCCGAGCAACGCGTAGGAACCGCGCAGGCTCAGATCAACCTTCTCGGTAACTTTGGTGCCGACTCCGGCAGAAACTTCGAGGCCGAGGTTCGTGCCTTCGGTGCCAACATCGTCCAGAGCCATGAAGTAACCGGCCGCATAATTAACATAGAGCTTGTCGATGTTCTGCTTGCCGGTGTAAATCAGGGAGAAAAGACCGTTGCCTGCATAAGCAGCATTTTTCAAAGCCAACGCGCCTTGGCCACCATTGTTGTGGAATTTATCGGTCATGAAGATCGACAGGCCGGTATCGGGAAATTCATACTGGTCGGACTGGTCTTCGAAGCCGTCGCTGTCACCGTAGACGATCATGCGGACGGCCCCGAAACCGCCGGAAACCTTGACTGAAGCAGCCAGAGCGTCATGGCCGGCAGCGCCACTGGCAACGAGA
>JARGFI010000016.1:0-52907 GCA_029210745.1 Desulfuromonadales bacterium
TGTGGCTGTTTGACCAGAAAAAAGATGAAATCGGCAAAGGTAGCGGGGTTTGTGGGTTGGGACGAATTTACCCTGGCTTGCATCGTTTCCCTGTTGCAAAACTTGCCGGTCACAACTATGATGAAACGCTGAAACATTCACCCACACTTTGCCAGAAGGAGACTGTCATGCCGCTGAAATCAATGATCCTGACCCTGACCATCGTTATTTTCTCGGTGGCGTTGGCCTTTGCTGTTCCCGCCGGTCGCCAACTCGAATTCACCAAAAGTGCCATGGGGAAAGTCACCTTCGACGGCAAACTGCACAACGCTGTCGCTAAAGGCTGCACGGAATGTCACAACAAGGACACCTTCCCGAAAATGAAACAGGGAACGGTCGAGATCAAGATGGGCGCCATTTATGCCGGCAAGCTCTGCGGCATCTGCCACAACGGCGAGCGCGCTTTCAGCGCCAAGGGCAACTGCACCAAATGTCATAAACGTTAGACCGGCACCTGCGTTTCGAGCGACAAAGACCAGAAACGAGTCGCGATCTTATTCTGTGGTCGGTGAACCCGGCATGATCTGTGGAAGGTGGGACAATATAGAATGCCCCCCCTGACGCACTACTTTATGACCGACAAAGGTCTTCGTGCTGGCAAAGCGGTGGTTCTTTTGCTAAATTCCCTCCTGACATGAGATTCGCTGCTTTATTACGGTGACCGGTTGTCGGCTCGTTTGCAGGAATCACAGGGGGATGTATGACCGAGATGCCGCGCACTGACACCGCTGTCGTTGATTTTATCCACCGCTGGGCGGCCTCCGGCGCGGCCGAACGCGCCAACTACCAACTCTTCCTTTCCGAACTCTGCGATCTCCTCGAAGTCCCGCGCCCCGATCCCACCCGCCCCGACGACCGCGACAACAACTATGTCTTCGAACGCAGCGTCACCTTCCGCCACGGTACCGGCCTGACCAGCAACGGTCGCATCGATCTCTACAAACACGGCTGTTTCGTTCTGGAGGCCAAGCAGGGGAGCGACAAAATCCCCCCCACCCCCCCTTTGACAAAGGGGGGAGTGAGCGCAGCGAGCGGGGGGATTTTGGTTCGGGAAGTTGACAGCGACTGGCTCTCCGGTCGACGCGGCACCGCCGTGCGCGGCACCAAGGGGTGGGATGTGGCGATGCTCAAGGCCAAGGGGCAGGCTGAGCAGTACGCCCGCGCCCTCCCCGTCGCCGAGGGGTGGCCGCCCTTTCTCGTCATCGTCGATGTCGGCCACGCCATCGAGCTCTACAGTGAATTCTCCTGCACCGGGAAGTCCTATCTCCCTTTTCCTGATCCGCGCGCGCACCGCATTCTTCTCGGCGATCTCGTCGATCCCGAGATTCGCGCCCTGCTGCGTGTGGTCTGGACCGAGCCGCACGGCCTCGATCCGGCTAAACGGAGCGCTAAGGCGACCCGCGAGATTGCCGCCAAACTCGCCCGCCTCGCCAAGTCGCTGGAGTCGTCGGGGCAGACGCCGGAGCGGGTCGGCAACTTCCTCAAGCGCTCCCTCTTCACCATGTTCGCCGAGGATGTCGGGCTGATTCCGGCCCGCAGCTTTACCGCCTTGCTGGAGAGTTTGCGCGGCGATATCGACAACTTCCCGCCGCTGCTGGAATCGCTGTGGACAACGATGCGCGACGGCGGCTTCTCGCCGGTGCTGCGTGAAAAGTTGCTCCGTTTCAATGGTGGCCTCTTTGCCGAGACCGAGGCGCTGCCGATCAGCGAGATTCAGCTCAATCTTCTCATTGACGCCGCCAAGGCCGACTGGCGCGATGTCGAACCGGCGATCTTCGGCACCCTGCTGGAGCGCGCCCTCGACCCCACCGAACGCCACCATCTCGGTGCCCATTACACGCCGCGCGAATACGTCGAGCGTTTGGTTCTGCCGACGGTGGTCGAACCGCTGCGCGCCGATTGGGATGCGGTGCTGGCGGCGGGGGTGACGCTGGCCGGACAGGGGGATCAAGCCGGAGCCATCGCTCTGGTTAAGGAGTTTCACCACCAGCTCTGTTCGTTGCGGATTCTCGACCCCGCCTGCGGCAGCGGCAACTTTCTTTACGTGACTTTTGAACATCTCAAGCGTCTGGAGGGAGAAGTTCTCAATGCCCTCGAAGGGTTCGGCGAAGACCAGACGTCGCTGGAGCTCGCCGGTCTCACCGTCGATCCGCACCAGCTCCTCGGCATCGAGGTCAATCCCCGCGCCGCCGCCATCACCGACATGGTGTTGTGGATCGGCTATCTGCAATGGCATTTCCGCACCCGTGGCCATGCGCTGCCGCCCGAGCCGGTAATCAAGAAGTTCCACAACGTCGAGTGCCGCGACGCGGTGCTGGCTTATGACGGGGTGGAACCGGTGGTCGATGGCGACGGGAAGGCGGTCAGCCGTTGGGATGGGCGGACGACGAAGACGCATCCGGTGACGGGGGAGCAGGTGCCGGATGAATCGGCGCAGGCGGTGGTGTTGCGTTATCTGAATCCGCGTCAGGCCGAGTGGCCGGCGGCGGATTTTGTGGTGGGGAATCCGCCGTTTATCGGCGCTTCGACCATGCGGCAGGCGCTCGGCGACGGCTACGTTGAGGCACTGAGAAACGTCTGGAAGGAAGTGCCGGACAGCGCCGATTTCGTCATGTTCTGGTGGCATCATGCCGCCGCGTTGACGCGCAGCGGCAAGGTGCGGCGCTTCGGTTTCATCACCACCAACAGTTTGACGCAGACTTTCAACCGCAAGGTGATCGAACAGCACCTCGTAGGGGCACCCCTTGCGGGTGCCCATGGGCAAGGCGGGCACCCGCAAGGGGTGCCCCTACAAATCGCTTTTGCCATTCCCGATCATCCTTGGGTCGATGCGGCGGATGGCGCGGCGGTGCGGATTGCCATGACCGTCGGGCGAGTGGCGCGGAATGAAGACGTGGGAACTCTGGTCACGGTGACCGATGAGCGGGGAGGAGACGGGGAAGGGGTTTTTGTCGAACTGTCTACGCAGCGGGGGATTCTGCATGCGGATCTGACGGCGGGGGCGAATGTAGTCGGAGCCGGGAGACTTATTTCCAATTCAGGAATTAGCAATAAGGGATTTGAACCGGGGAATGAAGGTTTCATTGTTTCAGCCGAGCAAGCAGCCCGTCTCGATAATAATGCTCCAATTAAACCTTACCTAAACGGAAGAGACTTAACAGACCGTCCTCGTGGCGTGAAAGTGATCGATCTTTTCGGATTCAAAGCAGATGAAGTGCGTTCTCTTTTCCCCGCAACGTATCAGTGGCTATTGGAACGAGTAAAACCTGAGCGAGAACAAAATCGAGATATAAAACTTCAGCAAAATTGGTGGCTCCATCGTCGTCTACGTGTGGACTTACGTGACATGTTGTCAGGTCTTCCTCGCTTCATTGCTACGGTTGAAACAGCCAAACATCGGGTATTCCAGTTCCTTTTATCAAAAGAATCTCCAAGCAACCTACTGATTTGCATCGCCAGCGACGACGCCTTCCATTTCGGTGTCCTTTCCAGTCGACTGCACGTCGTCTGGGCACTGGCAGCCGGTGGAAGGCTTGGTGTTGGCAACGATCCCCGATACAACAAAACTCGCTGCTTCGAACCCTTCCCTTTCCCCGCCGCCAGCGACGACCAGAAGCAGATCATCCGCGCCCTCGCCGAGCAGCTCGACGCCCACCGCAAGCGCCAGCAGGCGCTCCATCCCGACCTGACCCTGACCGGCATGTACAACGTGCTGGAGAAGTTGCGGGAACTGCAACCCCCCTCAATCCCCCCTTGTCAGGGGGGAGGCTCTGCTCCCTCCCTTGTCAAGGGGAGGGCCGGGGAGGGGTTAACCGCCAAAGAGAAAACGATCCACGAACAAGGACTGGTCGCCATCCTCAAACAGCTCCACGACGAACTCGACGCCGCCGTCTTTGCCGCCTACGGCTGGCCCGCCACCCTCAGCGACGCCGAAATCCTCGAACAGGTCGTCGCCCTCAATCGCGAACGGGCACGAGAAGAAGAGCAAGGCCTGATCCGCTGGCTACGCCCCGAATACCAGGCAGCAGGACACATCGCCCCCTCCCCGACCCTCCCCCTCCAGGGGAGGGAGCAAAAATCACCCCTCCACCCAGCGGGGGGAGGCCGGGAGGGGGGAGCCAAACTCCTCTGGCCCAAAACCCTCCCCGAGCAAGTCCAGGCAGTCCGCGCCGCCCTCGCCAACGCCGCCGCTCCGCTCACCGCCGAAACCCTCGCCCGCACCTTCCAGCGCGCCCGCGCTGACAAGGTTGGCGAACTCCTCGAAACCCTGGCCGCCCTCGGGCAGGTGCGGGAAGTGGAGCCGGGGAGATTTGTGGTGTAAATCGTAGGTCGGGTTAGCGTTGCGTAACCCGATGAGCAACTTTGTGAAGAATATAAGGGGAGGTTAAATAGCGAACAAGACCAGACCGAAATCCAAACAGGAAATAGCCGCTGATTTTTATCTTGCTTTTCTGTAAACACTCATGGTAGAAAGACGAATCAAAGTAAGTTTGTGTAGATTTTTTGTCGCCCATCAGACTGACAAGGTGTCAGTTTGGACCCAAAACACAGACCCGGCTGGGTGTGTGTTTTTCATTTTGGGCGGTCGGCGTCTGCACAACAAAAAAGTTCTCAAAAAGAGAACGTGGAGAAAAAAGATGGCAGAAGGTACAGTAAAGTGGTTTAACGACGCAAAAGGTTTTGGTTTTATCGAGCAGGACAATGGACCCGATGTGTTCGTTCATTTTTCCGAAATCCAAGGCGATGGTTTCAAATCTCTCGTTGAGGGAGACCGCGTGACTTTTGATGTCACTCAAGGTCAAAAAGGTCCGCAGTCGGCCAACGTGCGCAAAATCTAAGAGATTTCGCATATATGTAAAAAGAGCCCCGCGGATTTTCGTGGGGCTCTTTTTTACTCGCCCTTCCCCGCCCCGTTCACAACTCCATACTCCGGAAATTTTCCACCTGAAAGGGATTATCACATGGCAAGAAAACCCAACTATGGTTTTGAAAAACGTCAGAAAGAGATTGCTAAAAAGGCCAAAAAAGAAGAAAAGAAAATGCGCAAAGCCGAAGACAGCATGATCGAGGATGCTGAACTGGCTGTCAACGAAGCTCCCGTCACCGAACAGGAAAAAGAGTAACCAGGATCTTTTCACCCTCCTTGTTTATTGCCTACATCGGCACAATCCGTTGTCTTTCCTGAAACAACTGTGACCGCATGGCGGAGCAGGCCCCTTGCACCAAAAAGGAGCGAATGTTCCCCGCGCAGTGAAAGCAATCCCCCGCCATCACCGCAGGCCACCCACCACACCGCTGATTTCCCACTACCAAACCGATCACAGTCGTGTTATCATCTACCATTGATCGCATAACGTCGTTTTACCGACGAGCTCCGATCTTGAAAGAATTTGAATATATGCAGGATTAATGGTATCTTTTACGCGGATTTCCGGGCTGCTGTAATAAACTTCTCGCCCAAAATTTTCCTGGATCAATGGCGACGCACATGAGTGTTATCAAGCTACTTCAAGAGACCGAACCATTCAACCAGCTTCCGCAAGAGGTGTTTGCACAGATACGTGCAGCCGCACAACTGGAGGTTTTCCCCAAAGGGATTAACATCTTCAGCCAGAACGCCAAACCGACCGGGTTTCTTTACGTTATCAAGGGAGGGCTGGTCGAAGTCATCGTTCATACCCCCGGAGGCGGGGACATGGTCGTCGATTACCGGCGTGAAGGCGACATTTTCGGTGGCACGCCCATTTTTACCGGCGAACCCTATACCGGCGGCGCCCGCACCGTGAAGGCGACCGAGTGTTATCTGATCCCTGAAAGCATTCTCCAGCAGGTCAGCAAGAACCATCCACAACTGCGCGACTACTTCACCCGCATGGTTCTCTCGCGCGTCAAGAACCTTTACTCCGATATCGTCACCGAACACAGCCGTAAAGCACTCACCCAGATGGAGGCCTTTCCGTTTCAGAAGCGTCTCTCGGAGATCATGTCGGCCCCGGTCGAAACGTGTGGTTCCGGCGCCACCGGTGAACAGATCGCCATACAAATGGTGGAAAAAAATGTTGGCTCGGTGGTGGTGGTTGACGAATACAACGCCCCGATCGGCATTGTCACCGAACGTGATCTGATCGTTAAAGTGATTGCAACCGAAAAAATCGACCGCAAGATGATTCAGGCTCACGAGTTGATGAGTGAGCATATCTATTCACTGCCCCCGGACAGCTTTATGTATGAAGCCATGTCATACATGATCGGTCACCGCATTAAATATCTGCCGATCGTGGACCGCGATGAAATCGTCGGCATCGTCACCCAGCGCGATCTGATGCGCTTTCGCAGTCAGAAAGCGATGCTGTTGGTCGGCGCGATCAACGACACCAATGACATTGCTACGCTGGCGCGCATAAAAACCGAAATCGCTACCGTTGCCCAAGGGCTGCTGTCGGAAACCCGCAGCACTCCGGAAGTGCTGGAAATAATCTCCTATATCCACCACGGTATCATCCGCCGTGTCTACGATCTGTGCCATGCCGAAATGCTTGCCGAGGGCTACCAGCAGCCTGACATCCGCTTCGCTTTCATGATCATGGGCAGTGGCGGACGTCGCGAAATGCTCCTCGGCCCGGATCAGGACAATGCCTTTATCTACGAGGATGTCCCGGACGAACGCATGGCGGAGATCGACGCCTTCTTCGTTCCTTTCGCTGACAAGATTGTCACTGCGCTGGAAAAGGTCGGTTACCCCTTATGCAATGGCGAAGTCATGGTCAACAACCCCGAATGGCGCGGGCGGATCAGCGACTGGCACAACCGGATCCACAAGTGGGTCAACGCTCCGGAACCGCAGCGGGTAAGGAACTCATCGATTTTCTTTGATTTCACCGCCCTGGTCGGAGACAGCAAGCTGGCGACGGACCTGCGAACGATCGTCAATCTGACCATTCGTCAATTTCCGGCGTTTCTTTTCCACATGATGTCCCTCGACCTGAGTTACAAGGTTCCCATCGGTCTGCTCGGAAGATTTATTCTCGATAAAACAGAAAAACACAAAGGGCATATTTCTGTGAAGCAGGGGGGAAGTATCTATATCGTGGACTGCGTGCGCATGTTTGCCCTTGAGCACGAACTGACTGAGTTGACCACCCTTGATCGCCTGACGGCACTGGTGAAGCGCAATGTGTTCGCCCCGGAAACGGCCGAACACATCCGCGCGGCCCTCGAAGCCCTCAACTTCCTGCGTCTGCGCAATGAAATTACACTGGCACAGGAAGGCAAAATCCCGACCCACTTCCTCGACCCCTACGCGCTGTCAAAACCGGAGCAGGATCTGCTCAAGGAAGCGCTTCATGCTGTCAGCAAATTGCAGGATTCAACCAAGCGCCATTTCGGTCGCGGTCAGATGGGCTAAATTTCGCTGACTTTGCGCTTTTCTCCCTGGGTTGATAATGATAATATCCCGCCATGTCTGAACCACACCCGTCCCTGTCGACACTCGGCTGGGAACATTTTTTTCAGCAGCAGCTAACGCGCCAGGAGCTGGCAGAGACTGTCCCCGTGCGCGTCTTCGCCGCCCAGGGAAATAGTGTTGATGTCGTCGGGGCCACGGAACGGAGTCTGCTCTCGCTGCCAGGACGGTGGAAAACCCTCCCCCCCGAGGATCGTCCGACCGTCGGTGACTGGCTGTTGCTCGGCAGCGATGGCCAGCCTGCTCGACTGCTCGACCGCAAAAGCGTCTTCTGTCGCAACGCCGCCGGTCAGGATACGCGGGTGCAACTGCTGGCGGCAAATGTCGACACCCTCTTTATCGTTTCCTCGTGCAATCGCGATTTCAACCCGTCACGCCTGGAGCGTTATCTGGCGCTGGCGCTGGAAGCCGGAGTCGAACCGGTCATGGTCCTGACCAAGGTTGATCTGAGCGATGATCCCTCGCCATTCGTCATTCAGGCGCGTCAGTTGCGACCGGGCTTGCTGGTCGAGACGATCAACAGCAAAAACCCCGCTTCGGCAGACATGCTTCGTCGCTGGTGCGGTGTTGGCCGTACCGTGGCGCTGGTCGGCTCTTCCGGCGTCGGCAAATCAACCCTGATCAATACCTTGCTTGCCGCAACCGTGCAGGAAACCGGAGCAATCCGCGAAGATGACTCCAGGGGGCGTCACACCACCACCGCTCGCACCCTCCATCTGCTCCCCGGTGGAGGGCTGCTCCTTGACAGTCCCGGCATGCGCGAGCTGCAACTGGGTGATTGTGAAAATGGCATCGCCTCCCTCTTTGCAGAAATCGCGCAGGTTGCTCGGCGCTGTCGATTCAGCGACTGTCGTCATCAAGGGGACCCCGGTTGTGCGGTGCAGCTGGCGGTTGACGCGAAGGAACTCGATCCGCGCCGACTGAATAATTACCTGAAGCTGCTGAACGAGCAGGAACGCAACGCTGAAACCTTGGTTGACAAACACCGTCGCAAAAAGGATTTCGGCAAATCCTACAAAAAATCGATGGCGGCCAAACTGGACGAGCGCAGCCGCTACTGAACCATGCCGATCCAAAAACTCCCCTGGTCGATCGATAAAACACCACTGATGCTCGCGCCGATGCAAGGGCTCACCAATCGTGCACTGCGTGCCCTGTTTGCGGAGCAGTATGCTCCCGACACCCTCTTTACCGAATTCATCCGGGTCGGCCCGACGGAACGCAAGCAGATCAAAAAGGGTGACTTGAATGCCATCTGTGCTCAGGAGAACGGTATTCCCCTGGTCGTGCAACTGATCGGTCATGGCCGCGAGACACTCGTCAGTGCTGCCCAGGCGGCACAACAGGCCGGGGCGGTACATCTCAATCTCAATCTCGGCTGTCCTTACGGGCGCATGACCAGCGGGCTGACCGGCGGCAAGATGTTGCAACGCCCCGAGCTGCTGAATGAAATCCTGCCCGCCTTGCGCGCAGTCATCGCCGGAACGTTTTCGGTCAAGGTCCGCGCCGGCTACGATCGCCCGGAACAGATTTTTGACCTGTTGCCCCTCTTCGAACGCAGTGCTCTGGATTTTCTGGTGCTGCACCCGCGCACCGTTGTACAGCAGTACAGCGGTGCGGCGGATCACCGCCTGACTGCCGAGGTGGTGCGCCGCACCTCCATTCCGGTGATCGCCAACGGTGATATCCGCACCGCCGCAAGCGGGCGGCGCATCCTTGCAGAAAGCGGCGCGACCGGCTTGATGCTTGGGCGCGGAGCTATTGCCGACCCCTGGCTCTTTGCGCGGCTGCGTAGGGAAACAGCGGAGATTGCCTCAACGCAGGAACGGGCTGACCAGCTGCGTGGCTATCTGCGCCAGTTATTTGAACGCTACCAGCAGCTGTACTGTGGCGAAAAACAAGTTCTCGACCGGATTAAAAATGTATTTTTATGTCTTGATGACGGGGAATTCGTGGAGGACTTCAAAAGGTTGAAACGCTGCCGGACGAGCAGCGAATTTCTGCACCAGGTCGACGCGCTGCGCCGTTGAAACAGCTCAGCGCACCTTGGTCTGCTGAACAAAGTCAAGTGCTGTAATCTTTTGCGCCAGTTCCAGCAGATCGCAGGAATGCCGTTTGCAGCGGATGTGGTAATCGATCGTTGTGGTACCGACCGACCGATCCTGAGCAAAACCAACCTTAAGCACACTGATCTGACGTTCAGAGAAGAACGCCTCCAGCGCCGTCGTGGCCGCGCCCAACGGGGGATCGCAAACCACCGTACCCAAATAGTAATGGTCAATGGCAAGATGGCTGCTCAGGTTTTTCAGGATGGCCAGTGTCAACAGTGAGATCAGGGCGCCACTGAAGGCCAGCAGATAAAGCCCCGCCCCGCAGGCCATGCCGATCCCGGCCCCTACCCACAAAGTTGCCGCCGTTGTCAGGCCACGAACATTCTGCTTTTCCTTGATGATCACTTCCGCACCGACGCAGACCAACAGGTTGGTACGCAGGCCGGCACTGCGCCCGCTGCGTTCACGTTCGTAGCCAAGGAGCGCCCCGACAAGGACCGCGCTTCCCAGGCGCGACAGAATTTCCACATCGAATGTCGACAGAAATGGCACAATAGCGCCTCTTAGCTCAGCGGAGGCAAATATTCATGGATCTTGGCGACCAGACTTTCGGGGGTAAAAGGCTTTTGCAGATAGCCGTCAGCTCCCGCTTGTGCCGCCAGTGCCCGCAACTCCTCCTCCGGCTTGGTCGAAATCAGAATCACCGGAATATCGCGACTCTGTTTGCGCCGCTTCAGTGCCATGACCTTGCGATCACCGGTCATCAACGGCATAACAACATCGAGGAGAATCAAGTCCGGAGGATCCTGCGCATAGATCAACTCATTGGAGTAAACGGTGGTGTCGGAGGTTGAGACCCGAAACCCCGCGCCGGTAAGAAAATCTTTGGCGATCGTCAACAACAAAAGATCATCATCAATAACAACGATATGCCTGACCATCACCATCGATCCCTTTCTTCAGCAGCATAAAGCCAGACAAAATTACCCGATATCCCCGGAGAAGGCAAGCAGTGGATTAATCCCCCTCCTGAAGAATCGCGCCTGAACTGATTTCGAAAAGTGTTATTTCCGGTGGCGACAGCAACCGTAACGGTGGCCCCCAGGTACCGGTGCCGCGACTGGCATAAAGATATCCCCCTGCCGACAGGGCGGTCAGCCCGTCCTGGAGGGGGTAGGCCAGCCTCGTCAACAGGTTGAAAGGAAAAATCTGGCCCCGATGTGTATGACCGGAAAGTTGCAAATCGAAACGTCCGGGGGTGTCGGGATCGATCGCGGGGCGATGTTTGAGGAACAGGATATACGGTGTTGCGGGGAGGTTCGCCAACAGTTGCGCGGCGTTGAGCGGCGCCTGCAGCGCGGGATCATCCATGCCGACAACCGTCAGATATTCATTGACGGCAACCGCCTGTTGACGCAACAGGGTGAAACCGCTCTGTTCTAAAAAAGCGCTGCTTTGTTCGAGCCCGGCATACATTTCGTGGTTGCCGTTCACGGCAAACTTACCCAGCGGCGGGTTGATCGAACGCCACAACTCGCTCAGTCCATCGAGGTGATTGACGCGGGCATCGACCATATCCCCGGTCACCACCAGCAGATCGGGGCGCAGCGATTGCAGTCGCGCAATCACCGGTTGAAGAACCGCTTCACGATTGATCAACCCCAGATGCAGGTCGGAGACTTGCGCGATGCGAATCGTGGCGGCATCGACCGGGAGTTTATGACTGCTCAGACGAATCGTTTCAACGCGCAGGTCGCGAGCTTCAAAGAGGCCATAGACCGCAATCACGACAGTGATCAGCAAAACCAGCCGCGCACTGTGCCTGTTGCATAAGTCAACCTGAGCGAAAGCAGGCTTGAAGCGCGCCGTCGCCAACAAGATAATTTCGCCAAAGCCCAACACAGCAAAGGCGCTGAAGGCCAGAAAGAGCAGCCCCATCCAGATGTAACCAAGCCAGGCGGCAAGCCGTGTGGATGATTCAAAACCGCCGTGTTCCAGTAGCCGGGTTATCAGCGGTGTAAACAACATCACCACCATCCAGCCGACGACCAGCCGCGAGCGGGTCGAGCCTGGCGGCAGCAACGGTCGAATGCCACGCAACACCAACAGATGCATCAGGATGTAGATAATCAAAAAAACCAGTAAAAACCAGGGCACGGCGAACTCCAGATGCCATGAGATGATCCTCGCAAAAGTTTCTTGTCACGAGGTCAAATGTAAAAAGCTCAGTCACGGTGTTCGTCAATTTCGGCGTCGGTGAGCACCGGCATTTTCTGCAATCGCTTGTAATAAAAATTCTGTCCGTAGAGTACCGCTGCCGGGTTATGTCCGGTGACGCGATCCTTGACCACCAGGGTGGTGGTCGGCGCGGCAGAGTATTTATTGAACAGCATATCGTGCCCGGCACAAAGACCGACAATGATGTTCATGTCGGTTCCCGCCTGGTTGAGCAGCTCGGCCTGAGCAATCGGATTGCAGGCGGGCTCAAAACTCCCCGGACGCACCTTGTCCTCCTCCTTCAGCTGGAGTGACAGCTTGTCGATACTTCCGGCCTTGCAGCACACCGACAACACCTCAAACCCCTGGGCAGTGAGGATATCGGTGAGTCGCTGCGTTTCATCAAGCAATCCCACACACGTACCGATGCCAATCCGCGAGAACCCCATCAACTTCGCCAGCGCAATAGTATCTTCAACCCGCGTCCAGCGGGCATTCACCGCGTCGGAACCGGGGACCGGCTGATAGCAAAGCCCCTCCACCTTCGCCGCAACACGCGCCAGCCGTGCGTCAAAATCATCTCCGGTGTATTTTTGAAACGCCGCCTCAATGAGCTCCGTTTCGTTCCCGGACGGGCAATGCCCTGGGCGCGCCGGGCCCTGACCGGGAGGACTCCAGCAATGGGTACTTCCCTGCTTACTCCAGACGCCCGCGCAATCCGCGCAGATCAATTTGTTCTTCGTTTTATTGGGCATCAGATTCTCCTCCCCGTCGGGAACTCGTTGAAGACATTATGAACCAGGCATGCTGTCGTTACAAGCGCGTCAGATTCACCGCATAATACTCGGCGTTGTCAGGCAAATAAAATTAAAAAGCCCCGCATCCGAAAATGCGGGGCTTTTGCTGATTGTTCACACCGGACTATGCTTTTTGGACGTTCGCCGCCTGCGGGCCTTTGGGACCATCCTGCACATCAAAAGTGACGCGCTCACCCTCCACCAGAGACTTGAACCCTTCACCGGCAATGGCTGAGAAATGAACAAAGACATCGGGACCATCGTCCTGAGCAATGAAACCAAAACCCTTCGAATCGTTGAACCATTTGACTGTACCTTGTGCCATTTTCTTTACTCCTTCAACTTCATCTACGCTTGAGTCCTGCTTTGTCATGCCCGGACCCAAAACAAAAAACCGCACAGACCCTTTGTCAGTGCGGTTTGACTCTTTTTCATAGAGAGGTCAGTTGCTCCCAACCCATGTCCCTGCCCACAAATACAAATGTCTTCAGTTGAACCTTTTTAACCTCGTTTGCCACAAAAATTCAAGTATTTTTTTCTGCGTGATTGACAACCGTTTTCCTTGACATAAAACTTCACCGTGACGACACAGTCAATTTCCCGTAATCCGGCGCGGCGCGAGCAATCCCAGCGCCGGAACTTGCTCTTTTAAAAGCGTTTGGTTTCTGCCATACTATCCGCCTTTTTCATAAAGGGGTACGAACTCTCATGGCACTGCTCAGCATCCGCAATCTGTCTCTCGCCTTTGGCGGGCCACCACTGCTGCACGACATTTCGCTGCAAGTCAACAAAGGTGAACGCATCTGCCTGCTCGGGCGCAACGGTATGGGCAAGTCAACGCTCCTCAAATTGATCGCCGCCGAACTTCCCCCTGACTCCGGGACCATTGAGCGTCAACAGGGATTACATATTGCAGCCCTGCCACAAGAGGTACCACGCGATCTGACCGGCAGTGTCTATGCTGCAATCGCCGATGGACTTGGCGAGCAGGGCCGACTGTTGAGTCGTTATCGCGAACTGAGTGTTGCCGTTGAGGCGGGGAACGAGGGAATGCTCCCCCGGTTGCTCGACATCCAGCATGATCTCGACCGCATGTCAGCATGGGCTCTGCAACCGCGGATAGAACAACTTCTCTCTCAGCTCAAGCTGGACGGCGATGCGCCGATCGCCCACCTTTCCGGAGGCATGGCACGTCGGGCGCTGCTGGCACGAGCGCTGGCCGGAGAACCGGACATCCTGCTCCTCGACGAACCGACCAACCACCTCGACATCGATTCGATCGACTGGCTGGAGAACTTTCTCAAACGCGAAAGTTTGACCCTGATTTTTGTCACCCATGATCGCGCCTTTTTGCGCGCCCTGGCAACCCGAATCATCGAAATTGACCGCGGCCGACTCTACGATTTTGCGTGTGACTACCCTACTTTTTTGCTCCGCAAGGAAGAGCTGCTGCACGCCGAAACACTGGAGTGGCAACGCTTCGACAAAAAACTTGCGGAAGAAGAAATCTGGATTCGTAAAGGGATCAAGGCCCGCCGCACCCGCAATGAAGGGCGCGTGCGCGCCCTTAAACAGATGCGCGATGAACGACGGCGCCGCCGCGAACGTCTCGGCAATGCGCGACTCGGCGTGCAGGAAACAGAACGCAGCGGCAAGCTGGTCGCGGAACTGACCGATGTCACCTTTGATTATAACAACGTCCCGACAGATAAACCGTTGATTCGTAATTTTTCGACAACCATCCTGCGCGGTGACCGGATCGGCATCATCGGCGCGAATGGCGCAGGCAAGACGACCTTGATCAAACTGCTGCTCGGCGAACTTCAGCCCCTGAGCGGCACGGTCAAACTCGGAACACATCATGAAATCGTCTATATCGACCAGTTGCGCGACCAGCTTGATCCCGACAAAACCGTCCAGCAAAACCTTGCCGGTGAGCAGGATACGGTACAGGTCGGCGGTCAAGCACGGCATGTCATCGGTTATCTGCAAGATTTTCTCTTCACCCCTGAACGCGCGCGCACCCCGGTGCGCATCCTTTCCGGCGGGGAGTGCAACCGATTGTTGCTGGCCAAACAATTCATGCGTCCCGCCAACATTCTGATTCTCGACGAACCGACCAACGACCTCGATCTGGAAACCCTCGATCTGCTGGAAGAGCTGCTCGCTGATTTTCCCGGCACGATTTTCCTGGTCAGTCACGACCGTGCATTTATTAATCAAGTCGTGACCAGCACAATCGCTTTTGAAGGTGATGGCCGCGTCGTCGAGTATGTCGGCGATTATGACGACTGGGTACGCCAACGTCCGGCGGTTGAATATGCCCCTCCTTCCACCAAAGAAAAGAAGGAAAAACCGCTGCGCGAACGGCAACGCAAACTGACTTTCAAGGAAAAGCATGAGCTGGAGGGACTGCCGCAACACATCGATGCCCTCGAAGCGAAACAGGCCGAGCTTCATCAACGCATGGCCGATCCGAACTTCTACCGTGAGGCGGGAGCACAAATGACCGAACTCAAAACACAGCTGGAAACGGTCACCAAGGAGCTGGAAAACGCCTTCGCACGCTGGGAAGAACTTGCTGAGCTGGTGGAATAAGGAAGCTGCATCGGCAACGCCTCCAAATTTTTGCGCTATAGTGTTGAAGGAAACTCAAGGAGGACAGATGGTTATCGGCCTGTTGAAAGAGATCAAACGGGGGGAAAACCGGGTCGCACTCACTCCGGTCGGAGTCGCAACCCTCGTTGCTCGCGGTCATCAACTCCTGGTCGAAGCAGGCGCGGGGAACGGGAGCTTGATCCCGGATGAGGCCTATCAAAACGCCGGTGCAAAGATCGTCACCACGGCACCTGACATCTTCTCCCGCGCCGAGATGATTTTACGCGTCAAAGAACCGCAACCGAGTGAATATTCTCTTATTCGGTCGGGCCAAATATTTTTTACTTTTTTCCATTTCGCCGCTTCAGAAGCTTTAACCCGGGCGATGATCGACAGTGGCGCCGTCTGTATCGCTTACGAAACTGTTGGTGATGATATCGGCGGGCTACCGATTCTGCTGCCAATGAGCGAAGTTGCCGGTCGTATGGCCGCGCAGGAAGCGGCTAAATACCTTGAACGAGGGGCCGGGGGACGCGGTATTTTGCCTGGTGGCGTTGCCGGGGTCATGCCCGCCACCATCGTCGTCCTCGGCGGCGGCACTGTCGGCACCGAGGCTGCCCGCATGGCCTGCGGTCTCGGGGCGAAGGTCTATCTGCTCGAAACAGATGCTCACCGGCTGCGTTATCTGGCGGCAACACTGCCAAAAAATTGCATTGTACTGTTGTCGAATCCACCACAAATCCGCGCCCTGCTTGGTCAAGCCGATGCAATCATCGGTGCCATCCTGCTCCGCGGGGCCAAAGCACCACACCTGATAACCAGAGACATGCTCTCCCTGCTACAGCCAGGCGCGGTCCTGATTGATGTCGCCATCGATCAAGGTGGCTGCTTCGAAACATCGCGGCCAACAACGCATGAAGAACCGACCTTCATTGTTGACGGCATCCTCCACTATTGCGTCGCCAATCTTCCCGGCGCAGTGCCGCTCACCGCGACGCCGGCGCTGACCAACGCCACCCTGCCTTATATCGTTGCCCTGGCAGATCAGGGCTGGCGCGCTGCGGCGCGCAACGACGCCCGGATTGCAGCGGGAATCAATATCGTGCACGGTCAGCTAATATGTGCCGCCGTTGCCGAGGCGTTTGGTCAGGCGTTCACCGGGATCGAAACGATCTTGAACCGGAGCTGACGCACAGCACCCAACCTCAGCCCTTAAAAAACGGCATAACAATTGCTTATTTTCCAGAAATTATCTCTATAAAAGGCATTATACAAGGTGGGCATCCCGCGATGATTCTTCAGAAAAAAATCCTGGTCGTCGATGACGACATGTTGATACGAAAACTGCTTATTGATGCATTATCCTGCCCGGAATATCAGGTTATCGAAGCCGCCGACGGTAGCGCGGCCCTTGATGCCTTCGGTAAATTTCAACCCGATCTGGTTATCCTCGACCTTTTCATGCCCGCGATGGACGGCTTCCAGGTCTGTCAAAACATTCGCTCCACCGCCACAACGCCCCACACCCCTGTCATCGTATTGACAGCTCTGGAAGATGCTGACTCGATCCGGCGTGCGTTTGAACTCGATGTTGCTGATTTTCTGCTCAAGCCACTACGGATTGAATTAATCAAACATCGCGTCAAAACGATCCTCAATAGAGCACAAACGGCACAATTAACCCCCATATCCCCTCACGAGGGGACCGCGATCATTGAGAACATTCCCGACCCGATCATCATCTACAACACGCAGATGGAAGTGGTCTGGGTCAATGAGGGTGCCAGGCGCTATTTTGACCGGTCGGAAGACCAGATCATCGGTCTTTCATGCAGCACCCTCTGCCAGATGAACGCGTGTAAACAAAACCTCGTATGTATCAATCAGCGCTGCATCAAGGAAGGAAAAGTGCTCACCGGAATGAGTCACCATCGTGATGGGACGATCTGGGGACTGAGGGTCTTCCCGCTACGCAACGATCTTGCCGGGTTCGATAAAATCCTCTGCCTGGCACACGATATTACCGAAAAGGTCAAACTCCAGGCTGACGCCGCCTATGCTAACCAGCTGGTGCACATCGGTGAACTGGCGGCCGGGATCGCTCACGAAATCAACAACCCGCTAAACGGCATCATCAATTACAGCCAGGTCATGCTCAACCAGTTGACGCCTGACAATCCGCTCCACGAACTGGCGTCCAAAATCAACCTTGAAGGTGAGCGTGTTGCGCGGATCGCAAACTCGCTGTTGAGTTTCTCCTGGCGTGGACGCCAGCGCGGGATGAGTTTTGAAAATCTCTGTGACGTAATCTCGGATGTGCTGGTCATCGCCCAGCCACGGCTACAGATTGACGGCATTCACGTCGTCTGCAATGTACCCCCATCGCTGGAAGAGGTCGAGATGAACCGCCAGGCAATTCAGCAGGTCCTGCTCAACCTCTTTGACAATGCCTGCTATGCATTGAATGAACGCCACGGAGAGCGTGACGATGCGAAAATTCTGGAGCTGAGCTCCCGCCGGACAGAGGTCAACGGCAAGGACTACATCGAACTGGCGGTCAAAGACAACGGATCAGGCATTCCGGCCGGGCAAATCGGTCTCCTCAAGATGCCCTTCTTTACTACTCGCCCGGAAGGCGCCGGTTCAGGCATCGGGCTGAGCATCGCTCATAAAATCATCAAGGAACACCATGGCGAACTGCTGATCGACAGCGTGGAAGGGGAGACCACCACGATCAGGCTGCTTTTCCCGTGCACTACCGGCGCGACGCGCGGCACCGGCAAGAGACCTCCTGCCGGGAAGCGATCAAGATCCCCCGGCAGATAGTGGCGTCAGCACCGTCGCGAATGCTTCGCCGTTCATCTCCAGGTAGATGACCCCCCCGGCAACAGTCAGTGCCCAGGTTAAAGAACGCTCCAGACGGGGGACAAGTTCCGCAATAAACGGGTCATCTACCCCATAACAGATAATATTTTCAGCGCGCGACAACTTCGGTAAATGCCGTTCTTTCCAGCGCCGCAGACCGCTCCCGTAGGCGAACAGAACCACTCGTTCAACATGGTGTCCAGCTTTCAGCAGGCGTTCAGCCTCGGGCAGTCCAACTTCAATCCAGCACTGAGTTCGTCCATCCGCACCCTTCACCCACAGGTCCGGCTCATCGCCGGAGCTGATTCCCTTGGTAAAAACCAGCCCTTCTTCGTAACACCATGCATAGGCCAAAAGGCGCACAATCAGGCGCTCGGCGGTCTCGGAAGGATGGCGCGCAACGGTAGCGCGCAACGCCACGTAGCGATCACGATCACTGTCGGCAAGGTCAATAGCGACACGGTAAATTATCGGCGGCAGAGCCATGATGAAAAATTCTCAATGGTAAAACAGGTAAGTGGCCAGGCAAAATTCAATTTATTTTTTCCCCTGCCGGACCGCATTCGGAGCGACTACGGGCTTATACTCAAATTTCCAGTCACGGTAACTTTTCGCTCCGGCGAAAGTGGCATATTCCTCCGGAAAGCCGTCCTGACGAAACGGTTCTTTATCGCTGGTGCTTCGCACGCCCTTAATCCGCCCGCCTGGATCCCTGATTAACTCCCAGTCCTTGCCGGTCAGCGGATCGTTATACAATTGGCGAATATGCCGTATCATCTCAAGCGAGCGAGGATCCCTGAGCAGATTTTTCAACTCCCGTGGATAGAGTCTGACCCCGCCGTGCCCCTTTTCGTAATATTGCCGGATCGCGTTGCGATACTGGTCCCCGCGCCAGAACAACTCCTTTTCTCGCGAACGTTGCACCAGCGACGACCAGGTCGAGCCGGCCATGCCGGCGGAAAGACCGATGAGCGTCACCGCGACCAGCACGGCAAGCAGCGTGAATCCGCGTTGATTTTTTGCGAGGCGATACATAAAATGCTGTTTTTTCATGGCTAACAGGTCAAAATATTGACATGCCCTTACATATACAGAGTTAATCCGATGAACAAAACACCCCCCAGGCAACACAGCGACAGGAGCATTGGTTCGCTGTTTATCAGCGCCGGGAGGACGAAAGAAAGCACACACCACAACCGACTGAAAATAAAGGGATAAAATGGCACACTATGTGCTTTTAAGTAGTGTATTAATCAGCGAAGCAACGCAACCCGACCCCGAAAAGAGTACTCATGCCTTCGCAAAGTTCCGATATAACCCGCGAGCAACATCATATACTGCTTGATCGTTTCGTTCAAGATCTGCAGAAACGCGGTTATAATAACATTCATACGCGTTATCTTAATGGATTCAACATGGAGCAACCTGGCGACACCATCCACCACAGTGACGGCGCGCCGCTTGTGCCCGACATTTACGCGTAAAAGAACGACAATTGCTTCATCTTTGAGGTGCAATTGGCTGAAACAATCGGCTCGCAAAAGACCCTCGAACAGCTGCGTTTACTGTCCCGCTGCGCCAGGCAGAACAACATCTATTTCTATCTGGTCGTCCCTGAAGAAATCCATACCGAAGCAAAAAACATCATGGAAGCACTTCCCGAGCGCGACACGCATAAAACATTTGTCATGTCCCTGTAGCTTCTTCCAGTGTTTCAATGGGGCACTTCACCGTGCAAAATTTGCATCGTGCAAGGAAGGCTGAGCTAATGCGCCTCACGCCAGTTGTTGCCAACACCGACATCAACCGCCAGCGGTGTTGAAAGCTGCGCCGCCCCTTCCATCTCCTCGCGAACCAGGTCGCGCACAATCTCAAGCTCCCCTTCAGGCACATCAAAAACCAGCTCATCATGGACCTGCAACACCATTTTCGTCCTTAATCTCTGCCGCGCCAGGCGCGCGTGGATCCGCACCATCGCTACCTTGATAATGTCGGCGGCGGTCCCTTGAATCGGATAGTTGACAGCGTTGCGTTCCGCGTAGGAACGGACATTGGGATTGCTGGAGTGAATTTCCGGCACCGCACAACGTCGTCCGAAGAGTGTTGTGACGTAGGCATGTTCCCGCGCCTCGGTCAGACACGCTGCCATGAAATCCTTGATCCGGGCATAACGGGCAAAATAGAGGTCGATGAATTCCTGCGCCTCGCGACGACCAATATGGAGTGATTTTGCCAACCCGAAGGCACTCATGCCGTAAATGACACCAAAATTGATCGTCTTGGCCCGCCGTCGCTGCTCGGCACTGACCATATCCGGGAAAACGTTGAAAATTTCGCTGGCGGTTCGCGTGTGAATATCCTCCCCCTTGGCAAAACTCTCTTTGAGCACCGGTTCGTCGGCAAAATGCGCCAGAATCCGCAGTTCGACCTGCGAATAATCGGCGGCCAGGAGCAGATTCCCTGCGGCAGGGATGAATGCTTCGCGAATACGGCGTCCCTCCTCGGTACGAATCGGGATATTTTGCAGATTCGGATCACTCGACGACAGCCGCCCGGTAGCGGTGATAGCCTGATTGAATGACGTGTGAATGCGCCCGCTGTCGGGGTGGATCAACTTCGGCAGGGCATCGGTGTAGGTCCCCTTGAGCTTGGCCAATGAACGATAATCAAGGATCCTGGCAGCAATCTCATGATCCTCCGCCAGCTTCGACAATACTTCAACGTCGGTCGACCAGCCGGTCTTGGTCTTCTTCCCTTTGACCAGTTGCAGTTTATCAAAGAGGATTTCACCCAGCTGTTTCGGGGACCCGACATTAAAAACGGCACCGGCCAGCGTATGAATCTCCCCTTCGAGAAGGGCCAGTTTCTTCTGCAGCTGTGCCGACAGAGTGCCGAGAAAGGCCGGGTCGATCCGCACCCCGGCTCGTTCCATGTCGATCAGGACGACAACCAGGGGCAGCTCGATCTCCGTGAGCAGTTTTTCCTGTTGCGTCTCACGCACCAGCGGCCGCAACTTTTCCGCCAGACGCAGGGTAATATCCGCATCCTCGGCGGCATAAGGAATCGCCTTTTCAATGTCGACCTCGTCAAAACCGCACTGATATTTCCCTTTGCCTGTCACCTCCGTGTAAGCAATCGTCTTGACGCCAAGCAGCTCCGAAGCCATGGCATCCATGCCATGTGACGTCGCCGCCGGTCGAGCGACATACGAAGCAAGCATGGTGTCGAAGGCGATCCCGCGCAGTTCAATGCCGGCACGGGCCAAAACCAGCGCGTCAAACTTGATATTCTGACCGAGCTTCGGCACGGCAGGGTTTTCCAGCAGCGGCCGCAGTCGTTCGAGCACCAACGCGCGATCGAGCTGCTGCGGCACCCCGAGGTAGCGGTGGCCGAGCGGAATGTACCAGGCCTCTCCCGGTTTCACGGCGAAGGAGATTCCGACCAGCTCGGCGCGCAACGGATCAAGGCCGGTGGTTTCGGTGTCGAAACATATTTCTGTTGCCGCGCCGAGGATTTCGAGCAGATGGTCGAGCTCCGTCTCATCCAGAACCCCGCGATAACGTCCCTCACTCCCGGCACGTTCTTCCGCTGAAAATTCTGACAATAACTTGTGAAATTCACACTTCTTGAAGAGGGTTGTCAGCGCTTCGCGATCCGGGGCGCTGAGGGTAAAGTCAGCCGCATGATAGGGCAGATCGACATCATCAACCAGCTTTACCAGCCGCTTTGACAACAACGCCTGAGCACTGAAGTTCTCCAGCTTCTCCCGTTGTTTCCCCTTCAGCTGGTCGAGGTTGGACAGCAGATTCTCCACCGAGCCGAACTGTTGAATCAGTTTGACCGCCGTCTTCTCACCGATCCCCGGCACCCCCGGCACGTTGTCGGAACTGTCCCCCGCCAACGCCTGCACCTCGACCACCTTGTCCGGGGAGCCACCGAAGCGTTCCGCCACTTCAGCCAGACCGGAAATTTTGTCTTTCATCGTGTCCAGCAGACGGATTTTATCGGTCACAACCTGCATCAGATCTTTATCGCCGGTCACAATCATGACGTCAAAACCGTCTGCGGCAAATTTTTTCGCCAAGGTCGCGATGATGTCGTCTGCCTCAAATCCTTCCAGTTCCAGGGCCGGGATATTGAAGCCGTGCACCACCTCCCTGATCAGCGGAAACTGCACAATCAGATCGTCCGGCGTGGCAGCGCGATTGGCCTTGTACGCCGGATAGATCTCCTTGCGAAAGGTCGGTCCTCTGGCGTCGAAGACCACCGCCAGCAGATCCGGCTTCTCGTCCCGCACCACCTTGAGGAGCATGTTGGTAAACCCGTAGACGGCGTTGGTCGGTTCCCCCTGCGAATTACTCAGATGGCGGATGGCATAGAATGCCCGGTAGATATAGCTGGAACCATCGATCAGATAGAGACGTTGCGGTGTATCGCTCATGCATTCCTCTCAGGTAATTGGTGACCGGCATTATTTCACAGCTTGGGAAAAATACAAAGGAAGGTTTGATTTTCCGACGGGATCATTGCTTTGCTGCCGCAACACCCTGCGCATCGTCCCGTGCAACATACAATAAAACTTGAAATTCCTTGCTATTTTGCAGTATTGCCCCTAAATTAGACAATTACTTTTAGACGCTATCAACTATCACATTGTCGAATGATGATCTATTCTTCCATCCAAAAATATTTTCGGGAAATCTACTTCCTGCTGGTTGCCACCCTCGGCCTGGCACTCGGCTCGCTGACGGCGACTATCGTCGGTGGATTAATTGAACCGGCGACCACAATGGTGCCGACCAGTATGCCTGCGCCGACAGAGGCCACACCGCGGCCCGAACTGAGCAGTTTCGACATTATTCTGCAACGCAATCTTTTTCAGGCCGCCGTCGGCGGTGCGCCCGCCACAGAGCTGGCCCCGGCGCGAACCGACACGGCCCAAACGACCAGTCGTCGCAGTGATCTGCTGCTGGTCGGCGTGGTCGTTGCCGGCGAACATTCGCTGGCGGTGATCCGCTCTGGAAAAGATGAAGAACTTTACCGCCAGGGCATGACGCTCCCCGGCAACGGCACGCTCGACACGGTCGAGCGCCACCGCGTGGTCATCAGCTACGCTGACGGCACGCAAACGGTTCTGTTCCTGTACAAAGATGCAGAAAACCTCGTTGCTGACGATCTGGTGCCCCCCTCGCCCGACGCAGGCACGGTCATCAAACAGGTCGGAGACAATCGCTGGGTGATCCCCCGCGACGAAGCACAACAGGCACGCGGCAATCTCAATGAGCTCCTCAAGCAGGCGCGCATGGAACCGCTGATTCTCGACGGCAAGACCAACGGTTTTGTCGTCAAGATGATCCGCCCGCGTTCGTTGCTGGCGCTGCTCGGTATCGAAAAGGGGGATCTGCTCAAAAGTGTCAATGGCATGGCCCTCGACGGACCAGAAAAAGCGTTGCAGATTTTCCAGCAATTGCGCGAGGCCAACACGATCACGATCAACCTGATCCGTCAGGGGACTCCTCAAACTTTTGAATATGCTATCGACTAGGAGGCATTGCCGGTGATCCGACAATTAGCGATTCAACTTTTAGTGCTGCTGTTCTGCGGCAGCATCTGCACCGCAGCTTTTGCCGCGGACAAGGTGAACCTCGACTTTCAGGATGTCGAGCTGACCAAATTGATTCAGGTCATCAGCGAGATGACCGGGCGCAACTTCATTTACGACGACAAGGTGCGCGGCAAGGTGACGATCATTTCGCCTCAGCCGATGAGTGTCAACGAGGCCTACCAGGTTTTTTTAACGGTCCTCAACGTCAAGGGGTTCACTGTCGTTCCGTCCGGTACCGTCAACAAAATCGTTCCAGCGTCGTCGGCACGCGAAAACACCCTGCCGACGATGGAAAACAAAAAGCATGGCGAACAATATGTCACGCGCCTGATTCCACTGCAGAATATCGATGCCGGGTTGATGGCAAGCACTGTTCTGACCCCGTTGATCCCCAAAACCGGCAACATTGTCGCTTACGCCCCATCGAACATGCTGATCATCACCGATACCGCGTCCAACATTGAGCGGCTGATGAAAATCATCGCGGAACTCGATATCTCAAGTGCCACCGAGGCGCTTGAAGTGGTGACCCTGCAACACGCTTCGGCTACCGATGTCGCACAAATCTGCACCCAGGTGATCACCCAGATGGCGGCGACACCGAAAAGAGGGCGGGCGGCCAGGAATGTGCAGACCGCAGGGGGCAAGGAAACCAGTCGCATCATCCCTTATGAACGCACCAATGCGTTGATTATTCTTGCCACCAGCGATGATCTGCTGACCATTAAAAATCTGATTGCACAGCTTGATCAGGTACCGGAACAGACGCGTTCGAATATCAAGGTCTATTATCTTGAAAACGCCGATGCCGAAACGTTGGCGAAAACCCTCAACGAAATCCTTACCGGGATCGTCGGGCAGGCACCCGCCGGGCGTGCCGTTAAGCCGGGGCAACCGGCCACGCCGACATCACAGCCGGTGACTATCACTGCCGACAAACCGACCAACTCGCTGATCATCAACGCGACCCCGGAGGACTACGAAACGTTGCAAGGGATCGTTGCCAAACTCGATGTCAAGCGCAAGCAGGTCTTTGTTGAGGCGCTGATTCTGGAACTGTCGATGGGAGCCACGACAGATCTGGGCCTGAGCTTGCAAGGAGCCTACGCGCTGGACAAACACGGCGAATATGTTGTCGGCGCCTCACTGAACAGAAAGGAAGGCGATCCGGATCTGATCACCAACCCGACCAGCCTGTTGACCAGCGCAGTCAACGGAGTTTTGCTCGGCGGTATGTTTAACCAGATTAAATTACCCGATGGCACAACCATTCCGGCGCTCTCGGCACTGATTGGCCTATCTGAGGGCGGCAACGACGTAAACGTCGTTTCCGCCCCACGCTTACTCGCAACAGATAATGAGGAAGCTGAGATCGTTGTCGGTGAAAATGTGCCGGTCATCACAGGACGCCTCTCAGATAGTAGTGGTGCGAGCTCCGGGCTGACGCAAAGTGTTTCAATCGAACGCAAAGATGTCGGACTGACATTGCGATTCACTCCACAGATCACTGAGGGAGATCAGGTGCGTCTCAATGTCTACCAGGAAATAAGTGATGTCGTTAAAAAGAAAGACAGCATCGTTTCTGTTGACCAAGCAGGTCCGACCTACACCAAGCGCATGGTGCGCAATACCGTTATCGCCCAGAATGGTCAAACGGTGGTTCTCGGCGGACTGATAAAAAATAATATTGTAAAGGGCGAAATCAAGGTGCCACTGCTGGGCGACATCCCCTTGCTGGGGTGGTTGTTCAAAAGAAAAACCACCACCGAAAGCAAGACCAATCTGCTGGTTTTTATCACCCCCAAAATTATCAAAAACGGCACCGACATGAATGCAGTCACCAACTCCAGCAAAAAAGCGATGGATGATTTCCAGAACAACGGCCTTAATCCAACGCAGACCATCAACACGGCCCCCCCGGAGCCACGTAGCGACCAATGAGCTGGCAACGTTTCGGGGACATACTGCGCAACGATCATGGCGTCGCCACAGAAGCAATCGACGCGGCGCTGGCGCTTCAGCCAGAGGATAAACGTCGCCTCGGCGAAATTCTGCGCGACCAGGGGGTCATCAATACCACGGTGCAGGCACAGGCTCTGGCCACCCAGTTTAATCTTGAGTTCCTCCCTGCAATCGCGGTGGAAGATTACGCCCCGGAACTCCTTGACCTGCTGCCGATCGGCTTCGTCCGTGAACTGCGCATCGTCCCGTTGGCGCGCCACGGCGAGGTCATCCGGCTGGCGCTCACCGATCCCCTCGACGCTCGTGCGACCAACGATCTGGCCACCTTGACCGGCCTCGACGTTGTGCCACTGGTCGCCACCCCCGAAACGATCAGTGATGCCATCAACCGTATTTATGAACGTCATTCCGGGCAAGCCAGTGCCGTGGCTGACGAAATCGGTGAGGCCAATATCGATCTCGCCCATTCGCTGGAACCGAAGGATCTGCTCGATACGGCCGATGAAGCGCCAATTATCCGTTTTGTCAACAGCCTGATCACCCAGGCCTATAAAGAACGCGCCAGCGATATTCACATCGAACCGTTTGAAACCGAACTGGTGGTGCGCTATCGGGTCGATGGCATTCTTTACGAAGTGCTCCGCCCCCCCTTTCAGGCGCGTGCCGGGTTAATTTCGCGGATCAAGATCATGTCCGGACTCAATATCGCGGAGAAGCGTTTGCCGCAAGATGGACGGTTCCGGGTGCGCATCGCGGGGAAAGACGTTGACGTGCGCGTTTCAACCCTGCCGACCGCTTTCGGCGAACGGATTGTGCTGCGCCTGCTTGACAAAAGCGCCGGCGTACTGACGCTGAAAGATCTCGGCATGGGCCCTGCGATGCTCATCGCCACCGAGGCGATGATTGGCAAGAGTCACGGTATTTTTCTGGTCACCGGGCCGACCGGCTCAGGCAAAACAACCACTCTTTATGCCGCCCTGAGCCGTCTCAATGACCGTGAGAAAAACATCATCACCGTCGAAGACCCGATCGAGTATCAACTCGCCGGGGTCGGCCAGATCCAGGTCAATGCAAAGATTGACCTGACCTTTGCCAACGGTTTACGGTCGATTCTGCGCCAGGACCCGGACATCATTATGGTCGGCGAAATACGTGACGGTGAGACCGCCGAAATTGCCGTACAATCGGCCCTGACCGGCCACATGGTCTTTTCGACCCTGCACACCAACGACGCCGCCGGAGCGCTGACCCGGCTGGTTGAAATGGGGGTGGAACCGTTTCTGGCATCATCGTCAATCGTCGGCATTCTCGCCCAACGTCTGGTGCGCTGCATCTGTCTGCACTGCCGCGAAGCCTATCAACCCGGCGAGGAGCTGTTGCGGCGGATCGGTCTTGACCCTGCCGCACATCGCGACACCCTCTTCTATCGTGGTGCGGGATGCGAAAAATGCATGGGCATCGGCTACCGGGGACGGAATGGAATTTATGAGCTGTTGACCGTCTCCGACCCGATTCGCGACCTGCTGTTGCGGAATCAGGACGCCTCGTCGATCCGTCATGCCGCGATTGAGGGGGGGATGATCAGTCTGCGCGAGGCGGGGATCGACAAGATTCTGAGCGGCGAAACCACCGTTGAGGAAATCTTGCGGGTGACGCAGGAGGAAGGCTGATGCCGCAATTCGACTATGTCGGCCTTGATCGGGGCGGGAAAAAAGTCAGTGGCAACCTCGAAGCCAGCGGACAGCGCGCGGCGACACGGCAGCTTCAGGAGCGGGGTATCTTTCCGACGGCACTGCGTGAAGAACGTAGTGCGACGGCAAGCTCCGGCAGCACCCTCTCCTTTTGGCGACGCGTCGGTATTGAAGAATTAAGCATGATCACGCGGCAACTCGCCACCTTGCTGAACGCCGGGTTGCCCCTCGATGAAGCGCTGGCGGCAGCCGGTGGCCAGGCAGAACACCCGGCATTGGTCCGCACCTTCAGTCAGGTGCGGGAAGATGTCCTCGGCGGTGACGCACCGCATCACGCGATGGCGCGTCATCCACGGGTTTTTTCCGAACTCTTTTGCAACATGGTTGCCGTCGGTGAAAGCAGCGGCTCCCTCGACCGCACCCTGCTGCAACTGGCCGATCTGCTCGAAGAACAGGCGCGGTTGTCCAGTCGCCTCCGCGCGGCCCTCGCCTATCCGCTACTGATGGGGATTATCGGCAGTGGCGTCCTCTTCTTTCTGGTTGCTTTCGTGGTTCCCAAGGTCACCCGGATGCTTGACGATATGGAACAGACACTCCCCTGGCCGACCCAACTACTGATCACCTTGAGTGATCTGTTTGCCGCCTACTGGTGGTTGTTGCCGATCCTTGCCGGGGGTGGTCTGTGGTTGTTGAACCGCTACCGGCACACCACCGCCGGACGCCTGCGCATCGATCAGTTGCAGTTGCAGCTGCCGTTGATCGGGCCCTTGCAGTTACAGATCGCCGCAGCGCGTCTGACCCGCACCCTCGCCGCCCTGTTGCGTGGCGGATTGCCCCTGTTGCAGGCGCTCGATATCAGCGGCAAACTGCTCGCCAACCGGGTGTTGCAGAATGCCTTGACGGAAACCTCGGTTGCGGTCCGGGAAGGCAAGAGTCTGGCCGAACCGCTCAGCCGCAACGGCATTTTCCCGGCCATGGTTTGTCAGATGATCGCGGTCGGTGAGCGCAGCGGCAACCTTGAAGAAATGCTGGAAAAGGTTGCTTCAACCTTCGATCATCAGGTTGAAACCCGGATCAGCGGGATGCTGTCACTGTTGGAGCCACTGATGATTCTGGTTATGGGGGTCGCGGTCGGGTTTATCGTCATGGCCATTCTGTTGCCAATCTTTCAGGCCAGTCAGGGCATCGGTTGATGACACTTAAAGATAAGGAGAACGATACGTGAAACGCATGACTTTACGCTCCCAGACGGGCTTTACCCTGATCGAAATCATGGTCGTGGTGGTGATTCTCGGCATCCTCGCCGGAATCGTCGTTCCCCGGCTACTTGACCGTCCCGACGAGGCGCGGCGCACCAAGGCCAGTGTCCAGATCAGGAGTATTGAAGAAACCCTCGGCCTCTACAAGCTGGATAACGGGTTTTACCCGACTACCGACCAGGGGTTGCGCGCCCTGGTGACCAAGCCGACGACCGGAAAAATCCCGAAAAAGTTTCGCGAGGGGGGGTATCTTCGCAAGGTTCCCAAGGACCCGTGGGACAATGACTATATCTTTCTCTCCCCCGGCCTGCATGGGGATTTTGACGTGATCTCCTACGGTGCCGACGGAGAGCAGGGTGGTGAAGGGAAAAATGCCGACATCAACAGCTGGGAAATCGAATAATCGCGGTTTTACGCTGCTTGAGCTGACGATTGTCATTGCCCTGTTGGGACTTTTTGCCCTGGTTGCGCTACCGCTGCTGGGCAACTTCGGCGAAAGCGGTCTGAAACGCTCAGCGCGGCAACTGGCCGGAGTCACCCGCCACCTCTTCAACGAGGCCGCGCTGACCGGCAAAGAGCACCGCCTGGTCTTTGATCCCGGCAACGGCAGTTACCGGGCACTGGTTCGCGAGGGCAACGGCGAGCTCGTTACAACCGGCAAGCGCGACAAAATGGAGCTGGCTGCTGGCGTGCGCTTTCGCGACATTCAGCAACCGGGCAGTGGCACCGGGGGCGGCGAGGTCATTACCCGCATTTATCCGGTCGGCTGGATGCAGGAAACCGTGCTGCATTTGACTGACACAGCCGGGGAGGTGATGACGCTGCGGCTGATGCCTTTTACCGGGACCACCGAGATCTATACGGAATATCGTGAATTCTAGATGTCAGGCAGAACAGGGATTCACCCTGCTGGAAGTCATGATCGCGCTGGCGGTCATCGCCATTGCGCTGGTCGCATTGCTGGGGCTGGCCAACCGCTCGCTTGCCGTCAACGGGCGGATCCAGCACATGACCCACGGGACACTGTTGGCACAGCAAAAAATTGCCGAGATTGAAGCCGGAGTCCAACATGCCGCTGACACTGAGGAAGGTGCCGATCAAGGGTATTTCGACGAACCCTTTGCCGGCTACAAGTGGGAAACAACCACCGCCGACACGCCGTTACCGGCGGTGCGCATGGTTACGGTCACGGTCAGCTGGGGCGAGCCGGAGCGCAACGAGACGGTTGCCATGACCTCGTTTCTGTTTCGTTGATGGTGTCGGGCATGATGATTCAACGAACCGACCTGCGCGGTTTCACGCTGATTGAGATTCTGGTTGCCATCGTTATTATCAGTCTGCTGTTGACCACCGTGTTTGGCGTTTTCAGCAGCGTCAGCGGGACGCAGCAACGCCTTGAACGCGAGGCGGGAGAGTACCATCTGGCCCGCGTTCTGCTCGACCGGATCGGTCGCGAATTGCGCGGCGTTTATCTGAGTGACAATCGGCAGACACTGTTCTCTGCCGCGAATGAAGGGGGGCGCCCCACCCTGACCTTCACCACCACGACCGACACCCCTTATGGTGACACCCGGGCGGGGCTGGCGATCGTCCGTTATCGGCTGGAGGGTGCGGTGTCGGAGGCAGAGACAGGCTTGACCCTGCTGCGCGGCGAACGGCAACTTTTTTCGGAACATGAGGAATTTGCCCGTGAGCATCGGTTGACCGACACGCTCCGTAAATTTGAATTGCGCTATTATGATCGGGGCCGCTGGGATACCGAATGGCCTGCTGAAAAACGCGCTCTGCCCCAACTGGTCGAGGTCACCTTGACCCTTGGCGGGGCCGCTGCCGAGACTATCTTTCGCACCGCGTTCGAGCTGCCGGCCACCCGGAGGTCGCCGTGACCGGAGCGGTGCACAACGAGCGCGGCATGGTTCTGCTGCTGGTGCTGCTGATCGTGGCGCTGCTGACTGCCCTGGTGATCGATTTTTCCGCTTCGACACTGGTCGATCTGCGCCTGGCGGAAACCCATCGCGACAGCACCCAGGCCTACTATCTGGCCAAAGGGGGGATCAATGTCGGTCGCATGTTGCTGCAGGAAGACCGCAACAACTTTGATGCCCGCAGTGAAATGTGGGGGCAGGGGCTGGACGAGTACCCGGTCGATGACAATGCGGCGATCACCATCAAAATTGACGATCTGGATGGCCGTATTGCCTGCAACCGCTTGATGATGACGAATAACAATATCGACGTGGAACTCAAGCAGCGGCTGCTGCGGCTGTTTCAGCGCGTGCTCGACATTTCCGCAGACGAGGCGCTGGAACTGGTCAATAATTTGCGCGACTGGCTTGATCCGGATGATGACGGCGATGCCGAGTCAAACTATTATCTGCGCCTTGAACCGCCCTATCGCGCCAAGAACGGGGCGCTCGACACGTTCAATGAACTGGTCATGGTGAAGGGCTTTGACGCGCCGCGGGTTGCCAGGCTGGAACCACACCTGAGTGCCTTCGGCGGTCCCGGCACGAATATCAACACCGCCAGTGCCGAGGTGATTCAGGCGCTGGCGGAAGAGATCGACCAGGCTGCTGCCGAGGCCATCATCGACTACCGCACATCAACGCCGATCAAGGCGATCAAGGACCTTGAGGGGGTCGCCGGATTGAACGATGCTTATCCGGCCCTGAGTACCAAAGCAACGGCGTTGACGGCACCGCTGACAGTGAAAAGTGAACATTACCGGATTCGCACCGCGGCGTATGTCAATGAAGGCACCCGGCGACTTGAAGCCCTGGTCACAAAAACTGGCAATCAACTGCATTACCTGAAGATTCTGTAGGAAGCGATTTATGGCTAAACGCTACATCGGCATCGACCTGGACGGCACGCGCCTCAGTTACGCGGCCTTAACGCTCGACCAGGGGCGCTTGCAACTCACGACAACCGCGCAGCAGGAATTAACTGCGGCCGAGCAGCTTGGCCCGGCACTGCGGGAACTCCTTGGTGATGATCCCGCCTACAGCGACCGCCTTGCAGCCTGTCTGCCTGCGTCACAGGCGCTGATCCGCACCCTTGACTTCCCCTTTGCCGACGCGAAAAAAATCACCGCCGCTCTCCCCTTTGAATTCAGTACACAATTGCCGATCGATCTCGCTGCGTACGAAGTGATTGCGCTCCCCGCCACACGCAGTGCTGGCGGTCATCAGGTCACCGCCGCCGCCGTTGCCGCCGAGGCTTTGAGTGCGGCGCTCGCTCCGTTTGACGATGCGGGGCTGCCGCTCCATATCCTTGATCTGTCTCCGTTTGCCTACGCCGCCGGACTACGCCTCAAAGAGGCGTCAGTGCTGGTTGATATCCGGGCGACAGAATTCACCGTCGCGGCGATCAGTGACGGACAGGTAAGTGCACAGCGCACCCGCAAGATCGCGAATCAACTGGCCGCAGACGCTCTGGCGCAGCAGATCATCGGTGAATGTCGTCTGCTTGGCGCTGCCGACGAGTGGCCTTTGGTGCTGCTGGGGACGCAGGGTGACAAATTAATCACGCAGCTCGCCGGCCACTGGCCGCAGGTCTGTCTGGCTGACCCGCTGCCGGGAACAACCGTTGAACCGGAGTTCCTGACCACCGTCACCCTGGCCGTGCGTGCCTGGCGCGAAAAGAGTGCGACCGGATTTAACTTTCGCCGGGGAAACTTTGCCCTGCGTGGCGAGTGGCAAAGTTTCAAACGTCGCCTGCTCGGACTCGGCGCACTGGCGCTGCTGGTTATCCTCTCTTTCTCTGTTTCAGCCTGGATTAACCACGAGCGCCGCGCGGCGCGTGCCGAACAACTGCACAACAACATGGTCAGCGCATATCTCGCCCTCTTTCCCGGCGCGCAGACAGTTGTCGATGTGCCGCTGCAACTCTCCGCCAAAATTGATGAACTGCGCAACCATCCCCTGCTGGCCATCGATCGGGACGATGCTTCCGTTTTAAAAACGCTGCGTGAAATTTCCGCGCGCACCCCCAATGAGCTGGCAATTACCCTGCGCGCACTGGAGTTCGAACCTGGCACCACCCGCCTTGAAGGACGCACCTCTTCCTTTGACGCAATCAACCGCTTTGCTGCCGGACTGGGCCAATCGCCGTTATTCAGCGCAGCTCGAATCGACGACGCAAAGATGAGCGCCGATGGCCGTCAGGTCGATTTTCGTCTCCTCCTGCTTACGGCGAAAGGGGACGTGCAATGATCAATCACCTCAGACAGCTCAGCCAGCGCGACCGCATGGCGTTGATTATCCTCGGCACAGTTGTCGGTCTGACCCTGCTCTATCTCGCGATCATCGAACCGTACCGTAATTCGATCGCCACCCTGGATCGCAAAATTGCCACACGGCAGGCGCAGACCCTGCGCATCACGGAACTGGCCACTGAATATACAACGCTGCGCCAAAAGCTTACAGAAGTTGAAAAAACCCTCGCACAACATCGTGGTTTTTCGCTCTTCTCATTTGTTGAAAAACTGGTCGACCGGATCGCCGGTCGGGAAAATCTGGTCTATATGCGCCCGCAACCGCCGGTCGAGCTCAACGGGGTCAAGGAAGAAACGGTCGCCATTAAACTGGAAAAGCTGCGTTTTGATCAGTTTACTACGCTCCTTTATCGCATTGAAACCGCCGACGCACCCTTGCAGGTCAAGAATCTGCGCCTGAAATCGCGCTTCGATAACGCAACCCTGCTCGACGGAGTGTTGACTGTCGCGGCGTACGGAAAAATGCCATGAAACCCAGCTGGCCCCAATTCACGCGGCGCAAAAACGGCCGCAAAACATTCATCGGTCGCTTCGGTCATCACCTGCTGGCGCTGCTGATCCTGTTGCTTGCCGTCCTTTGCGGATTTTTTCTGTTCTTCCCGGACCGGGCGCTCCAGCAGCGTTTTGAGCAGGAGCTGAGCGTACAGCTCGGCGCCCCGGTGAACACGGAAAGTGTCATCCTGTCTTTTCCGGGATATCTTCAGATTCACCACTTGACGGTTAGCGGGAAAACGTTGCCCTTCACCATCGACACCCTGCAACTGAGTCCAGTCTGGACCACCTTGCTGAGCGCCCGGCCAGGGCTGAACTTTACCCTCACTTCCGGCGGCGGCACAATTGCAGGTCAGATCGATTCAAGCCGACGCCTGCACGCCGAAATCGCAGCCCTGCCAGTAACCGTGCCGCTCCCCGGAATGGCCCCCTTAACCCTTGGTGGCACCCTCACGGGCAGCCTGCTTGACATGCTTCTTGCCGTGACTCCTGACAGCGCAACCCGGGCGGAACTCACCATTGACGACCTGATCCTGACCGGGCTGGAACAACTTACCGGTAAACCTGATCCTCTCGTGCTGGGTCGTTTGAGCATCGGCATCAAAGGGACCGAGAACAACTACCGCGTGGAACAGCTGCAACTGGCCGGGGGCGCCATTACTGCCGACGGAGTGATGACTGTGACCCCGCTGTCTCCGCCAGCTGCGAGCCGCCTCAACGGCAATCTGACCCTCCACCCGACAGATCAGCTCCCCCCCGAACTTGCGACATTGCTGCCACTTCTGGGCAAAGCAAACCGTAACGGTGACTACCGCCTGCGCCTGACCGGAAGCGTTGCCTCACCGCGCCTGCATTAGGGGTGACAATACGCGCAAATGTTATTTTTCACCCGTATCTTCCTGAGCATTCTATGCCTTATCGGCAGCTTCCCGACCCTGGCCGCCGCTGACCTGTTGACTCCGCTTGCCAGCGGCAACCGCGCCCCCCTTGCGTCCATTTATGGACTCCCGACCCGCCCGAACGACGCAGCGGGAGAACCGGGGCAGTGGCGCTTCACTCTTGACAACAGCCTGGCCAGCAATCATCTTGACGTGCAGACCGCTAATCATGCCCTGCTGCTCGATGGCGAAAGCTGGCGCACTGAAATGCGCTTTACTTACAGTTACAGCCAACATATCACGGTTGCTTCGACCATCCCTTTCATCGTTCACAGCAGCGGGTTTCTCGACAGTTTCATCATCGACTGGCACAAAACCTTCGGGTTACCACAAGGGGGGCGGGATACCGCACCGCGCAACCGCATTCTTTATCGCTATAGCGAGGATGGACACAACCAGGTCTTGCTTGATAAAAGCGCCCGCGGAATCGGTGACCTGCAACTGGAAGCAAGCTGGAAACCGCCATCCGGCGGAACATTTCGCTACCATCTGTTGCTGAAGTTACCGACCGGTGACCCGGACCGGCTCCTTGGCAGCGGCGCCACCGACCTGAGCCTGTGGCTGGAGCGGTCGGCCCGTTTTGACACCTCGTCCGGGCGATTCAGTTTGAGCGCCAGTTTTGGCGCGAGCTGGCTGGGGCACGGTAAATTACTGCCGTCCCGCCAACGGCGCACGGTCCTTTTCGCGCGGCTGAACAGTGGCTGGCAGCCTTCAACCTGGCTGGCGGCGCAGCTCTGTCTTGAAGGTCACAGCGCCCTTTATCGGCGCACCGGACTGCAAGAGCTGGATGATCCAGCGTTAACTCTTACCGGTGGGTTCACCCTCCGCCCGTCGCACAAATGGATCGTTGAGCTCGCGTTGAGTGAAGATCTTGCTGTTGGGGGATCGCCAGACGTTGTTTTTCAACTTAACCTGCGCCGGTCATTCTGAACAGATTGGTAATCTCCTGCCAATATGATAATAGTTGTGAAACTGCTACCCCTTGATTGCAGGCAAGGGGATGATTACCTTGCTGTGAATTTCATCATAAGGAGTAATGTTGATGACGGATGAACCCCGCGACGAACCCCTCGAACCACAAGTCGACGCTGACTATCGCAATGACAATCCACCGGAATCATCGTCGGAGGGGGGGCTGATACTCGCCTCCAATCTGCTTCCACGGCGCTTGCCGATCATCCCACTGCGTCCGCGACCGGCTTTTCCGGCGGCGTTAATCCCTCTGGCGGCGAATGGTCCTGAACAAATCCTTGCTTTCGATCACGCCCATGAACATAACAACGACACAGTCGGCCTGATCATGGCACGCGATTTCGAAAGTGAGGACTCTCCGGACAACCTCTATCAGGTCGGGGTTGCTGCCAAGGTCGTCAAGGTGATTCACCGCGATGAAAACACCGCGCATTTTCTGGTCAACACCCTGGAACGGTTCCGCACTGAAAGGTTGACCGAGACCCAACGCGGACTGGTGGCCGAAGTGGTCTATCACAACAGTGCCGAGCTCTCCGATACCCCGGAACTCAAAGCCTACTCGATGGCGATCATCAGCACCCTCAAGGAACTGGTGCAAACCAATCCGCTCTATTCTGAAGAGATCAAGCTGTTCCTCAACCGCTCAAGCATGGACGACCCCGGTCGGCTGGCCGATTTTGCCGCCAACCTGACCTCGGCGGACGGTCCGGAACTGCAACGTATCCTGGAGACCTTCGATGTCCGGCGCCGCATCGACCTGGTACTGGTGTTGCTGAAGAAGGAACTGGAGGTGTCGCGGCTACAGACCAAAATCAACCGCCAGATCGAAGAGGAAATATCTGAGCACCAGCGTGAATTCTTTCTCCGCGAACAACTCAAGGCGATCAAAAAAGAACTCGGGCTGGAAAAGGAGGGGAAGACCGCCGAGCTGGAAAAATTTCAGCAGCGTCTGGCCGAACTTAAATTGAACGAGGAAGCGCAACGGGCGGTTGACGATGAGCTGGAAAAACTGCAACTGATCGAACCGTCTGCGCCGGAATATAATGTCAGCCGCAACTATCTCGATTGGCTGACGATCCTGCCGTGGGGTAAATTCAGCAAGGATTCGTTCCGCCTCGACCGTGCCCGCCGGGTGCTGGATCGCGATCATTACGGACTGCAGGATGTCAAGGAACGGATCCTTGAATTCATTGCCGTCGGCAAATTGAAAGGCGATATCTCCGGCTCGATCATCTGCCTGGTCGGGCCGCCGGGGGTGGGTAAAACGTCCGTTGGCAAAAGTATCGCTGCGGCCCTCAACCGCAAATTTTTCCGTTTTTCCCTCGGCGGCATGCGTGACGAAGCCGAGATCAAAGGGCATCGCCGAACGTACATCGGCGCGATGCCGGGGAAGTTTATCCAGGCGATGAAGAGCGCCGGAACGGCCAACCCGGTGTTGATGCTCGATGAAATCGACAAGATCGGGGCCTCTTTTCAAGGTGACCCGGCCTCCGCGCTTTTGGAGGTCCTTGACTCCGAACAAAATCACGCCTTTCGCGACCACTATCTCGACGTGCCGTTTGATCTGTCGAATGTCCTCTTCGTGGCCACGGCCAACCAGCTCGACACCATCCCGGCACCGCTTCTCGACCGCATGGAAATTATCCGCCTGTCCGGTTATATCCTTGAGGAAAAACTGGAAATTGCCAAGCGCTATCTGATTCCAAAAGCGTTGACCGATCACGGCCTGGACAAAAAACAGATCGTCATTCGCAAAGCGGCACTGCGTGCGATCATTGACGGTTACGCCCGTGAAGCCGGGGTACGCAACCTGGAAAACCGGATCAAGAAGTTGATGCGCAAGGCGGCGATGGCGTTCGCCGAAGGGCGCAAGAGCCAGGTGGTGATCGACAAAAAGGACATCGTTGAATACCTCGGCAAACCGGTCTTTACCGCGGATGATATTTTCAAACGCACCCCCGGGGTGGTTACCGGACTGGCCTGGACCAGTATGGGCGGTGTCACCTTGCAGATTGAGGCGACGGCAATGCCGAGTCAGGGGAAGGGGTTCAAGCAGACCGGCCAACTGGGCAAGGTGATGATCGAAAGCTCCCAGATTGCCTATTCCTATATCATGGCGCATCTTGACGACTACCAGGTCGAAACCGATTATTTTGACAAGCATTTTGTCCACCTGCATGTCCCTGCGGGAGCCACCCCGAAAGACGGGCCATCGGCCGGAATCACCATGACCACCGCACTGCTGTCGATGATCCTCAAACGACCCGTGATCGACAAACTCGGCATGACGGGTGAACTGACCCTCACCGGTCGCGTTCTGCCGATCGGCGGGATCAAGGAGAAAACGATTGCGGCCCGCCGCAGCGGGCTGAAAACACTGATTTTCCCGCACGACAACAAAGACTCTTTTGACGAGCTTCCGGATCATCTCAAAGATGGTCTGACCGCTCATTTTGTCAAAACTTATGACGATGTGTTTAAAATCGCATTTGAGAAATAATGTGCCGATAAGCAGCGCAATTCAGAAATATCTCTGAACCACCACCTGCTATCGTGATGACTGTAAACGGAAAGGTTTCAACCAATGACGCAGCAAGAACTCAGTGACGCGGTAATGACACTGTCGCTCGAAGACAAGAAAAAGTTTATCATCACCACCCTTCCTGACCTGGCGAAGGATGCCATGGAGGATCCGGCGTTTTTACTGGAACTGTTGCCGATCATGCTCGGCATCGTCAAGGACAGTGGTCTGGATCTGGCGCAATTAATGCCACTGCTCGGGGGGATGTCACAAAAGCCGGTTTAACTATTACGACAGCGTCCGGCTCCGGCGAGTCGGACGCTGTCCGTTGATCGTCTGCCACGCACTTTCAGGGCTTCATTTCACGTTGACGAAAAATTGCGAAACTGCTAGCTTAGTGATCCATGCAGCCAGCCGCGGCCGACAACCGCGGCGTTTTTATTGATACAGAAAGGTGTAACCATGCGTGTTCTTTCCGGCATTCAGCCTTCAGGATCACTCCATCTCGGCAATTACTTCGGCATGATGGAAAAGATGATCGACCACCAGGAGCATTCCGAACTTTTCTGTTTTATTGCCAATTACCATGCCCAGACCTCGTTAAGTGACGGCAAGACGCTGGCGAAAGGGACCCTCGAAGCCGCAGCCAATTTTCTGGCGTTGGGACTCGATCCGGAAAAGAGCGTCTTCTGGGTTCAGTCCGACGTCCCGGAAGTGCAGGAACTGGCCTGGCTGCTGTCGAATTTCACCCCGATGGGGCTCCTGGAGCGTTGCCACAGCTACAAGGACAAAGTGACGCGCGGGATTGCTGCCAATCACGGTCTCTTTGCTTACCCGGTGCTGATGGCGGCGGATATCCTCCTCTATCAGAGTGACAAGGTACCGGTCGGCAAGGATCAGAAGCAACACGTTGAAGTGACGCGTGACATTGCGATCAAATTCAACAACGAGTACGGGGATATCTTCACACTTCCGGAACCGGAAATTGATGAGGAAGTCGCAACGGTGCCGGGGCTGGATGGACAGAAAATGAGCAAAAGCTACGGGAATACGATCGACCTGTTTCTGGAAGAGAAAGTGCTGCGCAAGCAGGTGATGCGGATCGTTACCGACCCGACTCCGGTGGAAGCTCCCAAAAATCCGGACACCTGCAATATCTTCACCCTGTTCCGACTTTTTCTGGACAAGGAAGAGGAGCAGGTGTTGCGCGCTCGTTACCTGGCCGGGGGGCTCGCTTATGGCACCGTCAAAGAAGAATTATTTGCAACGATCCGCGACTTCTTTGCCCCCTTCACCGCCCGCCGCAACGCTCTGCTGGCCGAGCCTGACAACATTCGGCAGATCCTCGCTCAGGGTGCCGAAAAAGCCCGCTATCACGCCAACAAGACGTTGCGCAAGGTGCGCAAGAAAACCGGACTGGTTTACTGAAAAGGCGATTATTCCTGCTCCTCGGCCTCACGCGTGAAGAGAATAAACGCCATCGAAGGACGTTTGCTCGACTCATGCATGGCAAACTGGATGTTTTCGAAATGCCACCCGGCGCGGGTGGAGTCATTGAGCATTTTTTCGAGCGTTTCGTCCGTTACCAGACTGGTTTCAACCACTTTATACGCTATCATTGTAGAGTCCCTTCGATTGAATATTTTCTGTTTTTTATGACGAGAATTTTATGGCATTGGTTGGCAGTCCGAAAAAACTGGTGGAAGACATCGCCGACGGCTATTTCATGCTCTCCCCGCCGTTGCTGCGTAACTACCACCCCGCCGCGCTGAAAATCATCCTCGCCAATCTGGCCCTCGTCACCCGTTTGATCCGGGCCGAAAAAATCCCGCTTGAAGATATCATGGCGCTGAAAAAACGGAACATGAAACTTTCCCGCCTGCGTCAAACCGAACAGATTATTCAAACCTATTGTCGGAAACACCGCATCCCCTGTTGAACCAAGCAACCACCTCGCCACCCACAATAACCGCGGACAAACCCCCATAAACGCGTTACCGAACTATCATTATCACATCATGTATTATTTAAACGATAGTGTAAAACGCTATTCTATACACATCAAATGATATTTATTATCTTCTGTGATTGTGTCAAGGTTTCAGTTGCGTATTTCGATTTATCCTTGATAAATAGAGATTAAAATAAAATTATATATTGACAAGGAAATATAACGACGTATTATGTGGAAAAAATTCACACCAACATGAAGGATATTTTACCACCACAAAATTGGATTAATTACCACTTCGTTAGCTGTTTTTTATTCCGTCATTGGCCGAATTGTCTGCCTCGTTCCCAATCACCACCGGGTTCGCTGATATTGGTGCGCAGCTCAACGAAGTACTCACCGGAGAGAAAAGGAGTAACGCTATGGGACACGGACCCGCTGTAAAACTGGGCAAAGATAATGCGTCCAGCTACAAAACCAGGTTGGGCGTATGGATGTTTGTCGCTTATACCCTCTTTTATGCCAGCTTTGTGGCGGTCAACGCCATTAAGCCTTCAGTGATGGAAAAAGCCGTTATGGGGCAGACCGTTGCCGTTGTTTTCGGCTTCGCGCTGATCGTCGTCGCGTTGATTATGGCTGTTATTTACAACCACTTCTGCACCGCCGCAGAAGAACGTTTTAACCGCTGAGGGAGCGAATACCATGATTTATACACAATCTCCATTGGCCATCGGCCTCTTTATATTCTTTGTTTTGTTCGTGCTCGCCCTGTCGTTCTACATGGCGCGTCGCACCACCTCCGCTTCCGGTTACTATGCCGCTGGCGGCAATATTCACTGGTTTACCAACGGCATCGCCTTTGCCGGCGACTACCTTTCTGCGGCATCGTTCCTCGGCATTTGCGGCATGATCGCCACCGCCGGATTCGATGGCTGGATGTACTCGATCGGTTATCTCGCCGGCTGGATCGTTGCCTTGTTTCTGGTTGCTGAACCGATGAAACGCCTCGGCAAGTACACCTTCACCGATGCCCTCGACTCCAAATTCAACTCTAAATCGATTCAGTTGACCGCCGCGATTTCTACGCTACTGGTATCGATGTTTTACCTGATTCCGCAGATGGTTGGGGCCGGGGTGCTGGTCCAGCCGCTGCTTGGGCTACCGCACTGGGTCGGTGTCTGTATCGTCGGCATCGTTGTCACGATCATCGTTGCCACTGCCGGGATGGCCTCGACAACCTATGTGCAATTTTTCAAAGGCGCACTGCTGCTGATTCTGTCGACCGTTGTCGTTGTCTCCACCTTGTCACGCGGCCTGTCGACCGAGCCGGTTAACAACGCCGCCGCCTATCACGATTTTAAAACCCTCGCGGCCAGTATCGCGGCCGATGGCAGTTTGCAAGTCCCCGGTTATACGACAGCATCAGACTGGAAAACAAATGCCTTCGGCAAGGCGGGCTTCGTCAAGCTGACCAGCGATGGCGTCGAGTCGATCTGGCAACTGAACGACGCTGCTACTGGTGGTTATACCCTGGAGGAAACCCTCTACGTTAATGAGTTCGTAGACGGCACCAAGCTTTACAACGGTGCGGCAAAGGAAGATGGAAAGTTCTTCCCGGTCGGCCACATCAAGGAACTGCGGGTCAATGGCCAGGAAGTCGCCACGACCGGGGCCATCGGACCCCTTGCCTACCTCTCGGCACTCAAGGATTCGACGATTGTGCTGTGGGGGAAGAAATATGTCAAATCCGGGGGCAGCATCTACACCGTCTACTATCAGAAGCCGACCCCTGGAGCGCGTGTGCTGCGCCCGGGGCTGAAATTCAAAGTTGACAACGCCACCCCCACACAGACCTTTAACTTTATCTCGCTGATGCTTGCGCTCTTTTGCGGTACGGCGGCGCTACCGCACATCCTGATCCGTTACTACACTGTTCCGAGCCAGGCCGCCGCACGCAAATCAACGATTGTTGCCATTGCGGCAATCGGTTTCTTCTACGTTCTCACCCTGTTCCTCGGCATGGGCGCCATGACCAGCGGCGTGATCAACCTGACCGACAACAACATGAGCGCACCGCTGCTCGCCTTGTCGTTCGGAGTTGTCCTCTTTGCCGTCATCTCCTCGCTGGCGTTCGCGACCGTGCTTGGCACCGTTTCAGGATTGATTGTGGCGGCGTCCGGGGCGGTTGCTCACGACATCATGGATAATTTCCTTGGCATGCACATGACCGATTCCGGCAAGGTCCGCGCCGGTAAAATCGTCGCCATTGGCGTCGGCGTGGTTGCCATCTACCTGGGGATCGTCTTTGAAGGGATGAACGTCTCCTTCCTCGTCGGCTGGGCTTTCGCGTTAGCCGCCTCAGCTAACTTGCCGGCAATCCTGATGCTGCTGTTCTGGAAGAAGACCACGGCGCGAGGGATTGCGGCCTCGATTACCGTCGGCCTGACCTCGGCCCTCGGCCTGATTCTGCTCTCACCCGATATGTGGGTACGCTACGGCCTGCTGCCGCAGGATGCTCCGGTCGCATTCAACAGCCCGGCGCTGATCTCGATTCCGCTGAGCTTCATCGCGCTGGTTGTTGTCTCGCTGCTGACCCAGAAAGATGTCATCCCGGTGCAAGAGGGAGCAGAAGCCTAAACCGCTTGCCACCTCTTGCAACGTTTGCCATACTGTGGGGCCACCATTCTGGTGGCCCCACTTATTTTAACCACAAGGCCACATCATGAAACGATTTCGCTTCACGCTGCTCGCTATTTGCCTGGTTTTACTCTATCTCGGTGGCACCGATCTTGCCCTTTTTCTGCGTAACCGGCAACCGCAGCAAATTACTATTCAGCAGCTTGAAACCAGCGGCGCACCGCGTGAATGGCTGACCATCGACGGCGGATACATGAATCTCCTCGAAGCGATCAATATGACCGGAACCATTCAAATTGACTCGCTGCTCGTGCCGCTTACCGTCATTCCCGGCGGAAAATCATTCAAAGTTTTGTTCGAAACCCGTGATCCGCAAATTCTTGAACTATGGACAACCTACCATTTCAAGCTTGACTCGACCCTGGAGAAAGACCGGTTTCTTGCTGAAAACCTGCGTGCTTTTCAGGCTCCCAAACGCCTGACCGGGCTCATCGCCGGGAATCTGGTCGCCACCAATAATCAGAGCAAGCTATTGAAACTTGCTCGCGATGTCGGCATGGACGTCGCCGCCGATGCCATTTTTGTCAGTGAAGGGAAAAGGCCCGGGCTGTGGCGCGGACTTTTCTTTGTCGTTGTGGGCTTGCTGGGGGCGCTGAAGGTTCTTTTGTCCAGGAGTTCGTCGCGCCCGCAAGCAGACCGTGCAACGCTCGCTGATTGACTGCCGGAACGGGTCTGGCATAACGAATTTTGCATTGACAGGTTGGTGAGGCAATGCTCTACACCCCCCTCTACTGGTCCCTTTTTATTGCCAACCTGCTGACTGTTGCCAGCTTCGGGGCTTTTTTCCTGTTGCCACTTTTCGTCGTGGCACATGGTGGGTCCAAAGGGGATGTCGGGTTGACGATGGGAATCTTCGCCTGCGCGTCGGCGTTTTGTCGCCCGTGGATTGCCGAGATGATCGATCGCTACGGACGGCGACGCAGCTATCTGGTCGGCGGCGCACTGATGACGTTTCTGCCTCTTTGCTACCTGCCCCTGGACGGTAACCTCGTGGACTTCATAGTACCGTTATTGATCTTGCGGGCGCTGCATGGTATCGGCCTGGCAATCTGCTTTACCGCCGTCTTTACCTTTGTGGCTGATGTCGTCCCGCATTCCCGCCTGAACGAGGGGGTCGGTATCTTTGGCATCTCCGGCTTGATCGGCATGGCAACGGGGCCATTCATTGCTGAAATCATTTTACGGCAATATGGCTTCGCGGCATTTTTTGTCGCGGCGGCGCTGTTGGCCGGGGTCGCCTGTTGCTGCATCTGGCCGCTGCCAGAAACTAAATCCCCCTCGGCTCACCTGGCAACACAGTCTTTTTTTGAGCTCCTGCGTCAGCCGAAGCAAGCCACAGTTGGAGCCCTGTCACTCCTTTTCGGGTTCGGCCTCGCGGCATCGGGCAATTTTGTCGCGCCCCTGGCACTGGAGCGCAACCTTGCTTTGGTCTCACTCTTCTTTGTCGCCTACTCGTGTGCGGCAATTTTGGTGCGCATTTTGGCAGGAGGGCGGGCGGACCGCCTGGGCGAAAAGCGCATTCTGCCCTGGGCGCTGCTGGTTTTCGGCACCGGTCTGTTGTCGATGATCGCAGTACATACCACGGGCATGCTCATCGGAGCCGGACTGATTGCCGGGCTCGGGCATGGGCTCCTCTTCCCGACCCTGAACGCCATGGCGGTACGTGATCAGCCGTTTAATATGCGCGGCAAGGCAACCGCTATCTTCACCGGCGGCATTGATGGCGGGATCTTTATCGGTTCATTGCTGCTCGGCTACATTGCCGAATTTGCCGGGCTGAATGGTTTATTTGCAATCGCCGGTGGAGCGTTCTTTATCGGCTGGGGCATATTGCGGCAACGCCAACAACCCGCGTTCAGCTGAGCAGCGATGATTACCTGCTGCTGCTGCTTGCGAAATATGAAAATTCCACTATACTTGATTGTTGTACCTCACACCCCATCCAAGGAGACTTGCATGCAAGAAACTGACATTCAGGACGCCATCAAGCGTTCGATCCAAACCGAAAAAAACGCGATGAACTTTTACCAGCTGGCCGCCAGTCATATGACAAACGCCGCCGCCAAAAAGTTGTTCGAACTGCTGGCGCGTGAAGAGCGCGAGCACACTGAACAGTTTTTTTCAATCTATGAGGGGACCGACCTGCCATCGTTCGATGATTTTATCAGGCAACCGGCGCTAACCGACTCCAGCTGGATGAGTGGTCTGCTGAAAAATATCGACAACAATTTTACGGAACGTAAAGCGATGGAGCTGGCGCTCGACAAAGAGCAAAAACTCGAAGCAAAGCTCAAGGAGATGGCCGCAAAGATAACCGATCCGGCGATTCGCGCCATTTATGAGAAAAACATCAAATCAACCCATAACCATTATGTTTTGATTGAATCTGAATATGCCCGCTTGATGGGCATGGTTCACGAAACTGACATCGACACGTTTGTTCGCGAATAAACAGGGTGATGATTTCGCCCAAAACAACGGAGGCTGGCGGAAACACCGGTCTTCAGTTGACCAACTTCAGCTTTGGTGAGTTTCAGGACAAGGTCGCCGCGATCACCGGCACGGCATTACGCGCCGGTGATCGATGTGCCGGCTTGGCACAATTGTTCAGCCTGACGGACAGACTGCTGCAAACAAACCTTGCTGATGACGACGCAATCGCCTGCGGCCCCGGCTGTGGTGCATGTTGTGTGGTCAATGTCGCGGTTCTTTATCCTGAGGCGTTACTCGTGGCGAATCACATTGACTCCATCGAGGAGCAAGAATCCCGCCACCGCGTGCGAGAAACGGTGTCGGAGCTGGCTGCGGCAATCCGCTGGCTGGACAGCGAGGAACGGCTGCTGCTGCACAAACCCTGCGCTTTTCTGACCTTTGACGCAACCTGCTCCATCCACCCCTCGCGCCCCCTGCTGTGTCGCAGTGTCAATTCAGTCAGTGCCGACGACTGCCGCGCAGCCACGGTCGTCACAACGCTCGGTCCCCCCCCGCTGATCATCACCAATCTGTTTCAGAAACAGCTCTATGAAACGGCCTTTGCCGGGGTTGCGCAAGGGCTTGAGGCGGAGCAACGGCCAACCTGCTCCGGTAAACTGGCGATTGTTCTCGACGCGTTTTTGGCCGTTACAGCGGCACAACGAACGCCGGAGGTTTTCGTCAACAGCTGCCGCTACTAAGGATGTCAACCGCTCGCTCAGAACAATTTCCCGCCCAGACTGGCCATCGCCGCCAACAACAGACCGATCAGTAAAACGACCATCCCGTTGCGCAGCAAGGCGTATTTGCGGGTTAACCGAAATTTACCCAGATAGTAAATTTCATGCAGATAGGCATCGTACAACTTTTCCCGGCTGGCAATGGTTTCCTTGAAGACGGCAACAAACTCATCCTCGGTGAGTTCCGCAAATGAACGGAAATAAAAGAGGTTGGTCTTGTCGGTGACATGCCAGGGAGGAATAATTGCCAGGATGGACAGTAAGATGCTGATCAGACCGGCGGTGACCAGGACCACGATGGTGAGCAACGCCAGATTTTCAAATTGTGCCAGCGCAACCGTAATGATCAATGATGAGGCGGTCATCACCATCGAAGCCTTGGCATCGGCCATTTTATTGAGTGTCATATGCTTTTCCAGATTGGCTCGCAAGGCATTGCTGGCGAGCAGGCGTGGCAGAATCGGTTCATCGGTTGTCGGACTGACATCGCTGTTCATGGTCTTTTCCTTTCACGCAAAAGAGGAATCAAGTGTGCTGAAACACAGTGCATTTTATAAGCGGCTGTGTTAACTATGAAATTATGCGTCTGAAACTCAAACAACAAATCATGCTGACGCCAGCGCTGGTTTTACTGTTGCTGTCGTTGTTACTCGGTTTTCTTCAGTATTCCTACTGGGATCTTTCCGTCAAGCGCCAGGAAGCCAAAGATTTACGCACCTCGTTCATCGCCCTGACCGAGGCCGATATGGCCATGCAGCGCATTCATGCACTAATGACACGTTTCAGCTCCCAGACGCTCCCTGATATCAGTCGTCTGGAAGAGATGGCGAGTCTCTACACCCACCTTGCCTCGGCACTTAACCGGCTCAGTACAACTTCCTTCCTGACCGCTACAGATCACCAGATCATCAACCAGGCGCGTGAAAAACTGAACCCCGGCGCAGGATTTAACAGCGAACATTTTCGCAATGCCTATTCCGCCCTGTTCCCGATGCTGGCTGAGCTTTCCGCGCGGTTACAGGAAAAACGTTCAAAGATCCAGGATGTTCATAAGGATAATATTGAAGAAATGGTCGACCGCAGTGCGTTTCTGTCGATTGTTGTCGTCGGCGGCGTCATTCTAATCGGCATTTTCAGCTCGATTGTCTTTATCCGGCGCATTTTACGCCGTATCGAAGCTCTCACCAACAGCGCGACCAATATCGCGGCAGGGAATCTCACCCCGCCCCCGGCTCCGCAACAAATCAATGACGAACTTGACCAGTTGGCACTCTCTATCAATCTGATGACAGACAAGCTGATCCGCGTTGTCAGCACCGAAAAGCTGCTGGAGGGTGCGGAAGACGAACGCCGCCGTCTGGCTATGGACATCCACGATCAGACCCTGTCTGACCTCAGCGGTGTGCTGCGCGGCATTCAGGAGCTGCGCGACGGGGCGACGTTAGCAGAGGAGCGCTCACGTCTGGAAAAGGATCTGATCAAGGCCATCGGCAACCTGCGCGAAGTGATGGACAACCTTCACCCGCAAACGCTCGATATCCTCGGTCTCGGCGCGGCGTTGCAATCGCACCTCGAACGCCATCTGGGAAAAGCCGGATTGCCGGAGTATCACCTCTACATCAGCGACGAAACCGCCCGTCCCGACTTGTCAAAGACGTCCCAATTGGCCATTTACCGCATTGCCGTCGAGGCGATTCATAACGTGATCAAGCATGCCCGTGCTTCCCGCTACGAAGTTCATCTTGCAAAACACGGAGATGCCCTGCTCCTGGCCGTTGAAGACAACGGCGCCGGTTTTGATTACGACCAGGCACTGCTCAGTGGCGGACGCGGATTGTTCAATATTTGCGAGCGTGCGTACAACATCGGTGCAACAGTCAACTGGAGCCGTTCACGTTTTAGCAGCGGCAGCCGCTTTGAGCTGCTGGTACCGAAAGCCTTCCCCGCAGGAGAACCCCATGTCGCTGATTAATATCGTCATTGCCGAAGACAATCCCAAAGATCTCGAATTTCTGGAACGTCTGCTCAAACGCTGGCCGACACCACCCCGGGTTGAACACGCTTCTAATGGCGCGGTGGCACTGGAGTTGGCGCTGGCACACGATGTCCCGCTGGTGATCAGCGATATCCAGATGCCGGAGCTTAACGGTATCGATTTTGCCCACGCCCTCTGGGAAAAACGCCCGGCGGCACGGATAATTTTTTGGAGTCAGTTCAAGGATGAGATGTACGTGCGCGCGCTGGCGAAGATTGTGCCGCCGGAAACCGTTTACGGCTATGTGCTCAAGTCGAGCGACAAAGAGCGCATCGAAAATGCGGTGCGCACCGTCCTGCTCGACGAGCAGTGCTGGATTGACCCCGAAGTCCGCAAGATTCAGGGACGCACCGGGCACTCCCAGACAGCACTCTCCGATATCGAATATGAGGCCTTGATCGATATCTCTCTCGGGTTGACCGACAATCTTATCGCCCAACGCCGCTATCTCTCGCGCCGCGGAGTCCAGAGCCGCCTGAACAATCTCTACATCAAACTCGGCATCGACCAGGAGCAGTTCATCACCGAAAAAGCCGGTGACGCCCTCAACCTGCGCAATCGGGCGGTGGCGGTTTCGCTGCACCGCGGTCTGATCAACGCTTTTGAACTCGCCCAGGAAGAAGAAGAATTACAGAGTTGGATTAAACGCTTTAAAACCACCCATCGCGCCAAGGAATAACCCTTCAGGCACGAGAGACAAACCGCCCCTCGCGCGTGTCAACCTTGATGGTCTCCCCCGTTTCGAGATAACCGGGGACCTGGAGCGTCATCCCGGTTTCAAGAAGCGCTTCCTTGGTTTGCGCCTGGGCGGTAGCATTTTTGATCGCCGGAGCGGTTTCTGTGACCATCAACTCAACGGTCATCGGCGGCTCGACACTGACCACCCGCCCCTCAAACACACCGAGCATCACATCGGTGCCATCGAGCAGATACCCCTTGACCGGGGCGAACATCTCGCCCCCGACCTCATACTGCTCATAATTCTCCAGATCCATAAAAACCCCTCCATCGGCCCCGACATAGAGAAACTGGCCTTTGCGTTTTTCAAAGTCAGCCTCGTCCAGCTTGTCTCCGGACTTGAATGCCCGCTCAAGAACCTGACCGGTCAGCAGGTTGCGATATTTGGTTTTAACCAGCGTATTCCCGCCTCGGGCGGAGGGTGACTGTTGATGGATATCGAGGATTAAACACGGGGCACCCTCAATCTGGATTACCAGACCACGCTTAAAATCGGCCGTTGTAATCATATCAATTCTCCGTGGTGGGCTGATTGGTAAATTTGCGCGCGAATGTAGCACAACGGCTGACAGCAAAGCAATCGGTCTCTTATATTTTTCATGACAGAGGAAGCGCTTTTATGCTTAAATGCGGTCCCTCAGTGATAATTCATGTATATTTCACATAACCGCTAAAGGAGAAGTTAATGTACTCATGCGCCGACCTGAAAAAAGGTCTGAAAGTGATGATCGACGGGGAGCCGCACGTCGTCGTTCAGTTTGATTTCACCAAGCCGGGCAAGGGGCAGGCCCTCTACAAATGCAAACTGCGCAACATGATTACCGGGTCGCTTTTTGACCGCACCTACCGCTCCGGTGAATCGTTTGAACCGGCCAGCCTGGATGAACGCGACATGCAGTTCCTGTATCAGGATGAAACCGGCTACGTTTTCATGGATCAGAAGAATTACGAGCAGATCGTTCTGACCGCGGACGTCCTGGGGGATGATAAATATTTCCTGGTCGACAACATGGAAGTCGAGATCCTGATGCACGGGGAGCGCGGCATCGGCATCACCTTGCCAAACTTCGTCACCCTCCGTGTCACCGAGTCAGACCCCTGGGTCAAGGGAGATACCGCCGCCGGCAACAACAAACCGGCAACCGTCGAAACCGGCTACACCCTGCAGGTTCCATCCTTTGTCGAACAAGGCACCCTGATTCAGATTGACACCAGGACCGGCGACTACGTCACCCGCGTCAAGGAATAAAACTTCAGCGGAAGCCCCGCGAATAAAAGAGACAAACCAGGGTGTTCGCATGACAGAACCAAACTGGGCATTGGCCCGTAAACAGCGCCAGCTGGAACAGCGAGCCCGGATCATCCAAGCGATCCGGGCTTTCTTCATTGAACGTGATTATCTCGAAGTTGACACGCCGCAACGGATTCCCGCCAATGCCCCGGAACTGCACATCGACGCCATTGCCAGCGGCGAACAGTGGTTACAAACCTCACCGGAACTGTGCATGAAACGGCTCCTGGCGGCAGGTCACAAGCGCCTTTTCCAGCTCTGTCACGTCTGGCGCGACGGGGAGCGGGGCGCCCGCCATCTGCCGGAATTCACCTTGCTTGAATGGTATCGCGCCGGGGTTGATTATCACCGCCTGATGACCGAATGCGAAGAACTTTTGGGGGCATTGATCCCGGCACAAAGTTTTACCTATCAGGGGCAGAAAGTCGACTTGAACCCGCCGTGGCCGCGCATGACCATCGCAGAGGCGTTTGCCCGGCACACCAGGATTTCGGTCGCGACCGCCTTGGCGACAGATTGCTTCGATGAGCTGTTGACCGAGCAGATTGAGCCCCAACTCGGTCCAGGACCGATCTTTCTGACGGAATACCCTGCGCCACTGGCGGCACTGGCACGAAAAAGTCCAGCCAACCCGCTGGTCGCGGAACGTTTTGAACTTTACCTTGGCGGGCTGGAGCTGGCTAACGCCTTCTCTGAACTGACCGACCCCGGCGAACAACGCACCCGTTTTGAACGCGACGAAGCGCAACGCCGCGCGCTGGGAAAAGATCCCTGGCAAACTCCGGAAAAATTTCTGGACGCGTTACAAACGATGCCCCCCTCGGCCGGCATTGCCCTCGGCGTTGACCGGCTGGTTATGCTCCTGACCGACAGTGCGACCATCGACCAGGTCGTCCCTTTTACCCCGGAGGAGTTGTAAATCAAAAAACGGAACATTTATTGCTGAGATAGATTACTGCTGCGATTGCAGATAATGATTCATGCAAGAATATGTGATTGGCGGGAGGAGGTTGATTATGGCGCGCCCATGCGATCTGCAATGCGATTTTTTTCAATCAACAAAAAATGATCCCAAACTCGCCGAAATGTCCCAATTGTACTGTCGCGGCTCACTCGTCGAAGCCTGTCGGCGCCGTGAATTGTACCTGTCCGGAAAAACACCGCCCCAAGGGATGACCCCGAAAGGCTCCGGTACAGACGACTGATATTTTTCAAATCGCTGATAAATCGCGGAATTTATAGTGGTCAAAACGCGGCAGCATGGCGATTTCACCTTGAACGAAAAGAGCCCGAGACGGACCATCACCGTTGCGGGCTCTTTTGTTTCATTCTCACGGTTAACCGAAAGTTTTTAACACTTGCCGTGCCTCGTGGCGGGCATTACTCTTGCGTTTTTTTCCAGTCCGCAAGAAATTTTTCGATGCCGATATCGGTCAGCGGGTGCTTGGCCAGCTGCTTGATCACGCCATAGGGAATGGTGCAGATATCCGCGCCGATCAGCCCGGCACTGAGGACATGTTGCGGCCCACGCACCGATGCGACGATGATCTCGGTGTCATAGCCGTAATTAACAAAGAGTGCGCGGATCTGTTCGACCCCTTCCATGCCGTCGTGGCCGATGTCGTCGAGACGGCCGACAAACGGTGACACATAGGTGGCCCCGGCTTTGGCAGCCAGCAACGCCTGGAGTGGCGAGAACACTAACGTCACATTAGTTTTGACCCCTTCGGCAGAAAAAATGCGCGTGGCCTTGAGCCCCTCTTCGGTCATCGGCAACTTGATGACGATCTGGCCAGGGGCCAGCTTCGCCAGCTCGCGCCCCTCCGCCACCATCCCTTCCGCATCGAGGGCAATCACCTCGGCGGAGATCGGGCCGGAGACGATCGTTGCAATCTCCCGAATAACTTCGTAAAAATCACGACCGCTCTTGGCAATCAGCGAAGGGTTGGTCGTTACGCCGTCAACCAGTCCCAGTTCATTAGCCGCGCGAATCTCGTCAACTTCGGCAGTATCGATAAAAAATTTCATTGGTCCTCCCAAAAAAAGTTTTTCAGTGGGTTTTCAGATAGGTATCACAACACTCTTTGGAACAGAAATAAATTTTCTTCCCCGCGACCGTAGAACTGATCGCCGTATCCGTCGGAATAAATGTTCCGCACTGCGGATCCTCGACCATCGGTTCCCCTTGTCGGGAGAGCGGGCCCTGCGTAGCGGTTGACGGAGGCAGGACCGTGCGCAGCCATCTTTTTACCAGTGAGTAAGCGATCCAGGCCAACGCGCTAAAAATCAGTAATCGAATCATTTTCCTACCATATTGTCCGCACGCGCTGGACTCCGGAGACAGGAAGTTTGTTTAATAATGAGGCGAACGTCTCGCCAGACACCGGATGCGGCCAATCCGGCACCAGGTCACACAACGGTTCCAAAACAAAACGGCGCTCATGCAACCGGGGGTGAGGCAGCTGCAAATCGGGCGCATTGAGTACCAGCGCATCATAACAGAGCACATCAACATCAAGGGTGCGTGCTCCCCAGCGAATCTGGCGCTCACGACCGGCACGCTGTTCAAGTTCGTGACAAAAGGCCAGTAATACCGCCGGGGGGAGTGATGTCGCGATCCTCAGCACCGCATTCAAATAATCCGGCTGATTCGGCGGTCCGCCGACCGCAGCGGTACTAAAGAGACCGGACGAACGGTCAAGGCGGATGCGCGGATGTGCTTCCAGATCCGCACGCGCCGCAGCCAAAGATGCTTCGCGGTCTCCAAGATTTGAGCCGAGGCCCAATAATGCCGTTATCATCATATCACCAGGGGCCAATTAAAGCACAGCCAGCAGCAGCCGTCAATTACCGCGACGGTTCCATCTTGAAATTAACCGATCCGGCTGCTATCTTCACGCAGAGAACAACTTCAGCTCTTCCCCCTTGGAAAATTTATGGTCTCGCCACCCCGCAACTGTTCACTACAAAACACCTTCCGGCTATCGTTACTGATTTTTTTCGGCCTCAATTTCAACCCGTGCGTCGCGCTTTGTAGCGAACCGCCAACACCAGCGATGGAAATCGTTGTCGAACCAGACGCCTACTACTCAAATGTCGGATTTTTCGCTGAACGATGGCCGCTTTATCCGTCAGGAAGTGACCATTGGCAAAAAATATCCGCTGAAAAACTACGATCTCGGGCTATCTTTCGACCTCGGTTTTATCTGGGAAAGTTCCGCCCGCTACAGCCCACGTT
>JARGFI010000016.1:53007-55692 GCA_029210745.1 Desulfuromonadales bacterium
CCGCGACCCGAACGACTCCGAATACACCATCATTTTACGTCCGAACATTGAATTCTGATCAATTCAAAGAACAAACTGCTTTTCAGTGGCGGCACAATATTGTCAACGTCGGGACACCACTGAAAAATGCCATATAGCAAATAATACGCTCGCGAAAAGACGGGACTTTGCTCCCGTCTTTTTTTTTGATCAGAAGATAAATTAGAACTTTTTATTGAAATGCCAATTTCCGGTGCTATTGTTATTGACGCCAGGTATCTGAAATAAATGAGAATTATTGATTTTTTCACACACATTAGCTCTTGCTGCGCTCTTGTTAATGTATATGAATATCTGGAATAATTGTTTTTTGGCATAAGTCGTGAATTCGCAATATGCAGAATATACAATTATCGGCCAGTAGTCCGATAAAATAAACTCGACCTACCTCATTCTGTTTAGTTAGAGAAAGGTCTCAACCAGGACGGAGGAAAATCATGAAACTGTTAGGCAAGATTATCGTTACACTCGCACTGCTTGCATTCACTGCCAACCTGGCTTTGGCTATCGAAGGCGGCAATCCGAAAAAAGGAAAGTACCTGTTCAAAAAAAATTGCAAGGTATGTCATGAAGATGGCGCTGCCGGAGGCAAAATCACTCCATTGAGCAAGACCATGAAACAGTGGGATCGTTTTTTTGACAAAAAAAAGCATGACCCGGCTGCATGGAAAGATATCAACGACAAGCAGCTGAAAGATATCAATCAGTTTCTGTTCAACCATGCCAAGGATTCCGACCAGCCGCAGACCTGTGGTTAATGTTTTCTATTTAGAAGGAGATTGACAATGCCTAAACTGTTTATTGTGTTGCTGGCGGCTCTGCTGGCATGCCCCGCTTCTCTTCTGGCGGCATCAAATGTTGACGATCTGCAGAAGAAACTTGATGCGTTGGTCGCCGAGATTGAAGACCTTAATGACCGTATCGATGCGAATGAGGTCCACACGGCAACTGACCGAATAACTTTTACCGGCGACCTGCGCACCAAAGCGGATACTCTACACTATAAAAATATCACTTGGAGCCCCGGCGTAGCGGTTGATATGGATGATTTTTTTACTAATCTTTTCACCGGCAACTATGGTGTGTTTAACTCGGCAAACCTTCCGCCAGGGACTCCTGTGAGTTCAACTGAAAAGGCCTTTGCTGCTGTTGCTACCCACTACCCAGAGCTCTTTAGTCAGATCGGAGCCATGATGGGTGCGTTTGGTGGTGGAGCCTCTGTTGGTACAGGCTACATGCCGATGCTTTATCCCAAGCATGAAGTCTCTGACATCAATAATGATATTGCTTACACCACCCGCCTGCGTCTCAACATGAAAGCCAAAGTTTACGACAACGTTGATTTCTCTGGTCGTTTGGCAATGTATAAAGGGTGGGGCGATTCCACTGGCGTTAAGGTGTTTGATTCCTGGGATTCTTTTACTCAGGATGGTACTGATGGCGGTAACACTACCGGTGACTTCCTCCGGGTTGAGCGTGCCTACTTTAACTGGAAAGACATTGGCGGAACTCCTTTTTATCTTTCAGTTGGTCGTCGTCCTTCGACTTACGGCCCCCCCAGCCAGTATCGTGAAAACGAAATGCGCGGCGGTACTCCCTCGGGTCATTTGGTTCACTTCAACTTTGACGGCATCACTGTAGGTTACGGTCTCGGCGATATTCTTGAGGGTATGAATATCCGATTCTGCTACGGCCAGGGGTTTGAGTCGGAGCAGGGTAACGGTGAAATGTTTAACAATATCGTAACCAAGGACACGCATCTCGGTGGATTCAATATCGATATTCTTGCCGACGGCACCAACTTTATTCAGTTAACCGCCTTTGCAGCGCAGGATGTCAATGACGGGTTCAAGGGAACCTTTGCATTCCCAACTGAATTTGCTCCCCTCTTTGCTCCAACCATGAACCAGGACATGCAGAACTTCCCGAACATGAATTTTGTCACCCGTTATCAGCCTTCCACCGTTATCGGTGACATGAAGCTCATTGGTCTCGGACTGGGCCGCGAAGAAGATAATGGTATCAAGTATTTCGGTTCGCTCGGCTATACTGAGCTGAAGTCCAATGGTAAAGCAGGCATGTTTGGCGGCATGGGTTCTGACAATGTCTATAAGGCGGTTGGCATTGACACCGATGCGGACCCTGGCAATGATAGCTTCATGATGATGCCAACCAACACAGTTGCTGATGATTCAGCTCAGGACGGTTACGGTGTCTATGTTGGTGTGCAGGTACCGGCACCAATGGGGAAGATCGGTTTAGAATATAACTATGGCTCGAAATACTGGACTCCGTTCACCCAGGCGCAGGATGATATGCTTGGCAGCAAGCTGGCTGTACGGGGCGAAGTTTACGAAGCGTATTATATTTTTGATGTTAATCCGCGCATGTCGATCAAACTTGGCGGGCTGTTCTATGACTACGAGTATACCGGCAGTGGTTCGCCGGTTGGTGCGCCACAAAAAATTGATGATGTCCTTGCCGGGACAGCATTCAACATGCTGCCGGTTGTGGATACGGCGTGGGATGCAAACCTGGCTCTGACCGTTAAATTTTAACCCTCAGCAGGCAGTGGAGAGGAATCACTCTCCGCTGCCTGTTCTAAAAATATCCCAATACGAAAATACAGATATTTGAAGAATTGAA
>JARGFI010000017.1 GCA_029210745.1 Desulfuromonadales bacterium
GCCATGTAAGCTCCTTGAAAGAGTGGGGTCCCGGTGTACCCTTGAATGGCCATTTACACAATCTTTTTTACACCCTCTCGGAATTCCCCCTGATATCGCAGGCGGAATCAAGGCGGTAGCGTTCGTTCTCGGCTCCTGTCTGGATTCGTTTGACTCTCACATGATACTTAACCTACAGGTTAAGTGTGTCAACTCTGTCAACCCCTTTATTTCATACCAACGGGATGTGCAGGCTTTGTTAACTGAATAATTCGCTCAGTTACTTTCCTCATTTTTCACGAAATAGACATAATTCACCGGGGGCATCAGCAAAAAACCTTTCCTGATGAGCACTGATCTTCCGCTAAGTCTGGCTGAAACTCTCCAACGTAGATTTTCACCCCCGCTTAGATTAAGAGGGGGCTGGGGGGGAGTTAGCGTTTGTTGGGTGTCCTGAACCCCATGGCAGTTCCTGCCAGGCGTAACCCCTCCCGTCCTCCCCTTAACCCAAGGGGAGGAGCAAGGCGCAGAGGAAAGTGACCCCAGCGGAAGATTGATAATCTGAACGTATTTTGACTTTTGCTTGCAAGGAGGGAATAATGCGTTTTAATCTATTTGGCAGTTCTTTGGTCCGGCATTCACAGGTTGAATAGGATGAAAATCATCGGTCACAGGGGGGCGTCGGAAGAGGCCCCGGAAAATACGCTCGAAGCGTTGCGGCTGGCGTGGGATCAGGGGGCCTATGCGGCAGAGTGTGATGTTGTGCGCACCGCTGACGGTGAGCTGATCCTGATGCACGATGATTCGACCAGACGCACCGCGCTGCATGGAGAGGATCTGCGCGTCGAGGATACGGCGTGGAACGATCTCAAGGATCTGGATGTCGGCGGCTGGAAAGACCCGGCATGGCAAGGGGTCAAAATTCCGCGGTTGGCCGAGGTGCTGCGTGCCATCCCGGAGGGCAAGCAGCTCTATATTGAGATCAAGAGCGGCAGTACCAACCTCGGGGCAGATGAGCGGGTTCTCGATACCCTTGATAAGCTGCTGACCGAAGAGCGGGTCGCGGCGGAAAAAATCTCCTTCATCTGCTTCGATCACACCTTTCTCAACCGGCTCAAAAAACGTCTGCCGCGCTACAACGCCAGTTACCTGACCAGCTACGCGAGGTTTCGCGGCAACTGGCCCGAGGTCAGGACCGGGGAGGAGCTGGAGCAATATATCGCGGCGGCGCTGGCCAACAACATCGATGGTCTCGACATGGAAAGCTCCCCCGTCATCAGCGCGGAATGGGTGAAAAAAATCCATGCTGCGGGATTGAAAATCACCATCTGGAGTTACGCCAGAGACGATACGCTGGAGAATGCCCGGCGCTACCAGGAGCTGGGCGTCGACTTTTTAACAACCAATACGCCGGCCAAACTCGTATCGGAGCTGGCGCTTGCTCCCCCGCACAGCGCGTTCACCGGGAAAGAGTATCTGCAAGACGGCAAACTCACCGCGCAGGGCATTGCCTACCTGTCGCGCTTCAAGTGTTTCAATCTCTTCAAGCGGCCGCAGACGGCCCTGCTCTTTACCCTGTGCCTGCCGCTCACCCTCCCGCTGGCCATCGTGCGGGTCGTCGCGCTCGTTGTCGCCTTCGCGGGGGGAATCTGCCTGAAGAAATACCTGGCCATCCGTCTGGAAAATTATCCACGCATCATCAAGCTGATTTATTTTCTCTGCCTGGGTGTCTATCTCCGCGCCAAGGGCCCTGCCGCTGCTGACGCAAACGATGACGGGTCAACGCTCATCGTCACCAACCATCACAGCCGTTTCGATGCGATATTGCTCGCCAACCTGCACCAGGCCGATGCAACGTACCGGGCGGCGGCCAAAACATCCTTTTTCGGGAGGTTGCTGATCGATTCAGGGGTGTGCAGCCGGGCGCTGGAGGAGGGCCTGGCGCTCGATACCAAAGAAGGGCGTGAGGAATTTCACCGGCGGCTGGATGCCGGGGATGGTCGGTCCCTGCTCTTCTTCCCCGAGGGGCGCGTCGTGCACAAGCCGCAGACAATCATGACCTTTCAAAACCACCTGCTGCAAGGACATAAGGTGAAGGTCATCTGTCGCAAAAGCCGCTATAAATCGTATTTTCTCGATCATCCGCAGATCGAAATCCCTTTTTTCAAAACGCCCTATTCCCGTTTGAAAAATAAATTATTCTGGGATTCGATGATTGAAGGGCTCCCTTTTCTCATCTCTTTGGTGACCGTTTTTGAGACGGAAGTGATCGGCAGCGTCACGCTGACCGGCAGCGAGAGCCTCGAAGAGATCGATGCGGCGTTATATGCCCCCTATTTCGACCATGGCTTCCACCTCGTCAGCGTCGATCCCCTGCTCGCCAAAAAATTGCTGCACAGTTTGTATCGCTGAGCTATGGGCGTGAATTCTGACAATTTACCATGATCACAAGCACTGTAGACCCTTCGATATTTGGGGAAGGGGAGTCCGCCCGGCACCGCCACTTACATCATATTCGCATTCAATTGTTGTGGAAAATACTTTAGGACGGTTTTGTGTTCTCCGGGTGAGGGTATCAAAATCCTTCCTGCTTAAGGCCCAGGGTGTGGCGAAGTACGAACCTCATCGGCCAAATCGTCGAGACGCATATCGACATCCCAGTCTTCACAATCCGTCGCATTCTCCCGAGCCTGGAGCAGAAGCTGTTGGGCTCGGTGAAAATCAGGGCACAGATTAAAACGCTGTGCATCCATACTCAGCAAGGCCGCCAGCACCACATAGCCCTGAGCGGAATTCGGGTGTTTTTCAATCTGCTGTTCCAGTAGCGAAAAAGCTTGTTCGGACTTTCCGAGTGCCAGTAATAGATGCGATGTTGTCTCGATAAAGTTATTCATCAGCGAACAACTCATGTCGGGAAAACGAGTGACGGCCTCCTGGCAGAAGATCAGGCCATTCTGAACAGCAACCGAACCCCTTTCCATATTATTCTCAATCAGAAACTGATAATCCACCAGCCAGTTGCTGAAAAAATCACAGCTGGAGAAAAGACGGTTGCACTCTTCAGTACCGGGATCACGAATGGTCTCGGGAAGGGTTGCTTTTGCCTCTTGCCAGGCATGCCACCAGCAGGTCAACGCTTTGTTATGCAAATTTTTCTTGAGGTAATAATACCCGGCCTCAAGCCATTCATCCGCACGGTTAAGCGGTGTGGATGAATTCAATGCGCCCAGCACTGCCGTGTCAATTTTCTGATCAATACAACATTTCTTGTACTTTTTTCCGCTACCACACGGACAGGGATCATTGCGCCCGATCTTGTTACCTGCCGGTTGCTGGCGTTGACGCCGGGCTGCCTGCGGTTCCTGTAAAAGATCCGCAGGATCCTCACCTGGAGAATCCTCTTCTTCTGCCCAGTTTCGCGCAAAAAATGCAAGTTCACGCTCGGTCTTGAAGTTCGCTACCTTTTCCCGCCACTCTTTTAGCTTTTCTTCGGTCAGCGGTTGAGCCATCCCTGCCGAGACCTCCTCGAAAGATTGCATCCCGGGGTTTGCCCAGCCGCACTGATAGGCCTCTTCAATTAACGGCATGGCCTCGGACAAGCGAAGATACTCGGCAATGGTAATCGTCTCGTCCCAGACATAGGAAGGCCTTTTCAGCAGACGATGCGACAGCAGCTCCATACAGTAGTGGCCCAGCTCTTCCCGCGCAATACCACCCGTGAGTACCAGCGCGTGCAAGGCATCCAACCCCGCAGAACGGGCAAATTCATAGACATCCTCATCCTCCACCAGCGCCTTCAACGGTTCAACCCGGCCAGCACAGGTCCGCGCGAGCATTTCCGGCATATTTTGCGTCAGGATATCGCCAGTCAGGGCATCCAGCTGCAGGGGAGGTAAACGACAAATCGTTATATATCGCGCAAACGCTGCCGCACACTGCATTTCCGCACATAGATAAAGCGCATAGAGAAACAGGGCCGAGTGCTCATCCTCCAGTGGCGTGGCAATGCACCGATCCAGTTCCGCCAATAATGCAGGCTCCGCTTCATGCCAATGGCTGCGGATAAAGTTCAGCGCCTCGGTGGGGATTTGAGGTTGATAAGGCTTTAGTGCATCCAGTGCTTCTTCGATAGTCATCTCAAATTTCCATGTTTTGCGCCATACGCTTCCTGAGTCTTAGCAACAGGTGCTCCCGTCCCACTTTCAATCGGTTCGAAAACAACCCGCACCTTGGCGTGCAGTGCCTCGGCAACCCGGCGCAGCATGCTCAGGGAATGGCCTTCATAGCTTGCAGATTCCAGACGGCTTATCTGCTGCTGGGAGGTCTTCAGGAGTTCTGCCAGCTCTTTTTGGGAAAGTCCGACCTGTTGACGAAGTGTAGCAATTTGCAGCGCGACATCCCAGGCATCGCCCGCCTGCTCATAGCGAGCGGTAAAATCGGCTTCCTGCAGTTGCTCTTCCAGGTATTGGTCGAAATTGGTCTTGTTCATTTTGGCTCTCTTTGCTGCCGTTCGCGCATTCGTTGCCGTGCGGTTGCGAGATCACGGCTCGAAATAGCCTGCCCCTTGTTACGCATGCCGTGCACCGCGACGATGCGGCGGTTCTTTACGAAAAACCAGAACACACGGGTATTGAGCTTTCCCACGTGACGCAGTTCAAAAAGTCCGTCGCCAAGCGCTTTGGATAACGGCTCCCGGTGATACTGCCGATTGCGCAACTCGGACAGCCCGGCAATAATCGCCGCAAAATCATCCGGATCACTGGCTTTCAATTCGTCCAGAAACTGGCGAACCAGAGCTGCTCCGTTCTCCGTCTCATAGAACTCTATACTGAATTCCATCTCTTTTCAATCTCAAATTTGATGTTGCCCCCCCTCCCACCTGCTCACCAGCTCCGCACCGGGCCGACATCGACATGCACAAAACCATCGTCGGGGTAATATCCCACGCCGCCAAGGCGCAATTCGCGAACATAGCCATGGAGTGCGGCAACCGATATGCCCGGCAACTGGATATCTGAAGCCAGCCCCTTCATGTGAAAACTCTGTTTCGCCACATTGCGGCCCAGCGCTGCCAGATGCTCATTGTAGGCCGGGGAGCGATAAGCGGAAACGATATCGAGGCGTTCGGCGCCGAAATGATCCTCGATATCGTCCAGCAGTTCGACCAGTTCCAGATCGATCAGGGTTGTCTGGTTATCCCATGAACAGCGTAACAGGCGATTCAACTCACTCAGCACCGCGTGGTCATAATTCCCCTCGCTGTCGCGATAAGTCACCTGCAACTGTTCTTTGGTTTTCAGATTATAGAGGTGCAGCTCACCGTCCCCGTTGAGGGTTGCAAACCGTTCGGTCCGCTTTACCCCGGCAGAGGAAAGACTTGCCCCCGACTTGTCCGGCACCAGTCCGGCAATCGTCGCGACCAGTCCCAGACTCAGCATGACGAGCAAAAGTTCGCGTTTCAATTCAGGCAAAATATTTATCCTTTTAAGCGTTGCGCGGCGAGAAGGTTAGTCCTTGAGCAGTTCGGCGCTCTTTTTAAATTCCGCGGGGATCTCGCTGAAGCTGCTGGTAAAATTCAGTTGTCCCTGCCCATCGACATATAGATACTTCAAGGTGTTTTTGTCAGGTAACGTTGATGGCTCGGGGGAGATCTTCTTTTCAACCTTTTCCGCCGCCGTCTGAATCGACTTGACGATACTTGTCGGGGGGGCGATAACATCGCTGACCGGATCGTCGTCACCGCCGACCAGTGCCGTGAGTCGGCCGCGAAAATCAAGATAAAAATGCTGTACATCAGCCAGCACCGGGAGCTTGACCCGCGTTGTCATCAACCACCGGTCAACCCCGATCAAGGCCGCCAAAAAAATCACTCCCCACACGATGATGCTGAACAGATTTTTCTTCATAATGCACAAATATTCCATTATCTTGCCAGCCGGTCAGGCGACTGACCGCTGCGTATGAAAAATGTTGCGATTGTAGTCTTGCCACGCTTTAAAATCAAGGGTTCCATCGCGGCGTTTCTTTTTCTTCGTCGCTGTGCTATGTATATTCAGCGTCAGCAACGTGACGCGTCCAGCGTTTTTACTGTTCAAGCACCGTGCTTGCAGCCACCAAAAAACTCTCAAGGAGGGGATATCATGCTTGCAACCATCCGGTCCGGCGCACTTTTGGGACTTGACGCTTACGCCGTCGAGGTCGAAGTCGATATCGCCATGGGCCTCCCCCAGTTTGCCACCGTTGGACTCCCCGAAGGAGCGGTCAAGGAGAGCAAGGACCGCGTCAAATCGGCGATCAAAAACTCCGGCTATGAGTTTCCCGCCCGCCGCATCACCATCAATCTCGCCCCCGCCGATATCCGCAAAGACGGTGCCGCCTTCGATTTGCCGATTGCCGTCGGCTTGCTCGCCGCCACCGACGTGATCCGCAGTATCAATGACAAGCGGTTCCTGATCCTCGGTGAACTGTCGTTGGATGGTCGGGTCAAACCGGTCAAAGGGGTGTTGCCGATTGCCGTCGGGGCCCGCCACTGGGAACTCGACGGTCTGATCGTGCCGGCGGAAAACGCCGCCGAGGGGGCACTGGTCGATGGCCTGCCGGTCTATGGGGTCAGTACCCTGGGAGAGCTGGTCGATTTTCTTAACGGTGCGAATCCCTTGACGGCATGTCAGGTCGACACCGCCGCGCTCTTCAATCAGGCCGCGCAACACGCCGAAGATTTTGCCGAGGTATGCGGGCAGGAGAATGCCAAACGCGCCCTTGAGATCGCCGCCGCCGGTGGACACAATCTGTTGATGATCGGCCCTCCCGGCAGTGGCAAGACGATGCTCGCCCGGCGCCTGCCAACGATTCTGCCGGCGCAGAGTTTTGAGGAAGCGCTCGAATGCACCAAGATCCACTCTGTCCTCGGCCAGCTGCCACAGCGTAACGCGCTGATCGCCCGGCGTGCCTTCCGTTCCCCACACCACACCGTTTCCGATGCCGGATTGATCGGCGGCGGCACCATCCCCCGCCCCGGCGAGGTGTCCCTGGCGCACAACGGGGTGCTGTTTCTCGACGAGCTGCCGGAGTTCAAAAAGAATGTTCTGGAGATGCTGCGCCAGCCCCTCGAAGATGGTCAGGTGACGATCAGCCGCGCCGCGACCAGCCTGACCTATCCGGCAACGTTCATGCTGATCGCGGCGATGAACCCGTGCCCCTGTGGTTATCTCGGTGATCCGCAACACAACTGCAACTGCACGCCGTTGATGACCCAGCGCTACAACACCCGCCTCTCTGGCCCGCTCCTCGATCGCATTGACCTGCATGTCGAAGTGCCCCGCGTCCAGTATCGCGACCTGGCGACGCCGAGCGGCGGCGAGAGCAGTGTGATGATTCGCGCCCGCGTCGATCAGGCGCGGGCGGTGCAACGCGAGCGCCTGAAAGCATTTGGTCTGCACGCCAACGCCCAGATGCAGACACGCCACATCACCAAATTTTGCAAAGTCGACGCGGCCGGGGACAAGTTGCTGGAAATGGTCACCGACCGGCTCGGCTTTTCCGCCCGGACCTACACCCGCATCCTCAAAGTCGCCCGCACCATCGCCGATCTTGCTGCCTGTGAGCAGATCGACCAGTCACATCTCGCGGAGGCAATTCAGTATCGCAGCCTTGATCGCCGCAAGGGGTAAAATAAGAAAGAGCCCGCCGACACCAGGTCGACGGGCTCTTTACATTGAACAACGCCTTCTTTACTTGCCGCAGTCTGCCTGCATTTCAGCCAATTTCTTGTACAAGTCAAAGCGCGTGGCCGTTTCTTTACTTTGTTCCTTCATCAGTTGCTCGGCCATTTCCGGCTGAATCTTCTTCAACACCCGATAGCGATTTTCTCCGTAGGCGTACTCTTCGAAGGAGATCGTCGGCTCCTTGCTGTCGAGTTGCAGCGGGTTCTTCCCTTCGTCAGCCAGGCGCGGATCGTAACGGAACAGCGGCCAGTGTCCGCAAGCAACGGCTTTTTTGCACTCGTCCACAGCGGTGGTCATGTCGATACCATGGGCGATACAGTGGCTGTAAGCAAGGATCAGTGACGGACCATCGTAGGCATCGGCCTCAATCATTGCCTTGACTACCTGTGCCGGATTCGACATAGAGACCTTGGCGACATAGATATTGCCATAGGTCATGGCAATCATCCCCAGATCCTTCTTCGGCATCCGCTTGCCGCCGGCGGCAAACTGGGCCACAGCACCGAGCGGAGTCGCCTTGGAGGCTTGACCGCCGGTATTGGAGTAAACCTCGGTGTCGAGGACCAACACGTTGACGTTCTCGCCGGAGGCGAGGACATGGTCAAGGCCGCCATAACCGATATCGTAAGCCCAGCCGTCGCCACCGTGGATCCAGACCGATTTTTTGACCAGATAATCGGCGACCGAGAGCAGGTTCTTGCTTTCGGCGTCGGGGCATTCGGTCAACGCCGTTTTGAGCTTGGCGACGCGCGCGCGCTGCGCCACGATCCCTTCCTGAGTGCTCTGGTCGGCGGTTTTAATTTTTTCCATCAACCCGACAACATCCTTGCACCCCTTGCAGTCGCAGTTCGCAAGTCTGTCGAGCAGTTCAAGCGCATATTCATTGAACTTGTCGATGGTGAGACGGTAACCAAAACCGAACTCGGCGTTGTCCTCGAAGAGCGAATTGCTCCACGCCGGACCAAGACCGTTCTTGTTAGTAGTCCACGGTGTGGTTGGCAGGTTGCCACCGTAGATCGACGAGCAACCGGTGGCATTCGCGACGACCATGCGATCACCGAACAGTTGCGAGCAGAGCTTGACAAACGGCGTCTCGCCACAACCGGCACAGGCACCGGAGAACTCGAACATCGGCGGCAACAGCTGGCTCCCTTTGAGGGTAGCACGGTTGATCAGCGCCGGATCGGTATCGGGCAGACTGAGGAAGAACTCCCAGTTGAGAGCTTCCTGCTCACGCAGCGGCTCCTGGAAGGTCATATTGATCGCCTTGTGATTTGCGTCGGTCTTGCTCTTGGCCGGGCAATTGTGTACGCAGGCACCGCAGCCGGTGCAATCTTCGGGCGCGACCTGCAACGCAAATTTCTTTCCGGCCAATTCTTTCCCTTTGGCATCACTTGTTTTAAACGTGGCTGGAGCGCCGTGGAGATCGGCTTCTTCAACAATCTTCATACGAATGCTGGCATGCGGACAAACAAAGGAACAGATGCCACACTGGATACAGAGTGACTCGTCCCAGACCGGGATATTGACCGCGATGTTGCGTTTTTCGTACTTGGCGGTGCCGGTCGGGAAGGTGCCATCGGCGGGCATTGCCGAAATCGGCAGCAGATCGCCTTTGGCATCGATGATCGGGCCGGTGGTCTGGCGAATAAACGCGGGCGCGTCACTCTGGATCGCCGAGGCGATCTTGACCTTGGTGGTGGGCTGTGCCGGAACAGCCAGTTCGGTAAAGTTGTTGGCACCGGCATCGACCGCCTCGAAATTCATCTTGACCACTTTTTCGCCGGCCTTGCCGTAAGACTTGACGATAGCGTCCTTGATCTCTTTCTCGGCCAGGGCAAAGTCAATGATGTTGGAGATTTTGAAAAAAGCGGTCTGCATGATCACGTTGATACGGGGACCGAGTCCGATCTCATTACCAAGCCGCACCCCGTCAATAACGTAAACCTTCATTTGTTTATCGATAATCTGCTGTTGCGTTTCCAGCGGCAGATGATCCCAGGTTTCTTCAGCACTGAAGGGTGAATTGATCAGAAAGGTTGCGCCCTGCTTCGCTTTGCCCAGCAAGTCGTACCGGGCCAGGAAAGAAAAATTGTGGCAGGCAACAAAATCAGCCGAATCGATCAGATAGGGGGAACGAATCACGTCCTTGCCGAAACGCAGATGTGAGGTGGTCATGCTCCCCGCCTTCTTCGAATCGTAGACAAAATAAGCCTGGGCGTTGTTGTCGGTGGCATCACCGATGATCTTGATGGAGTTCTTGTTGGCACCGACCGTGCCGTCAGAACCGAGGCCGAAGAACATCGCCTGATAGGCGTTACTCGGCACCTTGTAACCGGGATCGAAATTGAGGCTGCGACCGGTGACATCATCGTTGATCCCGACCACGAAATGATTCATCGGCTTGGCGGCGTCGAGATTGTCGAATACGGCCTTGACCATGGCGGGAGTGAACTCGTAGGAGCCAAGACCGTAACGACCGCCAACGATGGCCGGATACCCCTTGAATTCAAACTGGCCATCAGCCATTGCCTCGCCGATTGCGGTGCGGACGTTGAGGTACATCGGCTCACCCATGGAACCCGGCTCTTTGGTGCGATCAAGAACAGCAATACTCTTGACCGTCTTCGGTAATGCCTTGGCAAACTCTTCAGTCAAAAACGGCAGGAACAGACGAACCTTGAGCAGACCGACCTTGTCGCCCTGAGCGACAAGGTGCTCGACCAGTTCATGGGCTGTGTCGCACCCGGACCCCATCATGACGATGACTTTTTCGGCGTCGGGAGCACCCACGTAGTCAAACAGGTTGTACTGGCGGCCGGTCAGCTTGGCAAATTTGTCCATCTGCGCCTGAACGATGCCGGGGACCTTGTCGTAGTAAGCATTGACCGTTTCACGCCCTTGAAAGTAGACATCCGGGTTCTGGGCGGTACCACGCATCACCGGATGATCCGGCGACAGACCCCGGGCGCGATGTGCACGCACCAGTTCGTCACTCACCATGTGACGCATATCGTCCATGGTCAGCTCTTCGATTTTCTGGATTTCAGACGAGGTCCGGAACCCGTCGAAAAAGTGCAGAAACGGAATGCGCGACTCCAGAGTCGAGGCCTGGGCGATCAGGGCAAAGTCCATGACCTCCTGGGTATTAGTGGAACAGAGCAGGGCCCAACCGGTAGAGCGAGCTGCCATCACATCGGAGTGGTCGCCAAAAATCGACAGCGCCTGAGCAGCAATGGCGCGAGCCGACACATGAAAAACCGTCGAGGTCAATTCGCCGGCGATCTTGAACATGTTCGGAATCATCAGCAGCAGTCCCTGCGACGCGGTAAAGGTCGTCGTCAGTGCGCCGGTTTGCAGAGCACCGTGAACCGCACCGGCGGCACCACCCTCGGATTGCATTTCAACAACCTTGGGAACCGTCCCCCAGATGTTCTTTTCGCCGACGGCACTCTTGGCGTCGGAAACTTCTCCCATCACCGATGATGGGGTGATCGGGTAGATGGCAATAACCTCGTTGGTCGCATGTGCTACATGGGCTGCGGCAGTATTGCCGTCGATGTTGACCATTTTTCTTGCAGACATGTTGATTCTCCTTCAGCTTGGGATAAATGATGCTTTCAATCGATCATCAAGCGCTATATTGAGCCTAACACTATACTGTATTTCAGTCGCTGACGCGCAGCGACACGTCTCATTGGGTAAATTGACGGCGCCCCTCAACAGCGTGCAACACTGTCGCGGCATCCACATATTCGAGGTCGCTGCCAAGCGGAATGCCGTGTGCCAGCCGGGAGACGCGAATACCGAGTGGCGCGATCAGACGCGCCAGGTAGAGTGCTGTAGCCTCCCCGTCGACATCAAAGTTGGTTGCCAGCAGCACCTCTTCAACTGCCTCGCTGCGCAGTCGTTCGAGCAGTTCACGAACCTTCAGGCGGTCTGGCCCGATACCGTCAAGGGGCGACAGCGCACCTTGCAGAACGTGGTACCGCCCCCGAAACGACCGGCTGCGTTCAATCGCCAGCAGATCTTGCGGTTGCTCGACCACACACAGTAATCGTGCTTCACGTTCGGGATCGGTGCAGATCGCACAGGGATCGTCTTCGGTAATATGAAAACACTGCGAGCAGAAACCAACCCGTGCTTTCAGCTCGCGAATCGCCCCGGCCAACGCCTCGGCCTCGGAGTTCGGTTGACGCAAAATGAAGAAAGCCAACCGTGCGGCGGTCTTGCGACCAACCCCCGGAAACTTCGCCAACTCCGCCACCAAACGGGCGAAAGACGGGATGGAGCTTAACATGAGGGCGCCAGGAAATTCAACATTTTAAAATACTGTTTTATTTTTTTACGTTCGGTCAAAATTAACCGCCAAAATTACAATAATGTTAAAATTTAACCAATGAGTGGTCTGACCACTTATTGTACTTACCATGCAATTTAAACACAAGGCAAATATTTTTTGCCGTTCAGCTTGATCGTCAAACCAGACCGGGGATATTCAGTCCGCCGGTAATTTTCCCCATCTCGCTCTGCGCCAGTTCCTGACTCTGTTTCAACGCCTCGTTGATCGCGGTCATCACCAGATCCTGCAACATCTCGACATCCTCCGGATCAACAACATCACGTTCAATCTTCAACGACAGCAACTGCTGCTTACCGTTGACAACAGCCGTCACCACGCCGCCACCCGAGCTGGCCGTAACTTCTTTGTTCACCAGTTCTTCCTGCATCCGCGCCATTTTCTGCTGCATCATTTGCGCTTGCTTCATCATGTTGCCAAAACCTTTTGCCATGAGCATATCTCCTTCGGTCGCGGTTGAACCGCACGTTGTCGTCATTACAGAAAGTGCGTTGTCCGCCAGCGGGCAACGCATCAAACAAAGCCTTTATCAATCGCCTTCACACTCTCGACTTTGCCCGCGAAAATATCCAGGGCCTTTTTCACCATCGGGTGTTCCAGCGCATCATCACGCAAGCGCTTCTTGCGATCTGTTTCCCGCGTGTGGCGTTCCTCATTTAACGACAGTGGTGCGGCCACATCCTTGTTCCGCGCTGTCACCTTGACCTGTACCGCCATGCCAAAATATTCGTTGGCCAATTCGGCAAGGGCGTTGCGGTTATCCTCATCCTGAAGCTGGGCCAGCTGGAATGAACCGCTTGCCAGACCGACTTCGAGCACCTCCGGCGGCAGCGACATCGGACTGGCATGCTCAAGGAGCGAAGCAATCAGCGGACGGCGACGGCTTTTAACATGCTCCACCAGCCCAACCCAGCTTTTCGCGGAGTTCGTCGCCGACGGCGGAGCTTCAGCCTTTTTTGGCGGCGGCCCTCCCGGCGGCGGCGCCGCCCCTGGGGCAACCGGCAGAGGGGGGGGGGATGAACGCGGCAGCGTCGTTACGCCGCCACTGCCCAGCCGACATTCCAGCTGTTCCAGTTTGTGCAGGAGCATCGCGATATCGCGCCCCGGCGGTAATGTGGCAAGGCGGATCAGCGCCATTTCCAGCGCCAACCGCGGGAAAGTCGCCTGAGCCAGATCACTTTCAACGTGAATCAACGCCGTCACTGCACGGTGTAATTCCTCGGGCTCGACCGTCGCCGCCAGGGCGCGCAGTTCGGTGATCTCGTCTGTTGTCATCGGCAACAGATCGCCCGGTTCATCAAGGACACGGCAGAGGACCAGCCCGCGAAAGAGCTCAACCAGCTCCTGACAGAACTGGCGAAAAGAATGGCCAAGTTCGTCGATTTTACACACCGCGTCGAGGCACGCGCGGGCATCACGGCGCAGCACCCCTTCAGCGGCAGCGAAGAGCAGGCGTCGGTCGACCAGCCCGAGCAACGCCTGAACGTCCTCGTCACCGACCTGGTCGCCGCAAAAAGCAATCACCTGATCGAGGGTCGACAGCGCATCGCGCATACTCCCCTCTCCGCGCCGGGCAATCAACATCAACGCTCGATCGGAAATCTCCATCCCTTCCGCGGTGACGATCTCGCGCAACCGATGAACCAGCTTGTTGATGTCGATTTTGCGAAAATCGAAACGCTGGCAGCGCGACAGAATGGTGATCGGGATTTTATGCGGCTCAGTCGTCGCGAAGATAAATTTGGCGTGCGCGGGGGGCTCTTCAAGGGTTTTCAACAACGCATTGAACGCGTTGATCGACAACATGTGGACTTCATCGATGATGAAGATTTTATAGTTCGATTTTGCGGGGAGATAACGGATATTTTCGCGCAGGTCACGTACATCGTCGACCCCGGTGTTCGAAGCGCCGTCGATCTCGAAAACATCGACCCCCTGACCGGCGGTAATTTCCAGACACGCAGGGCAGACATTACACGGGGTTACCGTTGGCCCCTGCTCACAGTTGAGGGCTTTGGCAAGGATGCGGGCGGCAGAGGTTTTCCCCACCCCGCGCGCACCGGTAAAGAGAAAGGCATGATGGACACGACCGGAGCGAATGGAGTTGCCGAGGGTGCGACTGACGTGCTCCTGGCCAACCAGATCCTCAAACAGTTGCGGACGCCATTTGCGCGCCAATACCAGGTAAGACATGGGTCGCGGGCTCCCGTTCAGGGGGATCACCGGGATTACCGGCGGAAGAGACGACCGGGCACTCCCGCGGCACACGAACAAGATCGCTGCCGCTGCTCCCTTCCGGGCCTGACGGAGTTCACGACCCGTCGTTGCGCGGGACCCGGCCGTCACTTCCGTCGGTAATCTTCCAGTGTGATCAGATCAATAAATAAATGGCGGAGAGGGGGGGATTCGAACCCCCGGTACCTTGCAGTACACATGATTTCCAATCATGCACCTTCGGCCTCTCGGTCACCTCTCCGCGAGGATGCGTAGAATACATGAATGGCCAGGACGTGTAAAGATTTTTTGTCCCTCTGGTGCAGGTCGATCCGGACGAAAAAAAGATGCACGATATGCGCTGGTTACTGCACTTGCACCGTATCAGCTCACGACATCAGGGGCAGGTCAATGCTGACGCGGGTATATTCTCCGGCAACACTGTCAATCGCGATGGTTCCCTGATGCAGACGGATGATATCGGCACAGATACTCAACCCCAGCCCCGTCCCTACTCCGGGCTTTTTGGTGGTGTAAAATGATTTAAGCACATTGGGCAGCACCTGTTGCGGGATGCCGCTGCCGAAGTCGGTGACTTTAATGCTCAGCAAGGCGTGGTGATCTTTTTCAGTGCGCCGCGCCGACAATACTATTTTCTTGTTGTCATCGTGGTCGGGAAACTTTTCGTTGAGGGCATACCTTGAGTTGCTGAGAAGATTCAGCAAGACCTGCTCGATCTGATGGGCATTGCATTTGATCTGACCGAGATCGGCGGCAAGCGAGGTTTGCAGGGTAATGCCGTCTTTTTTCAGTTGCAAACTGACCAACGACAGGGCTTCCTCAAACAACACCTCAATGTCGTGAAATTTGTGTTCCCCTTTATCATCTCTGGAAAAGGACAACAGGTTTTTAACGATTGTCGCGACGCGCTCTCCCTCCTTGATGATACGTTCAAGAAGCTCCCTGCTCTTTGCGTCTGTTGTCCGTGACTTGAGGATATCCGCATAGTTGATCACCCCGCTGATCGGGTTGTTGATCTCATGTGCCACCCCCGCCGACAACTCGCCGATAGCCGCCAGATGCGAGGTGCGAATCGCCTGATGCTGCAAAGACGTTCTTTCCGTCATATCATAAAAAAGTCCCTGCAATGCTTCGTGTCCATTGTAGACCACCCTGGCGGCCTTGATTTCGACATCGCGGAGCTGTCCTGTCCGGGTTATAATTCGGGACACATGCAGGTCGGAGCTTAACCCTGCGCGGTAATCTTCAAAGCACCGGGAGACGTCCACAGCGCCGGGAGCCTTTAATTCGGGCGGATGCAGGATGGCCTGGGACTTGCCGAGCAACGCGTCCTTGTCGCGTTCAACCAGCTGACAGAGGGCCGCGTTAACCGCCAGCAGCTCCCCCGTTTTGATATCCGCCACGGCAATGCCGTAGGCGGCTTCGTCAAAGAGAATCCGGTAATTGGCTGCCGATATTTGCAGTTCACCCTGCACCTGGCGGGCGTGAGCCAGTGCCGCGCTGACCTGCCCAATCTGTAATTCAATTTTTTTCCGCGTGGTGAAAAGAAAGAGCATCCCCACGACCCAAATCACGAGATAGGTTATGAAGTGTTGTTGTGCTACCGTTTCAGAAACCTCTCTATACGGTGCCAGCGGCACGGATACACTGATTCCGCCACGGATCTGCCCGACAGCATGCCCTTGCTGTTGATGACATTTCAGGCAGCTTGCTTCCGTCACCATCGGGAACATTTCACGAAGAAATTGCTGGCCATCTATTTCAGCAACCGTTGAGGCGTGCGGCGCGCCCGCGGCAAAACGCCGCAACGTTTCTTTTTCCCAGGGGTCGGGGCGGTTCTCCGGGCGGATCGGATTCAGGCTGGTAATGTGCCCGCGGACACCAGCAGCTTCCCCGGCAAGGATGAAGACCTGGCGCGTCATATAGGCAGGATTGATCAGGGTGAGTTTTTTGCCGGACGGGGTGACGATATCGCGTTCAGGGATATTTTTGAGGTAGGGACTCGGCGGGGTTTCTTCCGTCACCGGGACATACACACCGCCGTGCCGTGCCGCCCACCGCCGGTAGAGCAGATCCTTGTCATAACTCGCCCGCGCCTCGGCGGAAGCAATATCGAGAAAAGCTCTTCTGTCGGTACTGTGCTGATACCACGCCAACAGCAGGATCAGGATTGTCCACCCCGCAAAAGCGATCGACCATAGCGCGCAGCGTGTCGTGCTTGACTGAAAATTCCGGGCACTGAATGACATCTCTATCCTGCGGCAAGGCGTGGGGGCATATCAACGGTCAACTTCTGCTCAGCGTAGAACATCTATCTACGACAGCGATTAAAACAGCAGCGAATCGATATTTTGGGGCGGATAGTTTTAATTTTTTACGACAGCGAGCAACGCGCGCCCCCGAGCGGTTCGCCAGGGGGGCGCGTTGCCGTTCGCCATGAGATCAGCCGTTGTTGCGCTCGAACTCTTCCATAAAGCTCGCCAGTGCCTCAACCCCCGCCGTCGGCATCGGGTTGTAGATCGAGGCGCGAATACCGTTGACCGCCCGGTGCCCCTTGAGGGCATAGAGACCGGCGGCACCGGCTTCCTTGAGGAATTTGGCTTCGAGTTCTTCACTCGCCAGATTGAACGTCACGTTCATGATCGAACGGAATTCCGGCTGGACAAACCCCTTGTAAAAACCGCTGCCGTCGAGGAGCGCGTAGAGGCGCGCGGCCTTGGCACGGTTGCGCGCTTCGATCACCTTGACCCCCCCTTCGGCCTTGAGCCAGTCGAGCATCAGCTTGACAACGTAAATGGCAAAGGTGTTGGTGGTGTTGGTCAGCGAATTATCCTTATCCAGTTCTGTGTAGTTGAGCAGCAGCGGGGTGTGCTCGGAAGCAAAGCCGAGCAGGTCTTCGCGAATCACCACCATCGCCATTCCAGAAGGTCCGAGGTTCTTTTGCATGCCGGCATAGATGCAACCGAACTTGCTGTAATCGATCTCGCGGGAAAGGATTTCCGAGGTCTGGTCAGCGATCAACGGCACCGCGCCGGTGTCGGGGAAGGTCTGCCACTGGCTGCCGTAAACGGTATTGTTGCTGGTGATGTGACAGTAGGCGGCATCCTGATCGATATCGGCGGAAGAGTAGGGGGGCAACCGGTCATGGTTCGTGGCAGCACCGCTGGCCACCACCTTGACGTCGCAGAACGGCGCGGCATCCTTGAGTGCCAGCTTGGCAAAGTTTCCGGTCTCGAAATAGAGGCACTTTTGGGTCGCCGTGCGCCCCGCGAGGTTAAGCGGAAGCGCGGCGAACTGCATCCGTGCGCCCCCGTGAACAAAGAGAATCTTGTAGTTGTCCGGCACTCCGCTCAGCTCACGGAAGGTCGCCTGCGCCGCTTCGAGAATGGCGACGAATTCCTTGGAACGGTGGCTGATTTCGATCGCCGACACGCCCATGCCATTGTAGTTGAGAAACTCCGCCTGAATCTTCTCCATCACCGGAACCGGCAACATCGCCGGACCCGCACCGAAATTGAATACCTGATTAGCCATCGGATCAAATCCTCCTCAGTCAAAATTGACGTGTTTAGAGAGTACGAACGTTAATAACGCCTGCTATCGCAGTCAGCTTTTCGACCACCTCTGCCGAGACAGGGGTTTCAATATCGATCAAGTTATAAGCAATATCGCCGCGACTTTTATTAATCATATCGAGGACATTGATACTTTGGTCAGCAAGAACCGACAGCACCTGCCCGAGCATTTTGGGAACATGCCTGTTGCTAATCGCCAGCCGATACAGGCCGTTACGCTCCAGCATCGTATTGGGGAAATTGACCGAATTACGAATGTTGCCATTTTCGAGAAAGTCGCTGAGCTGGTCAGCGATCATGATCGCACAATTTTCCTCCGCCTCTTCGGTACTGGCGCCAAGATGAGGGATCAGCACCACCCTGGGATGTCCGATCAGCTCAACCATCGGGAAGTCGGTCAGATATTGACTGATCCGGCCACTTTCCAGCCCGGCGAGAATCGCTTCGGTATCGACAACCTTTTCCCGCGACAGATTGATCAGCACCGCGCCGTTTTTGAAACTGTCGACCAGCTCCTTGTTGATCAGGTTGCGCGTCGCTTCCAGCACCGGCAGGTGGAGGGTCACAAAATCCGATTTGGCGAGGAGCGACTGCATGTTCTCCATCCGCCGCACATCGCGTGACAGCCGCCAGGCCGCTTCGACCGACAGCGCCGGATCGTAGCCGAGGACATTCATGCCGAGCATCAGCCCGGTTTCCGCTACCAGCGAACCGATCGCGCCAAGCCCGACAACCCCGAGGGTTTTCCCTTTGAGCTCTGTGCCGCCATAGGTTTTCTTGCCCCCTTCGACCAGCTTGTGCAGCTCTTCGGCACCCTTCCCCGGCCCTTCACGCCGAACAAACTCGATCGCCCCGACAATGTCGCGCGCGGCGAGGAGCATCGCGGCGATGGCCAGCTCCTTGACCGCGTTGGCGTTGGCACCGGGCGCGTTGAAGACGACAATGCCGCGCGCAGAGCAGTCTTCAACCGGGATATTATTGACCCCGGCCCCGGCCCGGCCAATCGCCTTGATCGATGCATCGATATCCTCCGCCGCCAGGACGTGGCTGCGCAGCATGATCGCATCGGGCGTACCGATCTCGCTGGCAATTTCATATTTAGCGCGCGGAAAACGGTCAAGCCCCTTCACCGAGATCTGGTTGCGGGTCATGATCTTGTACATGGCAAAACCTCCTCGTCAATTGTATTCACTACACCAGTACGACAAATAAAAAACCGCCTGGACGGTAACCGTCGACCAGGCGGTTCAATGGCGAAAGGATAAGCTGCTCACCATCAATGCGAGTTCATCGTGAGACGGGTCAACAGGGCGTTTTTACACCTTTTACTGATCGATGTCAACGGATTCCCCGCCACGGACGATAGCCCGGCATTCGAGATAAAAGCGCTTCTCGTCGGCTTCCCCCATAGAAAAGGTTTTGCGCGGCAACGCGCCATCGAGGACGATGGTTTTGAAGAGCTCGTGCTTCGAAATCGCCGGTAGCCAGAACCCGGCATTGCCGGTCTTGCCGCCGAGTTCGGCGACGGTCTCGGCGCCATGAATATAATCGATCCGCGCCTTGGTAGCGGGCAGATAGCCGTCGAGAAACCCTTGCAAGGTCGCGACCGCCAGATTGAAACGCGGGGCGCTGATTTCTATAACTCCCTGCCGTGCCCCGATCACAAAGGGGATACGATGTACCCCGGCGGTCGGCGGCAGCGCGAGCTCCTGCCGCAGATCAGCAACCTGACGCAGAGCAAAACCTTCACCGCGGTCGGCATAGTAACGCTCCATCGCCGCCAACAGATCATTGCCGTCCACATTGAACAATACCCGGTGAATCGCCTCGAATTCGAGGCCGGGGTCATGTACGTTGACCAGCTCGACCAGGGCGTAGCGGGCCGGGTGGTTCATGATCGCAGCAAGATCGGACGCCTGCGCCTTGAGCCGCTCCCAGATCGCCTTGGCGGTAGCAAAGGAGTGGTTGCCGTCCCCCATAGCGTAGAGCATCACCGGCTGGTCGCTGACCCCGTAACGGGCATTGAATGCCGCCGGCATCGCCAATGCGGCAAGCCGCGCGGCAACCTGCTCAATATCCGCAGCAGCCGAGACACGCCAGCCGCGCACCCGACCACCGTCGGCCATCAGCTCAACATCATAAACCTCTTCCAGCTCCCTGGCGAAGAGCGGTTCGATCACCGTCAGCTGCGGATCGTCGATCAGGACCATGATATGGGGCAGCTCAATCGGAGCATTTTCGCGCACCTTGATGCGCGGCGGCAGACGATCGACAATCGTCCCCTCCGTTGCCCGAATCAGGGTGGTTGCCCCCGCGTTATAGTCGTATTGTTCGAGGTCGAGCGCCACCACCAGCCCTTTGCGTGACGGGGCATGAGCCGTCGCCCGGTCGACCAGAATGAACCCTGGCCCCTGATCGAGAAGGATCTTTTCATCAAGATAACGCCGCATTGCGGCATTGATGCGCTGCACCCGTTGCTCCCCGTCGTCATCTTCGAGATAGACTTCGGGGAAAATCAGTTCCAGCGTTGATGGTGCATCACCGATATGGCGAGCGACCTTGTCCCAATATTCCGGCTGTGAGGTATATTGGTCACAGGCGATCACCGCCCAGCGATTCAGATCAATCCCTTTGCGCGGCAGCAGAATGTGCGGTGCCTGGAGGGCAATTTTTTCAAAGTTCATTTGATTCTCTCCCGATCCGGTCGCCAGCGACCGGCTATTTGATCACTTGCAGATGATTTAGCGGCCCAGTCGGTGTGGCTGTGCTCTTTACTGCGGCGGGGGTGGCCGCCGCAGCGCCGTCGTCCTCCGGCGCCGCGCCGAGGTTCGGCAGCAAACCATCGGCGAGCAGCGTCCCAATCTCGCTTTGATTCAACGGCACCAGATACATGTAGCGTCCCTGTCGTTAAAGTTTGCGTCCGGCGACCACGGCATATTCGCGCAGCTTCGCCATCACCAGGGCAAAATCCTCCGGTCGCAACGATTGCGGGCCATCACACGAGGCCAGCTCCGGATGGGGGTGGACTTCGATAATCAGCCCGTCGGCACCGGCGGCGACGGCAGCATAGGACATCGGTGCGACCAGGCTGGCGTGGCCGGTGGCATGGGACGGATCGATGATCACCGGCAGGTGCGACAGCTCCTTGAGGACCGGCACGGCGGAGATATCGAGGGTGTTGCGGGTGGCGGTCTCAAAAGTGCGGATGCCGCGCTCGCAGAGCACCACCCGCTGGTTCCCCTCGGAGAGGATATATTCGGCACTCATCAGAAATTCCTGAATCGTCGTCGACATACCGCGTTTGAGCAGCACCGGTTTGCCGAGCTGACCGAGCATCTTGAGCAGCGCGAAGTTCTGCACGTTGCGCGCACCAACCTGCATGATATCGGCATACCGTCCCACCAGCTCGACATCGCGCGGATTCACCACCTCGGTCACAATCGGCAAGCCGGTGACGCTACGTACCCGATCGAGCAGTTTGAGCCCTTCTTCTTCGAGCCCCTGAAAGGAGTAGGGGCTGCTGCGCGGCTTGAACGCACCACCGCGCAGGACCGTCGCCCCGGCCGCCTTGACCGCAATGGCGGCGGACAGGAGTTGTTCTTCACTTTCGACCGCGCACGGTCCTGCCATCACCACCAGGGCGTCGCCGCCGATCATGACTCCCGGCGCCAGTTCAAAACAGCTCGGCTCGGCCCGGATCTCGCGACTGGCGAGTTTGAACGGTTTAAGGATCGGTACCACGTTCTCGACGCCGGGGAGGACTTCGAGCGATTGCAGGATTTCCTTGCCGCGTTCGTCGCCGACCGCGCCGACGACGTTGCGTGTTTCTCCGTGAATCACATGGGACTGATAGCCCAACTCACTGATCCGTTTTTTCACTTCGGCCAGTTGTGCGTCGCTGGCCCCTTTTTTCATGACGATAATCATTCTTCACTCCTTGTTGTGCGCGCTCGGCAAGTTTTTAACAGTCGACCCTGTCGTTCCCAAAGTCGATTTCGTGGCGCGGCACAAACGAAAAAACCATGGGAAAAACGCAAACGGTCTGCCCATGGTTTTGGTGGTGCGACGTGATCAAGCCCCTACGTCGATATACCGGTACCTCGGACAGACGGCCTAAAATAAAAGCCGCGCCAAAAAAAGGTAAATCGGTTATATCGGGCGTCGTTACGGGTCATGAATCGTGCGCTCCACAAGGATCATTGGTGTCGTTAGTACATAGCAAAAGCACTCAAAAATGGCAAGACGGAAAATTCCGCGCTGGGGATCGGCAAAGATTTCCGCCAATCGCCACCGCTTCCCGAAGTTTTTGCTTGACACTCACAGGCGCTTTAGCTATAAAACGTCCTCCGCCCAGATAGCTCAGTCGGTAGAGCAGAGGACTGAAAATCCTCGTGTCGGCAGTTCGATTCTGTCTCTGGGCACCATAAGAATCAAGGGGTTACACCAATTTGGCGTAACCCCTTTTTTTACCTGGACAAAGCATCTACATAAACCTCCACCAGCAACTCATGCGCCAGTCCCCCGCTTGACACAGAAACACTCCGGCGATTTTCACTCACCCCGCCCTCACCCAGCCAAAGTGCTTACACCTGTCAGTGCTTCAGGGCGTGCGGCGCACCGCAACTCACACACACGAAAGCCGATTTGTCCTGTTCTTCGGCGATCGCCTCACTATATTGGTCATGCACGGTGTTGTCGGCACCGCAGGACACACACACAAATGCAGACTTCCCTTGCAGCTCGGCGGTTGCCACGGTGAATCGATCATGGACCGTGTTCCTGGTTCCGCAGCTGCGACACACAAACGCCGATCGCTCTTGCAGCTCGACGGTCGCTTCGCTGAAGCGGTCGTGAAGCCGATGCTCGGTTCCACAGGACGAACACGCAAACGCCGATTTTTCTTGAAGCTCACTCGTCGCCTCGGTGAATCGATCTGTCATGACAATGCTCCTTTCCTGCCCCTCTTCGTTGTGCCGGATCTGATTCAAAGGTTGAAAAACACCCTCTCTCTGTTCAGATTATATCATGCACAACTATTTTTTCGGGCATTGTCCAGAAAATTTGTCGAAATTGCGTTCGCGACGCAACTAATCAAGAAGCCCTTGAATCCCCGAGAAAAAATCGTTCGCTAACTTGTTTTTTTCTTCTTCGGTCGATTCGGGAGGGGTTTCACTGGACACCTCGTTGAGTAGTTCAGCCGGTATTTCTTCGAGGAAACGGCTCGGGATGCGTTCTTCAAATTTGCCATATTTTTTGCGCCGCAAGGTGTTGGTCAGAATCAGTTGCCGTTGGGCGCGGGTGATGCCGACATAACAGAGGCGCCGCTCTTCATCGACATCAAGATCGTCGCTGATAGTCTTTTTGTGCGGCAGAAAGTCTTCTTCGAGACCCGCCAGAAAAACGATAGGGAATTCGAGTCCTTTGCTTGAATGCAGACTCATTAACACCACCGCGTCCTGCTTTAGCTTCGACTCCTTGTCGCTCGGCCGCGGTTCGTCCCGATCCCCCAGTGACACCTTTTCAAGAAAATCGGCAAGGGATATCTGCCCTTCACGTTCTTCATAAGCCGCCATCGCATTGATGACCTCGGCGATATTTTCGCAGCGTTTGAGTGCCTGTGCCCGATCGGTCGCGGCACCATGAATTTCCTCTTCCAGTCGCAACTCTTTCAGCAGGGCGCGCAGGGTGTCGGTCAGGGAAACCTTATGGCCGAACCGTTCTCCGAAGCGTTGTTGCAAGGCGATAAATTCGCCGAGTGCGTTGGCACAGCGCTCCCCGACCAACGCTGGCAATCCGTCACCGGTCAACACCTCCCAGAGCGGGCAGCCCCGCTCGGCGGAGGCTCTGATCAGTTTTTCGACGGAACTTTCGCCGATACCGCGTTTTGGATAGTTGAGAATCCGCAGCAACGCCACCTCATTACGGGTGTTGTCGATCAGCTGCAGGTAGGCGAGAACATCACGGACTTCCTTGCGGTCGAAGAACTGCTGTCCGCCGATCAATACATAGGGGATATTTTCGTAGCGCAGTTGTTCTTCGAACGCCCGTGACTGGGCGTTGGTCCGGTAGAGAATGGCAAAATCGCTATAGGCACACTTGCGTTTGAATCGTTCGCCATGAATCCGTTCGACGATCGTCCGCGCTTCATCCTCATCGTCCTCGCAACGCAGGTAATCGATCAGCGGGCCACTCCCGACCGCCGTCCAGAGGGCTTTATCCTTGCGCTGTCGATTGTGTTTGATCACTGCATTTGCGGCATTGAGAATAGTGCCGCTGGAGCGATAATTCTGTTCCAGTTTGATCAGCCGGGCGGCGGGGAAATCTTTTTCGAAATCGAGGATATTTTCCGGTTCAGCGCCACGCCACCCGTAAATCGACTGGTCATCATCGCCAACGACACAGAGATTCCCCCCCGCATCACAGAGCAACTGAAGTAAACGGTACTGAGCAGTATTGGTATCCTGATATTCGTCGACCATCAGATAGCGAAACCGCTGCCGGTAATGGTCGCGCAGATCCGTATGTTCGGTCAGCAGCTGCACGGTCAACATCAGAATATCATCGAAGTCGACGGCGTTATAGGCCCTTAGAACCTGCTGGTAACGGGTATAGACATCGGTCAGCAGCAGCTCATTTGGGTTGTTGCTACGGGTTCGCAGGCGCTCGGGTGGAACCAGTTTGTTCTTCGCTTCGGAAATCTTCCACTGGATTTGATCCGGCTCAAACCCCTTCCCCCCGTGAGCTGAAGCATTGACCAGTTCACGAATCTTCGCGCGTTGATCCCCCGCAGCGTAGATCGAAAAGTTTTTTTTGTAGCCGAGGCGTTCGATGTGTTCGCGCAAAATACGCATCCCCAACGAATGAAAAGTGGAGATGATCGCCCCCTTGCAAGCCTTGGCACCGACCTGCGCTCGAACCCGTTCCTGCATTTCCCGGGAAGCCTTGTTGGTAAACGTTACCGCCAGAATGTGCTCCGCCGGGACGTTCAGCTCTTGCAGAAGATAAGCGATACGACTGGTAATAACGCGGGTTTTCCCCGAACCGGCCCCCGCCAGCAACAGCAACGGGCCTTCGGTGTGCTGCACAGCGGCACGCTGTTGGGGGTTGAGTAAACTGAGATTCATGATCATCCGTTGGTGTAAAAAGGGCTGTTCACTCTGGCGAGTGCTGGATCGAGCGAGCGGCGTAGAGTAGCAGAAATGAGGAAGGCTCTCAAGGAATCAAAATGGTGACGGAAATATTTTAATCCAGCTTGTCACATGACAGAGATTCTGCTACCCTGCGCCCCATGTTTCGTTTTACTGTCATCATTATCGGAGTCCTCTGGGGAGCACTGGTGCTAATTTCCTGGAGCAGCCCGGTCCTCCTCCCGGCTCCGGTCGAGCACGTTACACACTCTGCCCGGAACTTCTGACATTTTTCGGCGTCTGTTCGGCGTTACCCCGTTTCGGCATTGGCGGTCAGAAACCGGCACGTTGCTCCCTGCCGTGAATCCCGCCGCACAAACTCGGCATTGATGGCGTTGATCACTTCCCATTTATTCAACGACCACAGCGGTGCCAGCAACAACTCGCGGGGCCCATCACCAGTCAGTCGGTGGATCAGGGTGGCGGGATGCAGCCGTTCGATGAAGTCAACCGCGAGCTGTACATAGGCCTCCTGCGCCAGCACCTCGATGTCCCCCGCCGTATAAAGATCCCCCAGGAGCGTGCCGCGTAATACATGGAGCAAGTGGATCTTGATCCCGTCAACGTTGAGTCGCGCCATTTCGTCGGCGGTGGCAAGGACCTCGGCGCGACTTTCTCCCGGTAGCCCGAGAATCACATGGACACACACCCGCAGACCATGTGCTTTTGCTGCTTGATAAGCACTCAGAAAGGTTGCATAGTCATGGCCGCGACGGATAAAATCGAGCGAGCTGTCATGACTGCTCTGAAGTCCGAGTTCCAGCCAGAAATAGGTGCGCCGGGCATATTCCGCGAGCAGATCAAGAACTTCGGGAGGAAGGCAATCGGGGCGGGTGCCGACCGCGAGTCCGACAATGTCGGCAACCGCGAGGGCCTCATCATAGCGGACACGCAGCTCTGCCGGTGGTGCCCAAGTATTGGAAAATGGTTGAAAATAAGCCAGAAATTTACGCGCTTTGGTCTTGCGCCCGAGCATCACCTCGCGGCCGCATTCAAGCTGTTCCCGTACCGACCGGCCACGCTCGATCCCAACCGCACCGGAACCATCAGGGGCACAGAAGATACAGCCGGACCGATCCCGGCCAGCCCCGCGGTTCGGGCAACCGAACCCGGCATCAACGGAAATCTTGTACACACGTTCACCAAAGGTTTCTTTAAGGTGATCGGAAAAAAGCAGGTAGGGTTTTTCAGGCATGGCGGCACTATGCCACGAGTCACCTGACGGAGCAAGCCCTCCCCGGACTATTTCCGCAGGCGCGGGGAATTATTATCGGACCGACAGTTAATTTAAGGAGAGACCGATGACGGATCAACCCGACAACGACCCGAACCCGTCCGGGGGCGATCAAGAGAAGCCCTCGCGTTGCGCCGATCTGGAAGTGCTCAAGCAGGAGGTTGAGCATCGACTGCGCGACAACCGGCGTTTTCTCGATCGATTTCTGGATGAAGATTTCGTTGATGAAGATGAACGGATCGAGGACGAAGGGGATGCCGATTTTGAGGAGTTGTAGCTTCGCTACCGATGCGGCTGCCCGTCGGCAGTGCGATATTGCCAATTGTGCAGCCGATATTCGGCCAATAGCAGCTCCAGTTCTGCGTGACAGAAACAGCCCCGTTCGACCAGCAACTCCCCCAAACGGGTCTGTTGGGAACGCTGGTACATCAGCAGGGTTGTTACCTGGCGCGGGCTCAGCAGATTGTGTTTTACCTCCCTTTCCCCGATGCGCATAAAAACTTTCCCCGGCGCGACCAGACGTTTCGCGGCATCCTCATTCAGCCACCCCCAGCGCAACGCGATGCTGCCGAACTTTGGTCGCTGGCGACGCTGAAAAAAAAGCGCTTCATGCAGGGTCTGAAAACTGACCTTGCCACGATAAAACAGATAACGACCGAATTCCAGCGGCTTTGGTGGCAGCGGCCCGGAATAATAATGACCCGTCGGGGCAGGGGTGGGTGCCCCGGCCGCAGGTTGCGCCGCACTGTCAGCGGCAGGAAGCTCTGCGGACTGGCCGTGATCACGCTCTTTAAGATAGGCATCGAGCAGACGGTATGCTTCGTTCACCTGGCGAAAGCGGTGCGTTGCGCGCTGCCGGTCAGCAGTGTCCGCCGCGGGCAACATGTCCGGATGGGTCTCCCGGGCACAGCGGCGATATGCCGCTTTTGCTCCGCCCGGTTGCAGGTAATCGAGAAAGTCGGCCGACAAAACAACATCCGCACCAAAGAGCGTGCGACATGCAATCAACGTTTCATTTAATCCGGGAAAATTCAAGCGCAAGACCTTTATGGGGCGGTCAGTAGAGTCGATACTGGTGATCGTAAAAATGAAACGCTCGCTTGACGCGAGATTGAATCGTCGCCTTGGAAAGCGGCTTCATAATAACGTCAAAAAAACCTTTTTCAAAGGCCGTTCGTTCCTCTTCAGGACTTTTTGCCTTGCCGATCATCAATATGATTGGCGTATGCCTGAGTTCGGGGATGACCAGTGCTGCGCTGAGCAATCCGTAACCGTTGAGCTTCGGGATTTCCATGTCAGTAATCACCACATGCGGATTATCGGCAATGATAATCTTGAAGGCCTCCATCCCATCGCTGGCCAGAAGTACGCGATATTTCTGCTCCTCAAGGAAATCTTTCAACATCGTCCGGACGAGTTCGTCATCATCCACCACCAGCACTGTTCTTGTCTCGGAACGATGTGGCTCCCGGTGTAAATAATGGCGGCTGATCTCCGCACGAATCTCATCCTTGGTCGCAACGTAGGGAACGACGCGCAGACCGGTCGCGTGTTCGACCGCGGCAATGGTCATGGTGTCGGTGGGATCAATCATCGCCAGCGCCAATCGCTCAGTGTCCCGTTTTAGTGGAAAAATCATACAGCGCATCGCCTGCTCCACCGGAATCAGGCGCAGCAACTGCGTATCAATACCGATATGTTCGAGGTGATCTATCGTCTTGACGCCGTACTGATCCGCCAGGGCATGCGCCAACTCGCTGCCGGTGATCAAACCGAGATCTTCCAGTACCTCGCCGAACCTGCGTTCAAGGTGAAACGCCTGTTTCAAAACCCGATCAACAGAAACCTGCGAGAGCAGCTTGTTTTCGACAAAAATTTCACCAAGCTTCTGTGGTTTTCTGTGATTAATCATCATCACACCTCCGCTGAATTTTACCCACGGTCGCGGTCAGTTGTCAACGAACAGCACACAAAAATAGTTTTTAATAAAATAGGTTTGACACACTTAAAACACTGTTATAGCATTAGTGAAAATGAGTCATTATTTAACCGAAAAATGCTCAACAGGGGAAGCACATGGAAGGCAAGAGGGTGGTCGTGATCGACGACAGCGAGGTTGTGCTGGCAATGATCTCCGATATTCTCGGCGGGGCGGGCTTTGAAGTATTGACCTCCGAATCGGGCATTGACGCCAACCGACATATTTATTCTTCGCGCAAACCAGACCTGATTCTGGTCGATGTCATGATGCCTTTGCTGCAAGGGGATAAAAAGGTGAAGCTGATCAAGCAGCGGGAAAACAGCCGTGACATCCCGATCTTGTTGATGTCAAGCAAGTCGATCGATGAGTTGCAACGGCTGGTCGAATCATCCGGCGCCGACGGTTATATCCAAAAACCTTTCTCGCCCGCCGCGCTGGTCAATCAGGTGCGCAATGCCGTTGCCCACTGACCACTCTTCCCGACGTCGGCGCGCCATGCTCCCCGCCGGACGCATAAAAAAACCCGCACCAGAGGGTTGCGGGTTTTTTGAACAAAGCTGAAAATTATTTCATATGTCTTTATTTTCTTTATCATCTTTTATTTCCTTGGCATCTTCCAGTGTCTCCTGTTCATCCTTGATCCCCTGCTTGAAGTTACGCAACCCCTTGCCGAGGGCACTGCCAACCTGCGGAAGTTTCCCCGCTCCAAAGACGATCATAACCAGAACCAGGATGATAAGCAGTTCTTGTGTGCCAAGACCAAACATAGTGTATCGCTCCTTCAACTTGGGAAGCTACAGAGTACACCGGTTGAAAAAAAAGTGCAATATATAGATGACGAAATAAAATCAGGGTCTGTGTCAGCTACCGCTGATTCATGTCGCGCCATTCAGCTTCGAAAATTATCACCTGAGCTATGACTCGTCCTTGACCCACGCGTCGATACGCTCGGCCAGTTCTTTGGGAAGATCAACAAACTTCAGCCCCATCCCCGGTTCGTATTGACTTTTACGGCTGAAGTTGCGCTGCCAGACAACCTCGCAAGCGCAGGTGATCGTCGTTGCGATCGGTGCCGGGAAAGAAATTTCAACGTTGAACTGACTCCCCGGATCTTTAGGATTGGTGGTGCCGATAAACATGCCGCTGCGGCTGATATTTTTGGCATAACCAAAAAAGGCTTTCTGGCCGGCAGGCTCAACCTTGACATTCTGCACCAGCAAAGGTGATCGCAGCGCTCGACGCTGATCGCCGGGTGGGCGCTCTTCTGAATTCTGGTCTTTTGGCACCATGGCCTCCTTGGCAGAGGGACGTTTCTCTCACTGCAAGCGAATATAACTTATAACCACAAAAAATTCATAGCGGTTTTTGCAAACGCCGTAAAACGGTTAACTGGCGCGCTGGTTCGACAGGGGCAGCAATTCCGGCCTGACGCAACAGTTCGGGCACGCTTGCTGCGAAGGGAACACGTTTTGCCGCGGGACAAAGGGTATGGATCAAACGCACGCTTTTCAGTCCGTCAAACCAGCCGTGAAATGCACTGGCGAATCTTTCCGGCGTTGCGTGGTTGTTCTGCAATCGCCCCCAAACGTGTTCAAAATCGGTCTCGGTAAGGAAATCACTCAGGCGCGGATCGATCATCCGCGCCTGCTGCAACACCTCTGCGGCCAAATTTTTCCAGCCTGAGCGCACGGCCTGTAGCCACTCCCCGAGCAGGCGATAAACATCCGGCGCATAAAAACACGCCCCGTTATTTTCTCCCGAAAGCAACTCCGCCACACTGTGGCCGGTCCCGAACGGGGTACGGCTCGACATCCGCGCCGAGGGGAAGACACAGGTGCCGCGCAGCTGTGAAACCCCGCAGGTCTTGACCAGTTGCTGCACAAAGTAAAAATCCTCCCCCGCCTGGCGACGATTCATCCCCCCCGCCGCGACATAGGCGTCGGCCCGTACGACAACCGTGCTGCCGATTGTATGCCAGGCATAAGGAGACCGTGCCAGCGTCAAACCCAACAGATGATGGCGCAGATAGAGCTCATAAAGATCGATCGCCGCTTGTCCTGCAGAATCAGCCCCCCGACGGTGACAAAAGGGGATCACCGCGCCCCCGGCAGAAGCCGTCGCAAAGTGCTGCCTGATCGCCGCCAGATAGTTGCTCTGCACCAGCGTATCGGCATCAAGGCAGACCAGGACAGGAGATGTCCTGACGTAGTCGCAACGTCGCAACGCCAGATCAAGCCCGATTTTACGCGCCACCCCGACGCCGCCGTCCTTGGGTGCCAGTTCCCGCCCCGCTGACGCCGCATCGATCCACCCCAGCTTGAGCTGCGGATAACGGCGGGCGAAGCGGGGCAGCCGATCAAGCGTCGCCGCATTATCCCTTTTGTCGGCAACCGCCGCATCCTCGCGTTGATTTACGACCACTAACAGCAGAAACTGTTCCAGCAGTTCAGGCTGGTTTTTCGCCAGCCATTTTAGAGCAACAAAAAGCTCGGCACTCTCCGCCAGCGCCGGAATGACCACCGCGCCACAGAAATCGGTGCGTTCAGTTCCGGCAATATGCCATGGCCCGGCAATCGCCCGCCGCTCCAGATAACGCGCCACCGCTACCGGCAGAACACTCACCGCAGCGACTCAACCACAGCCAGCGCCGCCGCAAGCGGATCGCCAGCGCCGGCGACCCAGTGAATCGTCGCCCCCTGTTTTTCCATCCGTCGGAACCAGGTTTCCTGCCGTTTGGCAAATTGATGAATGGCACTGTTCAGTTTTTGAAAAAGGTCGTTGCGATTCAGCTGCCCTTGTAGATATTGAGCGACAAAACGATATTCGAGCCCGTAGAATTCGAGCCGCTCCCACGGCACTCCGGCGGCATGGAGTGCCGCAACCTCTTCGATCATCCCTCCATTCAGGCGCACACTCAGACGTCTGGTGATTCGCTCGCGGAGCAGCTTACGGTCCCAATGCACGCCGATAATCAATGGATTGATCAACGGCGGCGCGGGCAGATGCTCCGCTGCACCTTGCTCGGCCAGCGCAATTTCAATCGCCCGGATCAACCGTTCGCGCTCAACCAGGTCGGTGCTGTTGTGCTGTTGCGGTCTGAGTTCGTGCAACCGGGCAGCCAACTGCGCATCATCCAGCGCCGCCAACTCATCGCGCAGGGCGCGATTTGGCGGCGCGGGCACCAGCCGGTAACCACGCAACGCCGCCTCAAGATAGAGCCCGGTACCGCCGACCAGCAGTGGCAACCGCCCGCGCGCCCGAATCTCGGCAAACGCCTGATAGAACCGTTGCTGAAAATCGAAAACGCTAAATTCGCTCCCCGCAGCGACAATGTCGATCAGATGATAAGGAATTTCCTCATACTCGTCGCTGTCCTTGCCACTGCCGATATCCATACCACGATAGACCTGGCGCGAATCGGCAGAGATAATCTCACCATCCAACGCCCGCGCCAGTTGCACGCCGAGACGGGTTTTACCGCTCGCGGTGGGACCAAGGATGGTAAACAAATTAAAGGTGTTGGCAGTGGAATCCAGGATCATAGTCGCTACTTTATTGCGTTTAGATGCTGAATGCAACACCTTGCCCCGCAGCAACTTTCCCGCTATGATGTCCGCTCTTCAACAAGACGGGAACGAATCAATCATGATGGCGTCGCAAAAAGTCCGCCCTACGGCGCTACGCCGGCTTTTCAGGACCTCGACCTGCCTGATGCAGGTCTTCGTCCCTGAAAAACCCCAGGCCTTGCAGGACAAAATTTTTGCTTAGCCATCTAATTTTTTTGCGAGTACATCAATCATGGAACACTATCTCCCCTGGCTGGTACCGCCGCTGCTCGGCGCACTGATCGGCTACGTCACCAACTACATCGCCATCAAGATGCTCTTCCGCCCGCTGAAAGCGTGGCGGATCTTTGGGCTGCACGTCCCGCTGACCCCCGGCATTATCCCCTCCAAACGCGGTGAACTGGCGCAACGCATGGGAAACACCGTCGGCGGCCACCTGCTGACCTCCGCAGATATTGGTAGCGCCCTGGAGACACCGACGTTCCGTCGCGAATTACGCGGGGCGCTCCACGACCGGCTCGGCCATTTCCTCGATCGTGAACTCGCCCCCCCGGCGGCACTGGTTCCAAAAGAATACCGGGTGCGTTTCGACGAGCTGGCCCTTATCCTGCGCCGTAAATGTGTCGATGCCGTCGGCCAGTGGGTTGACAGCGCTGATTGCGAAACCCGTCTGCGTAAATTTCTGGCGGCTAAAGAGCGCGAGCTTCTCGGTCGCGACCTGGAAAGTTTCATGACGCCCGAGCGCTTCGCCGCATTGTCTAATCACCTTGACGAGCGCATCGGGACGACGCTGCGTTCCGATGCCTTGACGGTGGCCGTTGAGCAATTCGTCGATCGCCAGACCGACAGGCTCCTTTGCAGCGAGCGTTCCCTCAAGGAGCTGTTGCCGGATGACTTATGCGAAACACTGATTGCCCAACTGGAAAAGGAGCTGCCACCGCTCCTGGAAAAATTCGGCGGCATGCTCCATGATCCGGCTTTTCGCAAACAGCTCACCACGCGGGCCAGAGAGGGGATCGAAAAATTCCTCGATTCTCTCGGCGGACTGACGGCGGTTCTGGCCGGGTTTTTCGATATGGAAAAGGTCTACACTAAAATCCCCGACTTTCTTGATCAGGCCGGGGAAGAGGTTGCGGTTTGGCTGCAACGCGCCGAAACCCAGAAGCAGGTAGCGGCCATGCTCCGTGAACGGATGAACGCATTTCTCGACCGCCCGCTGAAAAGTTATCTGGAAAAAATGCCGTTCGAAAAAGTCGCCGGGATGCGCACTTACCTGCGGACTCGCGCCATTACCCTGCTCCACGACCGGCGCACCACCGAACGCCTGGTTAGCCTGGCGGGAGGGGGGATTGAGCGCATCAAGGACCGCCCGTTTGACCAGCTCCTCGACGGCATCCTCCCGCACGGGGGACGTGAGCACATGCGGGACGCATTCGCTGACCGCCTGCTGGTGACCTTGCGCGCCCCGGCCGCCGGTCAGGCGTTCGATCGGTTCCTGGCCGAAAAGTTCGACTACTGGCTCTACCAACGCCCTCTCGGTCACCTTGCCGCGCGGATTCCCGCCGATCTGCGTGAAGAGCTGGAGGAGGGAATCTATCTGCAACTGAAAGATGTCCTGCGGCAGGAAGTTCCCCCGTTGATCGACGCCCTCGACATTACCCGCATGGTCGAGAAAAAGGTCAACCAGCTCAATCTGCTCCAGGTGGAAGACCTGGTTCTCGGCATCATGAAGGAACAGTTCAAGTACATCAACCTCTTTGGCGGTCTGCTCGGTTTTCTGATCGGGCTGATGAACCTGTTTCTGTTGAAACTTTGAATCGAATAATACAACCAACCCCGGAAGAAAGGAATCGCCCGATGAAAGTTATCGCCATTAACGGGAGCGCCCGAAAAGACGGCAACACGGCTATTTTAATCCGCCAGGTCTTTGCCGAGCTGGAAAAAGCGGGGATTGAAACCGAGTTGATTCAACTGGCGGGGAACATTGTCCGTGGCTGCACCGCCTGTTATCAGTGCTGGGAAAAACAGGATCGGCGCTGTGCGGTCAAGAACGATCTGATCAACGATTGTATCGAAAAAATGGCCGCTGCGGACGGAATTATCCTCGCTTCGCCGACCTACTTTGCCGATGTCTCGGCAGAGATGAAGGCCGTGATCGATCGCACCGGCATGGTTAATCGCGCCAATGGCGATCTTTTCCGCCGCAAGGTCGGGGCGGCGGTCGTCGCGGTGCGGCGCGGTGGCGCTCACCATGCCTTTACGACGATTAATAACTACTTCACCATCAGCCAGATGATAATCCCCGGCTCAAGCTACTGGAACTTCGGTATGGGCAAAGCAATTGGTGAGGTGGAACAGGACGAGGAAGGGATCAAAACCATGCAGGTGCTGGGCGAAAACATGGCCTGGCTGCTGGGAAAAATCGGCAAGGGGTAACCCCCCTTGGTCATTTCTGGCCATTCCTGCGGACGTGCCGGTAGCGTTGCAGCTTTGCTGGTGCACGGTTCAGTGTGTGGCGTGAAATTGCAGCGGTTAGTTTCCCTCTACCGCAAAGGCATCCTCAATCCGTTCCCAGATTTCATCCATGCCTTCGCGGGTCTTCGCCGAAAAGAGGGAAAATGCCTCCAGCGGCAGGTGGGTGGCCTCAAGGATCGGTTTAATCTGTTTGCCCCGTTGACTGCGACTGATTTTGTCAATTTTGGTGATCACCGGAATGGTCGGTGCCCCGCACTCTTCAAGCCAGTCGAGCAGCTGGATATCTTCCTCGCGCGGCACACGACGCACATCAAAGAGCATGACGACCGCCTTGAGATTGACGCGGGTTTCCAGATAGGTGCGCAGCATCGGCCCCCACTGCGACTTGACCGTCAACGGCACCTTGGCGAAACCGTAACCGGGGAGGTCAACCAGGGTAAACTCGCCGTTAATATTAAAAAAATTGATCAGCTGCGTGCGGCCAGGCGTATTCGAGGTACGCACCAGTGCCTTGCGGTTGACCAGGACATTAATCAGGCTGCTCTTGCCGACATTGCTGCGCCCGGCAAAAGCGACTTCGGCAAGCAAACTGGCAGGGTATTGGTCCGGCCTGGTTGCTGATTTGATGAATTCGGTTGATTTAATGATCATGTCAGGCTCCTTGCAGCGGAGCATAGCCCAGACGCGAATCGATTGCAATCGGGGACATCGCCTTGTAAAAGGACCGCAGCTGGACATGCTTGAGTCTTGTGGTATGATCTTTAGCGTGCAAACAACTCATTGCTTCAGGAGGAAACATATGCTCAGCGAAAAACTGGTTGATGAACTCAATGAACAGATCAAGTATGAATTTTTTTCAGCCTACCTCTACATGGCGATTTCCGGCTATTTTGAGGCGGAGGATTTACCGGGGCTCGCCGCGTGGATGCGGGTTCAGGCGCTAGAAGAAATGACCCATGCAGAGAAGTTTTTTAATTTCCTCTGCGACGCCGGAGGGCGGACCGACCTGCGCGGTTTCGAAAAACCCAAAAACGACTATGCTTCACCGTTGGCGGCCTTTGAATACAGCCTGGAACACGAAAAATTTGTCACCAACCGCATCAATGGGCTGATGGATCTGGCCAAAACGGAAGGGAGTCATGCCACGCAAATATTATTGCAGTGGTTTGTCACCGAACAGGTCGAGGAAGAATCGAGTTTCGGACTGATTGTCAAAAAACTGCACCGCATCGGCAATGATGGCAACGGCCTGTTGCGTCTCGACGAGGATCTTGCGACACGAATCTTTGTTTATACCCCGCCAGCATAATCACGGGACACGTCAGCGTTCGTTACGCTCAGCGGGGATCGACGTTCGGACATTCCCCGCTGAGCGCAACCATCAGTGCTTGTTCTGAGCTACGCCGGATTCAAGCTTTTGCAGCAACCTGGCAACTTCCCGCGCCAGGTCGGGCAGGGCGCTGTGCAGGGTGGGATATTTTAATGTCACCCCCAGTTTTTCGCACAGCCGGGTGTTATCCAGCCGTCGTGATTCGCTCAGGTACGACAACATCGTCGGGTTCATTTCGTGCTGCGCTTCCGCCAGTGACACCTGGCGGGGGGGCGCGAAACCGAACAGTTCCGCCAACACGGTAAAATACTCGGTCATTGTCGATGGCTGGCCATCGCTGACGTTGAAAATATCACCATCCTCGCCCCGCTCGGCAGCGGCCAGACAGATCTGTGCCAGGTCATCGGCGTGAATCCGGTTGGTCGGCGGCGCCTCTTCCGGGCGCAAGACCGGATGATCGCTCTGGAGACGCATCAACGGTGTAAACTCCGCACCATAGATCCCGGTGACCCGCAAGATCACGGTCGGCACCCGATGTTTCGCGCCCCATGCGCGGACCACGGTTTCTGCGTCGAAACGTCGCTTGGCCCGTGCGGTCTGCGGATTTGGCGGTGTATCCTCGCTGACCAGCTTCCCCCCCTGATCGCCATAGACGCCGCTGGTACTCAGATAAACAATTTTTTCCGGCTCGTCCCCGGTCGCAAGCGCCGCTAGAAAGTTACGCATCCGCGGGTCAGTATGGCCGCCGCCCGGTGGCGGCGCAGTAAACAGCACCGTTGTTCCGGCGGTCGGCAGTGCCGACAGACTGCCGGGATCGTCAAGATTCGCGGTGACCACTGTTGCCCCCAACGCCACGCACTGCGCACGTCTTTCCTGACTGCGTGCCGTAGCCAGCGTCGCAATTCCTTGCGCCCCGGCGAGGGCCAGCACGCGTCGACCGATATTTCCACAGCCGACAATAAAGAGTTTTTTCATGGCTTATTTCATCCCATCAATTTATGCTTCGCGACGAAGTCGCGCCGTGCGATGAGACTATGTCCTGCGGACGTTAGCTGTCAACCTCCAATTGACGCTGGAATTTTTCTGCTTTTTTCTGTTTAACAGATTCATTGTTCCCAGCGCAGCATATACAAAAGTGGCGCAATCCAGAACTTCAGCTATAATGCCAACGATACTTACAGTGACCAACCGAGGAGTTGCCTTGTGGGAAGTGGAGTAAAATCGAAAAAATATGATTACAACATTGCGGTAATCGGCGGCGGATCGGCCGGTTTAATGGCGGCATATATCGCCGCTGCGGTCAAGGCTAAGGTCGTGTTGATCGAAAAAAGAGCGCTGGGCGGCGACTGCCTCAATCGCGGATGCGTACCGAGCAAGGCGCTATTGCGTTGCGCGAAGATGGCCGCGTATGCCAACCGGGCGCAGGAGTTCGGCTTCAAGAAAACGGCGCTGGAGTTCGATTTTTGTGATGTTCTGAAACGGGTAAAAGAGGTCGTTGATGAAATCGCTCCGCACGATTCTGTCGCGCGCTATGTCGAGCTTGGAGTCGACTGTGTCCGCGGCAATGCCCGCCTGGTTGGACCGCATACGATTGCTGTCGACGGTCGCACGATTACCGCGCGCAATATTGTGATCGCCACTGGTGCGCGGCCGTTCGTGCCACCATTCAGCGGTCTTGAGCAGGTTGATTATTTAACCTCCGAAACGATCTGGAGCTTGCGCGAGCAACCCAAACGTCTTGCCGTCGTGGGCGGGGGTGCGATCGGCTGCGAACTGACGCAGGCCTTTGCCCGTCTGGGGAGTGAAGTGACCCAGGTGGAGATGGGGGCGCGCATTCTCGGGCGCGACGATCCAGAGGTCTCGGAGCTGATTCAACGCAAGTTTGAAAACGAAGGCGTGCGCATCCTTACCCATCATGGCATAAAAGAAATCCGCCGCGACGGTCAGCGCAAAATCCTCGTCTGCGTCTGTAAAGATGAATTGGTGGAAATAGAGTTTGATGCATTGTTGATCGCGGTGGGACGCAAGGCCAACGTCAGCGGCTTCGGGCTTGAGGAATTAGGCGTCAAACTGGCACCGCAGGGAACTATCGCCGTTGACGATTTTCTGCGTACAAATTTTCCGCATATTTACTGCGCCGGCGATGTGGCCGGGCCGTTCCAGTTTTCCCATACCGCCGCACATCAGGCCTGGTACGCGGCAGTCAACGCGCTCTTTGGCGGATTCAAATCGTTCCGCGTCGATTACAGTGTCGTTCCCTGGGCAACCTATACCGATCCTGAGGTTGCCCAGGTCGGTCTGAATGAGTCTGCGGCCAAACGGCAGAAAATCCCCTGTGAGGCGGTGCGTTATGATTTCAAAGACATCGATCGAGCGGTTATTGACCGGGAAAGTCAGGGGTTTGTCAAAGTGCTGACCAAGCCGGGGACAGACAAGATCCTCGGCGTGACGATTGTCGGTTCGCATGCCAGTGATCTGATTGCCGAATATATTCTGGCCATGAAACACGGTATCGGCCTGAACAAGATTCTCGGCACGATGCACATCTACCCGACCCTGGCTGAGGTGAATAAAGCAACGGCAGAAGAATGGAAACGCTTACATGCTCCACAAAAGCTGTTGCGGTGGGTCGCGCGTTTTCATGACTGGCGCCGTGGATGAGGTCCGGATGCAGATCCAGCAGAGCTAATTATTGACAAACTTATTTACTTAGAGTAAAAAAAGGCTATGAAAGAACTTTTTCGCGGCATCATGCGCTTTCGGCGCGACGATTTCGAATCTCACAAGGAGCTGTTTCAGCAACTGGGGCGGGTGCAAAAACCGCACACCCTTTTTATCGGTTGTTCCGACTCCCGGGTGGTTCCGAACCTGATTACCGGAACCGGCCCTGGCGAGCTGTTTGTTGTCCGCAACATCGCGAACATCGTCCCTCCCTACCGCAAAACCGAAGAATATGTCTCCACTACCTCGGCCATCGAATATGCTGTCCTGGCTCTGGGGGTCAGCACCATCGTCGTCTGCGGACATTCCAACTGCGGCGGCTGTTCAGCGCTGAACCTGTCTCCACAAGAGCTGCAAGAGCTGCCACATGTGCGCAAGTGGCTGGAAGTTTCAGCCGAGGTGCGACCGCGGGTCGACAAGCTGGTGACCGAAGACACCCCCGCCGAGCGTGAGTGGCTGACCGAGCAAGTCAATATTCTGGTGCAGATCAAAAACCTGCTGACCTATCCCTATGTGCGCGAGCGGGTAGAAAGTGGCACCATCAAACTGCTCGGGTGGCACTATCTGATCGAAACCGGTGAGATCTTCAATTTTAATGACGTTACGCAAAACTTTGAACTGGTAACCTGAATACACGGCTCCCCTTAATCAGGCTCGGCCCCTCCCCAGACCGGATCCCAGCCAAACTGCTGTCGCAGCCGCTCCTCAGGATACTGTTCAAGAAACTCTGCAGCTGAAAATCTGTATTTATATTCCGCACAATAGCCTGATAACAGGGTATAGGCCGCATTGATGTCGCGAATGGTTGCATCGTCGACACCGTGACCGTCCGGGTGATATTTTCTGACCAGTTCCCGATGACGAGCCTTCAACTCCCTCAGCGTCACCTGCTCAGGCAGTTTAAAAAGCGTAACTGCCGCCATGAATTCTTCAACTGTCATGAGTCCTGTTTCCACCTGAAAAAAAATTGATAACGTCGGCGCTTGCACAACAACGCTTCTTCCTTGCAGCGAACAGCCGGGTTCAGACTGGTCGTCTCAGCGCTCCCAGAACACCCGGACAACATCAGCCTCCGCGGTATAATGAATATCGAGGGTGCCACCGTGGGCATTCTCTATCGCCTGCCCTACTCCGCGCGGAAGATGGGTATCGGTGAAAGTTATCACCGTTTTTCCGTCCTCTTGCTCGTCAATGGTCATCAAGCGCTTCATCGGATGCTGCGCCTTTTGCCCCTCAACTTTATTATTTATCAGGTTCAGAATTTCCGCGTGATGTCCGGCAAAAAAACGGCCACTCAACGTCAAAATTCCGGCGGGGTGGTTGTCACGCGTACGTTTGCACGCCGGACAGAGAGTACTATAGGCCGCTGCGGGAATTTCAGACGGCCATTGCCAGCGTCCGCCACTGAACACCACGTTACACGCGGGGCACAAGGTCGGCTCCTTGAGCTTGCTGCGCGTCAGGTAGGGGTCATGTGTTTGCTCCTTGAGCAAACGATCCTGTCGGTGCACACCACCATTCTTTCCGTTCATAGTCCACTCCAGTGCCGTTGTTTATTCCTGGCGCCGAGCATCATCTGCACAGGGCACCTGATTGGCGAAACAGCGCCTTTACCGTAAAAGCTAACACAACTCTGGTAATAGTAAACTGTCGATCGAATTCCCGCCGAACCACAGGGCTCCTTCAGCTTGTGGATCGGCCCTTGACTGCCACATGGAAAATCAATTTTCTTGCCTGACAGCGGTTTTTCATGCTACAAAAATTTTTCATTCCCGTCTTGAGGAGTCCGTCATGAAACTTGAAATTCTGCCCCTTGACAGTCAAAAAAAACCGATTGAAGACGAAACCAGGCTGGTCTTCGGCAAGCAGTTTACCGACCGCATGTTGGTGATGGAATTTGATCGTGCACAGGGTTGGCATTCGGCGCGTATCCAACCTTATCAGCCTTTTATCCTCGACCCCGCGGCGATGGTTTTTCACTATTCCCAGGAAATTTTCGAAGGACTCAAAGCTTTTCGCCGCATCGACGGTGAGATCGCGCTTTTTCGTCCGGCCGACAATATTGAGCGCTTCAACCGCAGCGCCCGCCGGATGTGTATGCCCGAAGTTGATAGCGGATTTTTTCTCGATGCCCTCCGGCAACTGGTCCGCCTGGAAGCCGATTGGGTGCCGCGCAGCGAAGGGACGAGTCTCTATATTCGACCGACGATGATTGCCAACGAACCGATGCTCGGCGTGCGCCCGGCTGATCAATATCTCTGCTACATTATTCTGTCGCCGGTCGGTGCCTACTACAAGGGGGGGATCGCGCCGGTTAAAATCTGGATTTCTGACGAGTATGTTCGCACCTCCCAGGGGGGCACCGGTGAAGCCAAAACCGGCGGCAATTATGCGGCCAGCCTCTACGCTTCGGAACTGGCGAGCAAGGCCGGGTGTGATCAGGTTTTGTGGCTTGACGCCAAAGAAAGACGTTACGTGGAAGAAGTCGGCAGTATGAATATGCTCTTCGTCTACGATGGCAAGATCGTCACTTCGCCGCTCCATGGAACCGTTCTCGATGGCATCACCCGGCGTTCCGTACTGACGCTGGTGAAGGAGATGGGCGTGGCGGTTGAGGAACGGGCATTGAGTGTCGATGAGGTGCTGGAAGGCGCTCAAAACGGTCGCCTCAGTGAAGCGTTCGGCACTGGCACCGCGGTGGTGATTTCGCCGGTCGGCCAGTTCACCTACAAAGGGCAGACGGTCGAGCTGGGGGGCGGGAAGATCGGAGCATTGACCCGCAAGCTCTATGATACACTGACCGGAATTCAATATGGTCGAATTGCCGATGCGCATAATTGGGTCACGCCTCTGTAGGATACTTCCGGGTTTCATGCAGCGCCCCCGTTTTGTTTTGAGCGGGGGCGCTCGTGTTTGGGAGCTGTTGCAATTTGCGCTTGCACCTTTATCACCGGTGGTTTAAGGTTGCCGCAGTCAGTGTCTGAAATCATAACTTACCGAGTTTGCACACTATTTTTAAAAACAAGTTTTCTCCAGGGGGAGGATTGATGTTGCCATTACGTAAAATTATCGCTGAGATGGACGCCTACATCCCCGGATTTCAACCGCCCGATGCGCTCAGCTGGATTAAACTGAATACCAATGAAAATCCTTACCCGCCGTCACCACGGGTGCGTGAAGCGATCCTCGCGGAACTTGGCGATGACGGCGAGACCCTGCGCAAATATCCCGACCCGCAAAGCCAGGCGGGGCGTGATGCGGCGGCAAAGCTGTATGGCTTTGATCCGTCGTGGGTGATCATGGCGAACGGCTCGGATGAACTGATCAATAACCTGATTCGCGCTTTTGCCGGGGAGGGGGAAGAAGTCGCCTACGTCGCCCCCTCCTACTCCTACTATGCCACATTGGCCAAAATTCAGGGGGCCCAGGTGCGCACATTCGGCTTCGCCGCAGACTGGACGCTGGCCGACTTTCCCCATCGCTATCAAGGCAAACTCTTCTTTCTGACCAGTCCGAACGCCCCGCTCGGAGTGACTTTTGACAACGCCTACATCAAGGAGCTGGCCGGATGTTGCAGCGGGATACTGGTGGTTGACGAGGCCTATGCCGATTTTTCCGCCGACAACGCATTGCCGCTGGTGCGCGAATGTGACAATGTGGTGATTACCCGCACCCTGTCGAAGAGCTATTCCCTCGCCGGGATGCGTCTCGGGCTGGCAATTGCCCGCCCCGAGATCATTGCCGCCCTCGACAAGATTCGCGATCATTACAATGTGGACCGGCTCGCCCAGGCTGCGGTGGTGGCAGCGCTCCATGATCAGCCTTATTTCAACAGTTGCGTCACCAAGGTCTGCGCGACGCGCGAGCGCTTCAGTGCCGGGTTGCAAAAAATCGGCTACGGGGTGATTCCGTCGAGCGGGAACTACGTCTTTGCCCTCCCCCCGGACAAGGATGGCAAACGGGTCTATGACGCACTCTTTTCCCGCAAAATTCTGGTCCGGCACTTCTCCGACCCACTGCTCAGCCACGGGCTGCGCATCACCATCGGCACCGACGAAGAGATGGAGCGGACACTGGCGGCACTGGCGGAGATCGGTTGATTTTTTTACCTCTTACCACCCGTTCGCGCTGCTCACTGGAGGACACGAAGCTCACGAAGTTGACAACCGGTTGCCTTTTTTTCTTCGCGTGCGTCGTGCCCTTCGTGGTGAAACATGTCTGAATGTTCATGCCCCGCTGAAGACATTTCTTCCCGCCTGCTTGCCTGGTACCGTGACGCCGGTCGCGCGCTGCCGTGGCGCAACACACGCGATCCCTACTGTATCTGGCTCTCCGAGATCATGTTGCAGCAGACCACGGTCGAAGCGGTGATTCCGTATTACGAGCGCTTTCTAGCGAATTTCAGCAGCGTTGCGGCGTTGGCCGCCGCGCCGCTCGATTCGGTGCTCGACCTGTGGGCCGGACTCGGCTATTATTCGCGGGCGCGTAACCTGCACAAAGCCGCCCGCATGGTGGTCGAAGATTTCTGCGGCGAATTCCCGGCCGATCTGGCCGAGCTGCAAAGATTGCCCGGTATCGGTCGTTCAACTGCCGGGGCGATTCGCTCCATTGCCTTCGACCTGCCCGGCCCGATCCTCGACGGCAATGTGCGCCGGGTTCTTTGTCGCCTCCATGCGGTGACCACCGATCCCCGTGCCAGCGCGACCGAGAAACAACTCTGGCAGCGGGCGGAAAGCTTGACCTCGGTGAGCCGACCACACGATTACGCGCAAGCAATTATGGATTTGGGGGCGACTCTTTGCACCCCGCGTCAGCCGCGCTGTCCGCTCTGTCCGTTGCGGGCGCACTGTCAGGCGTTCGCGCAGAGTTTACAAGGTGACATTCCGGTCCGGCACAAGAAGCCACCGGTGCCAAAACGTGCCCAGGTGGTGCTGCTGCTGGAAGATCAGCGCGGTGCCCGGCTGGTGCGCAAACGCCCCTACGACGGAATGCTCGGCGGTCTGTGGGAATTTCCCGCCGCTCCGGTCGAGGCCGGGGAGACCACCACTGCCGTCATCTCCCGCCTCCTTGCCACGTTGGGTGTTTGCAGTGCACCGGAACCGGTCGGGGTTGTGAAGCATGTCTACAGTCACTTTGCACTGACTTGCACCGTGTTTCGCTGCCGCGTGTCGTTACTGCCGCAAGTCGCCAAAGAGGAAGACCGGCAATGGGTGCCCCCGACGGAATTGGCCGCCCTGGCACTGCACGGAGCACACCAGAAGGTACTCAAACTGGTTACCGAAAAAACTGAAAAGGACAAGATGTGATTCCATTGTTGACTGAAAACAGCGCCGTGGCCCAATTCGCTGCGGTGCTGGCCAAAGAATCGATCATCGCCGTCGATCTGGAAGCCGATTCCCTCCATTCGTACAACGAAAAAGTTTGCTTGCTGCAAGTAACGATACCCGGCAAGACGGTGTTGATCGATCCGCTGGCAGCGGATGACCTGACTCCGCTTGGTGCCGTTCTGGCTGATCCGGCCATCGTCAAGATCTTCCACGCGGCCGATTACGACATTCGCTGTTTGTACCGCGATTTCGGTTTCACGGTGCGGGGGCTGTTCGATACGATGATCAGCAGCCAGTTTCTCGGCGAAGAAAAGGTCGGCTTGGCGGACATGCTCAACAAGTATTTCGGGGTCGAACTCAACAAACAGTATCAGCGCGCCGACTGGTCCATGCGTCCGCTGTCAGCGCCGATGCTCGACTATGCGGCGGAAGATACCAACCACCTGCATAAATTACACGCATTGCTGGAAGAACGCCTGATCGGCTGCGGACGGCGCGACTGGGTCACGGAAGAGTTTTTGCGTTTGGAAGAAGGGCGCTTTTTGCAGCATGACGGGCCGTTGTGCCTGCGGGTCAAAGGCGCCGGCAGACTCGATCGGCGGCAGTTGGCGATCCTTGAAGGGCTGTTGCAATGGCGTGATGGCGAGGCGCGCAAACGTGACTGCCCGTCGTTCAAGGTGATTGGGCCCCAGGCGCTGTTGGCAATCGCCACCAAAGCGCCTGAAACGCTGGACGAGATGACCGGTCTGGAAGGACTTTTCCCGCGCCTTGTCGAGCGCTATGGCAAGCACTTTCTGACCATCGTTGCCACCGCCCGGGCCCTGCCGACCGAGGCGTTGCCGATCTTTCCACGCAGTGAACGGCGCGAAAAAGATCCACAGGCGGAGGAGCGGTTCATGGCGCTCAGAAAATGGCGGAAAAACAAGGCCATCGCCCTTGAACTTGATGCAGGAATTCTGATCAACAACGCCCTGCTGGAGGAAATTTCGCGCCAGATCCCAAAAACGCTGGACGATTTTGATTCCATGCCCCTTATGCGCCAGTGGCAAAAACGGGAATTGGGCAGCGACATTTTAAACGTTATCGACGGGAAACGCGGGTAAGACAACGTGCAGCACACGCGGCATTAATGCAGCGCACAGTTGTCACCCTGGCAGCGTGTGCGTTTCGGCAGATATCTGCGGTAGCGGGCGAAGAGCGCATAACCGCACCTGGCCGCGCAGTGGATGCCGGGGAGGGCGATCGCTTTGCCCAGCAAGCGATAACCACGATTCGGCAGCGCCGACCAGATTTCCAGAAAAGCGTCAACACCGACATGAAAGTTGCCGACGGCGTCCTTGACGTGCATGCGGGCCATGAACGCACCCTGCGTGCGACCGTAAATGGCGGCATCGAAATCGGGGGCGGTGATATCGACAAATTGCAGACGTCCCTGATGCTGCAACCTGCGATAGTGGTCAATTTCTGTCGCGCAGACGATGCAGCTGCCGTCGTAGTAGATGGTCAGAGGAAATTTTGTGTTCATGCCGTCTCCGTGGTTTGTGAAGGTTATTCCTGTACCCTGTAACCCATAATCTTTCGCATCTTGCTTGTTCTTTTCCGCGTCAGCTACGTTCCGATTTCAGCTGTTTAGCTACGGCTAGGCAATAGAAATCGCGCCTTGCTGACACGTCAAAGCCCTGCGCAATCCCTCGAAAGCCTATGGGTTACAGGGTACTAGCATACAATCAATACATAAATTTTCCCAGCCACAGCAAAACTTAACCTGGAGGAATAGCTATGGGTCTGCTCAGCAACACCACAAGTCTCTGTCAGTTTCACATCGTTGGCACCCCGCCGACTGATGATTTTTTCACCTGGGCCGGAGCCCGGCTCACGGCGCAGGGATTTCGTTCGATCGATGATTGTGCCGATGAGCTTTCCATGGGCTGGGTGCAGCTTGATGATACACGTGACAGCACGTTTGAGGTGCGCGACACTTTTCAGCGGGACCATTACCTGACCTTTACCCTGCGGCGCGATCAGCGACGGGTTCCGGCAGCGCTGCTCCGTGCACATTTCGAGCAGGCGCAGCGCGAATTCCTCACTGCACACCCCGGTTTGCAGCGTGTCCCAAAACAAAAAAAGGCCGATTTGCGCGAGGCGGTTTTTGCTAAACTGCTGGCCAGAACGTTACCCGCTCCGGCCTGTTATGATGTACTGTGGGATACGCGTAACGGCGTGGTGACGTTTGCCAATCTCGGCGGAAAGATGGTTGATACCTTTGTCGAACTGTTCAAAAAAACCTTCGACGGGTTGCGGCTGGTGGCCATTCATCCTTATGCGCGGGCCGAAAGTCTGCTTGATGCGCCGTTACAGCACGCGTTGCGTGCGGCCAATGGTTCCGGGGCGACGACGGAACTTGACCTGATTCGCGAGTATCACTGGCTCGGCGCCGATTTTCTGCTCTGGCTGATGTATCAGACGATGAACGAATCATCAAGCTATGCGGTCTGTCGTCCCGGTCCGGCAACTGTCGGGGAGGGGTTTGTTGCCTACCTGAATGACCGCCTGCAACTGGTTGGTGGTGGGGAAGCAGGGGCACAGAAGGTGACGGTGGCCGGGCCGCAGGACAGTTTCCGTGAAGTGTGCGTGGCACTCCAGTCAGGAAAACAAATGGCCGAGGCCCTTCTCTATTTCGAAAAGGGAGAGCATCAGTGGAAGCTGACCCTGAAAGGGACTCTCTTCCAGTTCGCCTCGTTCAAAGCGCCATCAGTGCGCCTCGAACGCGACAACCTGACCGATCCCGACAGTGAACGCGAGGCACTCTTTTATGAACGGATGCACGTCATGGAAGAGGGGTTACAACTCTTCGACAGTCTGTACCGCATCTTCCTTGAGCTGCGCCTGGGCACCAGCTGGGCAGCAGTGCGACAGCGCATTGACGCGTGGCTGGCCGCGGCGTAAGCCGCGACCAGTTTATCCTCGTTAAAACTCGATGGCGCTTGCCTTGCTGGCAAGCGCCATCGAAAGGAATGGTTGTCGATACTGTCGAAATCGGCAGCTTGAGATTTGTCGAGCTACTGCTCAAAATAAGTGTAACCATTCAGGTTCGCAGCATACTCCTCCACCAGCTGCTGTCGTTCCGCGACACTCATCCGCCCGGCGCGAACCGCCCCCTCAACCCGTGACCGAAAGGCCTCAAACAGCGTCTGCGGATGGTACTCAACAAAACTGAGAACCTCGGCGATGGTATCACCATTGAGTTCGTTAAGGACGTCAAACCCGCCGCCCTCATTGATGCGTATGCTGACGACATGGGTGTCGCCGAAAAGATTGTGCAGATCACCGAGGGTTTCCTGATAAGCTCCCATCAGAAAAACACCGAGCAGATAGTCTTCCTCGTCACGCAGCGGATGCAACGGCAGGGTTGACTGTTCTTTTCCGGCGACAATGAAGGTGTCGAGTTTGCCGTCGCAGTCGCAGGTCAGATCAGAGATGATCGCCTCGCGGGTCGGCGCTTCGAGGTGACGATTGATCGGCATGACCGGAAAAAGCTGGCCGATGGCCCAGGTATCGGGGAGCGATTGAAAGACGCTGAAGTTGCCATAATAGATGTCGGCGAGATTCGCTTTCAATCCGGCCAATTCAGCCGGGATCGTGGTCAAGGCAACAAGGCGGGAGGCGATGTGCTGGGCAATGGCCAGAAAAATGTTTTCTGCCAGGGACCGTTCACGCAGGTTGATCTCTCCACCGCGAAACAGTTCCCGCAGCGTGTCGCGTCCGGCGAGCGCGCCCTGATAGGTTGCGATAAGATCGTCTGTGTCGGCCAGATGCTTGAAAAGAGTAAAAAGCTGACCGGTCGCCGGGTGGGCGTCCGGCGGCAGGGTTTTCGGAAAAGGTTCTGCCTCAAAGTGCATGGTGTCGAGGATATTAAAAATCAACAGCGAGCTGTGGGCGATCATTGCCCGGCCTGATTCTGTCACGATGTGCGGATGCGTGATGCCCAGCGGATCAAGGGTTGCAGCAATCGTGGCGACGAGGGTGTGACAGTAATCGGCGAGTTGATAATCGCGGGAATGAACCTGATTCTCAAGGGTGCCGGTATAGTCGATCGCCAGCCCTCCGCCGAGATCAAGGCAGCTCAGCGGCGCTCCTTCACGGACCAGATCAGCATAAAAACGGCTTGCCTCGCGAACGCCGGTGCGAATGTCGGCCAGGGCCGGAATTTGCGAGCCGAGATGGCAGTGCAGCAGTTGCAGACAATCGAGCAGCTCCTCGTTCTTGAGTTGTTCGACGACGCCGATCAATTGCGTGGGACTCAATCCGAAACTGCTGCGGTCGCCGCTGGTTTCCGTCCACAGCCCGCCGACCTTGGCGGAGACCTTGACCCGCACACCGAGGAGCGGCGCGATCCCCAGTGCCCGGGAGCGTTCGATAATCAGTGGCAGCTCAGCGGGGGACTCAATGACGAAGAAACAGCGATAACTGAGTTTATTGGCCCACAGGCCAAGATCGACAAATTCCCGATCCTTGTAGCCGTTGAGGATCAGCAGCCCGTGCTCCGGCAATGATGCCAGCGCAATCAGCAACTCCGCTTTGCTCCCCGCCTCCAGTCCGAGATGATAGCGTGCGCCGAAACGACAGATCTCCTTGATGACCTGACATTGCTGGTTGACCTTGATCGGAAATACCCCCTGATATTCGCCGCGGTAGCCGACGTCGGCAATCGCGGCGCGGAAGGTTTCGTTAATCAGGCGAATGCGGTCATCAAGCAGGTTTTCGATGCGCAGCAACAGGGGCATGTTGTGTCCGCGTGCCACCGCACCCGCGACAATTTCGGTTAACGGCACGGCAATTTCACCGCTTACGAACGGCGCTTTGACCGTCACCTCACCGGCTGCGTTGAGGCCGAAATTCCCTTTTCCCCAGGCATCAATGCCATAGAGAGCAGCGGCATCCTTGATCGTCCAGTGCGTGGTTGGTTCAGAAGTCATCGGTCTATTCTGCAATATTTTCTTTGGCGAAGGTCGGCAGCATGAAAGCTCCTGAATGCAGATCTTCATTGTAGTATTTAGTGTGGAAATTTCGGCGCGCGGCGCGATCACGTTGGAAATCCCGCAGCGGATGATAGCGCTTGCTGGCGAAGGCGAACGACCATAGCCCGCTCGGGTAGGTCGGGATAAACGCCTGATACATCGCGACGAGCGGAAAAACAGCGCGCAGGTTGCGATACATGTTTTTCTGAATCTCGGCGTGATAGAAGGGGGATTCGCTTTGGGCGACCATGATCCCGTCTGCTTTTAAGGCACCGTGGACGAGGCGATAAAAATCCTTTTCAAAGAGACCGACTGCCGGGCCGATCGGGTCGGTTGAATCGACCAGAATGACGTCGAATGCATTCTGGTGCTCGCGGATGTAGGCGAGACCATCAGCGATATGCAGTTTGACTTTAGGGTGTTGGCCGTCGATAGCGCTTGCCATGGAAGGGAGCAACTCGACCGATTTGTCGACCACCAGTCCGTCGATTTCACAGAGTGTCGCCAGTTCCACTTCGGGATGCCTGACAATTTCGCGGATACTGCCGCCGTCGCCGCCACCGATCACCAGCACCTGTCGCGGGCTGGGGTGGGTAAAGAGCGCCGGGTGGACAAGCATGTCATGATAAACGAATTCATCACGTTCGGTGACCATCACCAGCCCGTCAAGGAGCATCATCTTGCCATATTCAAGGGTGTTGACAATATCCAGTTGCTGGAACTCGCTCTTGCCGGAAAAAAGTGTTTCACTCACCCGCATGGTGATGCCGACATTTTCCGAATGTTTTTCGGTGTACCACATATTCATTGTAACGGCCCCGGACTTAAGGTTTATGTTGAGTGTGTCAGCGCTTGACAAGTGTCACCCTTTTCGCTTTACTGGCCGGATAATATCACCTGAAAAGGACAAACTCCATGAAAAATAAAGAGAAGATCGGTTTTATCGGTGGTGGAAACATGGCGGAGGCAATTCTCAAGGGGATTCTCGTTGCCAATGTATCGCCACAGGAGGTGCTGGTCGCGGAGCCGCTTGATGCACGGCGCGACTATTTGTCGGCAACATACGGCGTTACCGTGACGGCGGATAACCATCAGGTGGTTGCTGACAGCGATATTATTGTCCTGGCGATCAAACCGCAAATGGCCGCCGCGGTTGTGGGGGCCTTCGCCGATCAATTCACGGCAGATAAACTGCTGATTTCGATCCTTGCCGGGACGTCAACGGCGAAACTGGAAGCACTGCTCAACGTGGCCGCAAAAGTGGTGCGGGTGATGCCGAATACTCCGGCGTTAATCGGTTGTGGTGCAGCGGCGCTCTGTTCCGGGCAGTATGCCGGGGGGGCTGAGCTGGAAACAGCGCGCAAGATCTTTGCCGCTGTCGGTTCAGTGGTCACGGTTAAAGAGAGCCAGATGGATGCCGTTACGGCGGTCTCCGGGTCCGGTCCCGCCTATGTTTTTACCGTTATTGAAGCGTTGGTTGCTGGCGGTGTTGCCGAAGGACTGGATCGGGAAACCGCGCTGGCACTGGCGGTCCGCACCGTCGAAGGGGCAGCGCGACTGGTTGCAGAAAGCGGCGAAGAACCGGCTGAACTGCGGCGCAAGGTCTGTTCTCCCGGAGGAACAACGCTGGCCGCAATCGAAAAGCTTGATGCGGGGGGCTTTGGTGATCTGCTCGTTGCTGCGGTTCGGCGTGCGGCTGAACGATCACGCGAATTGGGATAAGGTTGGCCTTTATAAGTTGAACAATATTGCAACGCAGTTATCGTCTTTCCGTCAATGCCCAATTGAGGTCGTAACGCACGCCGCGACCTTGACCAGCAACAGTCATCACACCTTTTTCGACCAGATCAGATAAATCGCGGTGACCGGTCGCGCGACTGGCTCCGGTCATATTCTGATAGTTCCCCGCCGACAACCCGCCGGAAAAGCCCTTCGGCCCGGCTTCCAGCAGTTTGGCTACAGCCTTGCGCTGGCGTTCGTTCATATCTGCAATTGTCCATGCAGGTATCGGCAACGGCCAGAACAGGGTCGATTGGTCCCAGGTTGAAGCGGAACGCCGGCCATTGAGGGTTTTGCCGGATGTATTGAGTCATAAGGGAAGGCCTTTTGTCTCATTCTATGAGACAAAAATGGCCGGCGACTGAGACGATTACAAGCATAAGCGTCTCATTTAATGAGACATTTAAGGAGGATTGTTGCGTAATGAATTTGTCCATTTTTCCCCCGGCTGACATCGTTTGTGGTTGATTCATATCGACATCGTGCTATTCTTAAATAGCTAGACTGGCTAGATTAACAAGGAGGCCATATGAAGACCCATAGTAATGATCGATTACCTCATGAGCGCGAATGGCAGCTGCAAGAAGCCAAGAATCGTTTGAGCCAGGTGGTCAATTCGGCCCTGCATGATGGCCCCCAGACCATAACCTTGCGCGGTAAGCCTGCTGTGGTGGTGGTCGCTTTCGATGAGTATCAGCGACTGACTCAGCCGCGTACCGATTTGTCGCAGTTTTTCCGGCAATCACCCCTGTGTGATGTTGAGCTGGATCTCAGCCGCAGTGCCGATCTCTCTCGTGAGGTAGAGTTGTGAAATACCTGCTCGATACCTGTCTGGTTTCCGAACTGGTCAAAAAGGAGTCGAATCCGGCGGTGGTGAGTTGGCTGGACGAACAGGATGAACAGAAACTTTTTCTGAGTGTCCTGAATCTGGGCGAGTTGCAGAAGGGGATCAGCAAGCTCCCGGATGGCGCAAAAAAGGAAGCGCTGCACGCGTGGGTGGCGGTTGATCTGGTTGAACGGTTTAGCGGACGAATTCTTGAATTAGATCTGGAAACGGCGCTCTGTTGGGGAAAACTCCAGGGAGAGGCGGAACAAGCGGGCGAGAAGCTACCGGTCATGGATGCGCTCATCGCCGCTACCGCTACGGCGCATGGGTTGATGGTCGTGACGCGAAATGTCAAGGATATGGAGAGATGCGGGGTGAGGATTTGTAATCCTTGGGAGTGTTGATTCCCACATTATTCGGACTTACCTTTCCTGATTATTTGGCACCATTTGCGATATCGTCACCTTATTCGG
>JARGFI010000018.1 GCA_029210745.1 Desulfuromonadales bacterium
AGATAGCTGCTTGGGATTCCCGCCTTAGTTCGTAAAACATGAGCATGGTTGTTCACCCACGACTTACCTCGAATAATGTATGCCTTTTGCTTTGATGGATCAAAGAAAGGTGCACCATCTTCTCCGAGCAGTACCAATTCTTCATCGAAAAGATAATCATCAATGAATCCAACTTGGCCAGTCGCACCGTAGTAGGGAATATCTCCCTGCCGGGTTTCACGCTCTTTTGCATTTACTGGTACTCGTTGGCTATCTAGAATCTCGGCAACGTTTTCTAAAGTTGTCCATTCCCAGCCAGTGGACAATTCATTTTTACTACTATTGTTCACGCCACCAACACCTCATCCCAACAATGGTTTCCGATTATCACAATCTAACCGTCCCAAATCCAGTCACGGCTCGCCGTGCCCTACATGTTTGCCGTGCATCATGATCTTTACGATCTGGGCGATTGATTAATCGCCCCTACGCATGATTCTAAACGGGCTCAAAAATTAATTTATCTTCTTCGTTCACGCCGCCAACACCTCATCCCAACAATGGTTTCGTAGGGGCGATTCACGAATCGCCCTGATTTTCCCGTCCGGTTCATAAACCGGGCGATTCGTGAATCGCCCCTACGGTTCATTTTGCCGGTCATTGCCGCGCGGGGTGATTTTCGTCATCGGCCCATTTTGCCGGGTTATCGGCAATGTATTGCCGAATCGCGTTCCATTCCCGTTCGCTGCGGATGACCCGTTCGTAATAATTGCGCTGCCAGACCGGGGTGCCGGGGGTGTCGCGCATTTGATTGATCTGTTTGGCCGTGTTCATTTTCAAAAAACCAACAACCTTCGGCAGGGTCATGGTGCGCCGGCTGCGTAGGGGCAATTCATGAATTGCCCTTACAGGGTTGACCGATTCGCAACCGGGCAATTCATGAATTGCCCTTACGGGGTCGTTGATAATGACAATTCCGTGAAGATGGTTCGGCATGACAACACAGACATCAATTCCCAGCCCCGGATAACGGTGCGGCAACGAATCCCAGACGGTCGTGACCATTCGACCGGCGTCACTCAACCGCATCTCTCCATCCGCCACTTCGCCGAACAGACATTCCCGCCCGTGCACGCACAATGTCACAAAATACGCCCCGCCGCCGGAATAATCAAAATCCCGCAATCGGATCGACCGTCGATGATGAATGTCCGGATTGTAAGCCATTCCCCCTCCGTAGGGGCGATTCACGAATCGCCCTGATTCACCGATTCACGAATCGCCCTGATTTTTCCCGACCGAATCAAAACCGGGCGATTCGTGAATCGCCCCTACGTCGAAACCATCACGCCGCCAAGGTCTGGTTCAATTCCTCCAGAATCGCATTTAGATCATCCCCGAACACCTGCCACACCCGGCCGATCCCGCCCGCTTGCGCAAACGGCGCATAATCAAAATCATCGGTCTCGATCTGCAGATTGGCGGCGATATGATCACGGATCATCTCCAGCCACTGGCGCTGCTCGGCGGTAAAGCTTTTGCCGCTCGCCTGCTGCTGTTCGATCCAGGCGGTAAAGTTGACCTGCACCTTTTCGGGGAACGGCACCAGCTCACTCTCCTGATGCATGGCAAAGCGCACCAGCGAGACCAGATCGGTCAATATATGGTTGGCCGCAGCTCCACGCACCTTCCCCGCCTGCAATTTCTGGTAGGCGGCCCAGAGCTCGTCGGGCACGCGCTTCTCCCACCCTTGCGGATGGGTCTGATAAATTTGCAGCTGCTCGACCTGGGCGACCAGCTTTTCGGCCAGATCCTGCACATCGGCAAAGCGCAGCCGCTGCTTGAACGGCTTGCTGTAAAGAACCTGCAGGGCAGTGATCTCGTCCTTGTTCGCTTCGATAAACTGCTCGAACGATTCGACCACGCCTCTGGCCTTCTCCTCGGAAAAGCCGGAGAAGATCAGGGTGTCGGTGCTGACCGTATCGATGATCTGTTCGTTCTTCTTCTTGATCGCAAACAGCAGTTCGCGCAGTTCCGGATTACAGAGCGGCTTGACCGCCGCGCCGATCACCTGCGCTGCCATCTGGCGCAGCTGTTTATCATCCGGCTCGCTAACGCCAAAACTCTTCTGCGCATGAGATAAATGCTTATCCGGATCGAGCGCCTCGACCAGATCACCGGTCAAATCTTTGAGACTTTTGCCACCCAGCAGCTTGCTCACCTGTAGCTGTTCATCGGTCGTCAGCTTCTTCTCCATCCGCGCCAGCCGTGCCGCCACCGAGGAGACCACGTCGATTTCGGCGTTGCCGAAGGCGACCGCCTGCAACAACTTCTCAAAGCCGACATTCTTCTTGCGCTCCATCGGCAGAGAATCGGTCTGATCCATCTCGCAGACGCCGAGCGCATCGACGATGACGAAATGATCCTTGGTAACCGCATCGGGGGTGACCGCTTGCAGGTCGTTGTCGTTGATGATCCGCACCCCGCGCCCCTTCATCTGCTCGAAGTATGCGCGCGACTTGACACTGCGCATAAAGAAGACGCACTCGCACGCCTTGATGTCGGTACCGGTGGCGATCATATCGACGGTGACGGCGATGCGCGGAAAGTAACTGTTGCGGAAAGCCGCGATCAGATCTTCGGGTTTGGCGCCGGTGGTGCGGTAGGTGATCTTCTGAGCGAATTCGTTCCCCTTGCCGAACTCCTCACGGACGATCTTGACGATATCCTCGGCGTGGGAATCATCCTTGGCGAAGATCAAAGTCTTGGGGACCTCGGTCCGGTTGGGGAAGATCTCGGTAAAGAGCTTGTCGCGGAAGGTGCGGATGACGGTGCGGATCTGGTCGACGGAGACCACGTCGCGGTCGAGTTGCTTCGCCTCGTAACTGACCTCGTCATCGAGCTGTTCCCAGCGCACCTCGCGGGTCTCGCGGTCGCGTTTGTCAACATAGTAACCGGCTTCGACTGCGCTCCCCTGTTCAGTAATCGCGGTCTTGATGCGATAGACATCGTAATTAACATTGACACCGTCGGCGACCGCTTGCGGATGACCGTACTCCATCACCAGGTTCTTGTTGAAGAAACCGAAGGTCTGTTTGCTTGGGGTGGCGGTCAAACCGATCAGGTAGGCATCAAAGTATTCGAGCACCTGCCGCCAGAGGTTGTAGATTGAGCGATGACATTCGTCGGTGACAATGATATCGAAGCTGCCGATGGGAAAACCGGGATTGTACTCGATCGGCTCCGACTCTTTGAACAAAGAACCTAACTCAATCGAGTCTTCCATCTCCTCGGGGAGTTCCCGCCCTTTGAGCATCGAGAAGAGCCGCTGGATGGTGCAAATGCTGACCCGCGCCATCGTATCGAACACGTTGCTGGTCATGTGCTGGACGATGTACTCTTCGCTGAACTTGAAGTTGTTGTACGGCGAGACGTACTGCTGAAACTCCTTGAGAGTCTGGCGGCCGAGGTTGCCGCGATCGACCAGAAACAGCACCCGACGGGCACCGGCAAATTTGATCAGTCGGTAGATAAAGTTGATAGCGGTGAAGGTTTTTCCCGAGCCGGTTGCCATCTGGATCAGCGCACGCGGGCGGTTCTCCTTGAGCGAAACTTCGAGATTCTGAATCGCCTTGATCTGCGCCGGCCACAGTCCTGCGGTTTTGAGTTCCGGCATCTGCTGCAAGCGGGCGAGGAAGGTCTGGGGCTGACCGTAGGAGGCGGCGGGATCTGCGGCAATCGGCAAATCCCCCCTCGCCCCCCTTTGCCAAAGGGGGGAATCAAAGGCAGCGTCGAACAGAGCTGCGAGAAATTCGGGCCGGTGAAAAGCAAAGACGTTGCGTGAGCGCGACTCGGGATCGAGACCGTTGGTGAAGCGGGTTCGACCCCGGTCGATTCGTAACAGAAAGGGAGCGGATTGTGCCAACGCGGCAGGCCGGAGGGCAGGCCCTGGGTGTACTTGGCGGATTGGACTTCAACGCCGGTCAGGGTGGAACCGGCCTTTTTCGCTTCGATCACCCCGGCGGCTTGACCGTCAACATACAGCAGGTAGTCGGCATATCCATAGCCGGGCAAAGAAAACTCGCGGATGGCAACACCACAACCAGCGTGAATATTAACAGCACTCGAATCCTGAACAAACCATCCACAAGCGGTCAGTAATCTGTCGATATGTTCGCGGGCTTCCGCTTCTGACGCCGGAACCATAAGCTCTCCTCAGATAACACACTCAAACCGCCCAGCTACTGGTGCTACTCGCGCCCCTCCCCGGCTCGACAAGGGAGATAAAAAAACATAAAACCGCTAAGCCACTTCAGCAACGAAGCAGTGGCCAGCGGTTTCAAAATAAATCAGCCTTGTACCCTCATCTATCCCGTCCTTGTCAGTTGCCAAACAGCCCCCGTAAAATACCTGAATAACTCATGAAATGCAAACACTCCCAGCCGCCATGTCAATCACGAGATAAAAAAGGCCGGACAATCTGCCCGGCCCTGTACTGTATTTGCTCAACCAGGTGAATCAATAGCGGGCGTCGGCAAACTCCACCCAACCACCGGCTTCAACCAGTGCCTTGTCGAACGGACTGATCTCGAAGGAGAAGGTCTCCTGCGCGCTTCCCGCTGTGACGGTAACGGTCTGCGCGGGGAGGTCGACAGCGACCTGCAGCGCTCCCCGGGCCTCCAGCGCAATGATCTTTTCAATATCGGCCTTAGGCAGTTCAATCGCCAGCATCCCGCAGTTGAACATGTTCTGGCGGAAGATGCGCGCATAACTTTCGGCGATAATGGTGTGAATGTCGTTAACTTCAAAGACCCACGGGGCGTGCTCGCGCGACGAACCGCAGCCGAAATTCTCGCGCGAAACAACAACTGTCGCGTTCTTCAGCAAAGCCCCTTTGGGATCGAAATCACCGAGGCTGAGGTCTTCGAGAATATACGGCTGGAGGGCTTCCTTGGTCACCTCGGTCAGATACTTGGCCGGGATGATCTCATCGGTATTGATATCGGACCGGTCGAGGACAATCGCCGGGCCGCCAAAAACTTTTTTCATCGTCAATTCTCCCTTACTCAATAATCACGCGGATCGGTGATAGCCCCGGTGATGGCCGCCGCTGCCGCACTCGCCGGACTCATCAGATGCACCATCCCGCCCTTGCCCATCCGTCCGGCGAAGTTGCGGTTGGTGGTCGAGGCGCAGGCCTCCCCTTCGGCGAGAACCCCGTTACTCATGCCGAGACAGGCACCGCAGGTCGGGTTGGTGACACAGAACCCGGCGTCCATAAAAATATCCAGCACCCCCTCATCCATCGCCTGCTTGAAGATCACCGGGGTCGCCGGGGAGACGATCCCCCGGACCGAATCGGCAATCTTCCTCCCCTTGAGGATCGCGGCGGCCTGACGCAGATCTTCGATGCGCCCGTTGGTGCAGCTGCCGATATAGATCTGATCGACCCTGGTGCCAACCATCTCGGTCACCGGCTTGACACAGTCCGGTTTGTAGTTGTAGGTACACTGCGGGCCAATCTTGCTGATGTCAAAATCGAAAAGTTTGTCGTAGGCAGCATCAGCGTCGGCGCACCAGGTGCTGTACTCGTTAAGCGCGGCTTCCTTGCTGGCGAACTCACCCTGAATGAACGGCCAGAGGTAATCAACGGTGACCATATCGGGTTGGCAGATACCGCTGGTGCCGCCTGCTTCGATGGCCATATTACACAACGTCATGCGGGCATCCATATCCATCGCGGCAACGACCGGGCCGTGAAATTCGATCACCCGGTCAGTGGCACCGTTGACGCCGAGCTGGCCGATGACGTAAAGGATCACGTCCTTGGCATAAACACCGTTACTCAGGGCGCCGTTAAGATTGACGCGGATCGATTTCGGCTCGCGGAAAGCGCAGACCCCTTTGAGCATGCCGACTTCGAGGTCGGTGGTGCCGACGCCGGCGGCAAAAGCCCCGAAGGCACCGTGGGTGCAGGTGTGGCTGTCCCCCATAATGACGGTGAAACCGGGACGGATATAGCCTTTTTCTGGAAAGATCGCGTGGCAGACACCGTTGCGACCGACATCAAAGAAATCCTTGATGTCGTGACGCCGCGCCCAGTCGCGCAACATCTTTGCCTGCAGGGCGGTCTTGCTGTCCTTGGCCGGGGTGACGTGGTCGATGACCGCCTTGATCCTGGTGTTATCAAAAACCCGGTCCTTGCCGCGTGCTTCGAGATCAGCGATTGCCACCGGGGTGGTAATTTCATGACAGAGCACCCGATCGATATCGAGCACCCGGGTTCCCGGAAACGGCTCGTCACGCAAATGCGCGGCGAAGATTTTTTCTGCGGTGGTTTGTCCCATAACCTCTCCTTGTGTTTCAAGAAAGAGCGGGGCCGTCTCCCGACCCCGCATCGACATTTATTCTCCCCCTGTTCGCCAGGCTCACGTCCCCCTTACGAAGCAGGGGGGGGACCAAGGGGGGGGGTAATTCAGATCGTAATGCTTGTCCGCTCTATCACCGATGCCATCTTGTTGAGGGCATTGATGTAGGCCTTGGCACTGGCGACGATGATATCCTCATGCGACCCCTGACCGAGCACTTCACGGCCATTTTCCTCAAGCCGCACGGTACACTCGCCCTGGGCATCGGTGCCGCCGGTAATAGCGCCAACGATATACTGGCGCAGTTCTGAACCGGTCCCGGTCAATTCCTTGATCGCCTTGAAGGCAGCATCGACCGGACCGGCACCAATAACGGTCATCTGCCTGATCTGTCCTTCGATTGCCATCTCGACCATGGCGGTCGGTGCGGCAATGCCGGAAGTGACGTTGATCTTGACCAGCTTGAAGCGCTCTTCGACGCGGATCACTTCATCGGCAATAATTGCATCGATATCTTCGTCAAAGATTTCCTTCTTCTGGTCAGCCAGTGCCTTGAAGCGTACGAACGCCTTGTCGATATCCTCTTTAGGCAAATCGTAGCCGAGTTCCTTGATGCGATCGATAAAGGCGTGGCGTCCGGAATGCTTGCCAAGAACCAGCTTGTTGCGGTTAAGACCAATTGACTCGGGGGTCATGATCTCGTAAGTCTCGGCATCCATCAGCACCCCGTGCTGGTGAATACCGGCCTCGTGGGCAAAGGCGTTGGCCCCGACAATCGCCTTGTTCGGCTGTACCACGATGCCGGTGACAGTCGACAGGAGGCGGCTGGCACCATGGATGTACTCGGTGTTGACCCCGGTGGTAAAGGGCATGATGTCGCGCCGCGTACGCAGCCCCATCACCACCTCTTCGAGGGAACAGTTACCGGCGCGCTCGCCAATCCCGTTGATGGTACATTCCACCTGTCCGGCCCCGGCCTGCAACGCGGCGAGGGAGTTGGCGACCGCCAGCCCGAGATCGTTATGACAGTGGACCGAGATGACCGCATTATTAATATTCGGCACATTGTCCTTGAGATATTTGATGATGTTGAAGAACTCAAACGGCATCGCGTAACCGACGGTGTCGGGAATATTGACCGTTGTGGCCCCCGCAGTAATTACCGCTTCGACCATTCTGGCGAGGAACGGCAGCCGGGTACGAACCGCATCTTCGCAGGAGAACTCGACGTTGGGGGTATAAGAAACGGCATGCTTGACTGCCGCCACGGCAGTTTCGAGAACCTGTTCCGGTGCCATCTGGAGTTTGCGTTCCATGTGAATATCGGAGGTGGCAATAAAAGTATGGATGCGGCCACGCTCCCCGGCATACTGCAACGCCTCCCAGGCACGATCGATATCCTTGAAATTGGAACGACACAGTCCGGCGATTTCCGGGCCCTTGATCGTCTGCGCAACTTTGCGTACTGCTTCAAAATCGCCGATCGAGGCGATCGGAAACCCGGCTTCGATAATATCAACATTCATCTTTTCGAGTTCATGGGCAATCCGCAATTTTTCTTCGATGTTCATGCTTGCGCCGGGTGACTGTTCACCGTCGCGCAAAGTCGTATCAAAAATCTTGATTCTGGTCGATTCACTCATGATGATTCTCTCCTGATCGTTCGGTCTGTGTGACGACAACGTGACACAATTCCAGTTGAATATCTTTGCTGCAAGGGTTGGCGCTCCGTCAGGTCATTTGCCACGCCATCCCCCCCGTTCACAACAAAAAAAAGCCCTCACCCATTAAATGCAGGGGCGAGAGCTGAAGCTTCGCGGTACCACCCTGTTTTGATCTCTTGCGAGATCCTTCGTTGGTCCGTTACGTGGACTGACGGCATGAACTACTGCGGTCCTTCAACCGGTTCGCGCATGCGGCTCCGAGGCCAGTTCGGCGGGACTTCGTACCGGCTTGCAGCAACCGCCGGCTCTCTGTAACGAAATTATCCGCGTACTCTTCCTCATCACAGCCTGTGACAATGTTAAGACATTAAAACCGGGCGGAACGTTATCGTCAACCCTTTTTTGTAAAGACCAGGGTGAATCGTCCGATTTTTCAGCGGATCAGACGTTGTTTTGGTCTGGCGGAAGTTCTTCCGTTGTAACCAGTGGATCTTTTTCCGGGTCCTTGTTTTTTCGCCGCAACTTGCCGAGCAGATAACCAACGGGACCGGAGAAAGTATAGGCAAGAAAAATACTGAAAAACATGATCTGCGGCTCGGCAACGATAACGATAAGCAACATGATCGCGCCGACCAGAATACCGAAAGGCTGCCGTCTGAACAGTTCGGGATCTTTAAAGGAATAATATCTGAAGTTGCTCACCATCAGTGCAGCCAGAATGTAGATAAGGAGGAGCACCGAAACTTTTTTAAGCAGCGGTCCGGAACCTCCAAGATGGTAAAAGAGCAGGACACATGCGGCGACCATGCTCGCTGCCGCGGGAATCGGCAGGCCGACAAATCGTTTCGATTCGACCGTATTGACCTGCACGTTAAACCGCGCCAACCGCAATGCGCCGCAGACAACATAGAGAAATGCCGCCAGCCAGCCCAGCTTCCCGAAAGGCTTGAGTGCCCAGGAATACATCAACAGACCAGGAGCAACACCAAAGGCAACAAGATCGGCAAGCGAATCATACTCGACACCAAAATTGCTGGTGGTTCCGGTCAGACGGGCAACTTTTCCGTCGATGGTGTCAAAAATTGCAGCAATCAGCACAAACCATGCGGCGATATGATAATCGCCGTTCATCGTGGCGACAATACCGTAGAAACCGGAAAAAAGCCCCCCGGTGGTAAAGAGGTTCGGCAGGATGTAGACACCCTTGCGCAGATTTTCGTGCCGACCTGGTAACCGATCTTTACTCATGCCAATACCCGATGACCGATTCCCCCGCAACGGTACGGTCACCAATGCGAACAGTGATTTCGGTTTCTTTCGGTAAATAAACGTCAACCCGCGAACCAAAACGAATCAGACCAAAACGCACCCCGCGGGTCAACAAATCCCCCACGACCGGGTAAGTGACAATCCGTCGTGCGATCAGGCCGGCGATCTGAACGAAGAGGATCTTGCCTCTGTCACTTTCGACAAAAAGTCCGGCTTGTTCATTCTGGAGGCTGGCCTTGTCGAGCGAAGCGTTAAAAAATTCTCCACGATTATAAAACCGGGCAAGCACCTTCCCTGAAAAGGGGGCACGGTTGACATGGACATTAAACACGTTCATGAAGATGCTGATTTTTATCACCTCTTCGCCAAAATAACGCTCTTCCATCACGTCGCCGACAAAAATCACCTTGCCATCGGCAGGCGCGACGATGGCATTGGCATCAGTCGGCGGGAAGCGTTCCGGATTACGAAAAAAATAGACCGTGAAAAGCGTCAGCACGAGCATGATGGTCGTCAGACAGCCCCATCCAAGTAACGCAAAAATCAGTGTAACGAAAACAAATAGCGCGATAAAAGGGAAACCCTCAACGGCTACCGGTTGGTGTTGATTACGCATGAATCATCACATCCTTTATCCAGGATTAAAAGAAACTGCCGGGGACACGCCCCGGCAGATCAATCAGTTTTTTTCTTTATCAACAATCTTCTTGATCCATGGCATCATGCTGCGCAGACGTTCACCGACCAGTTCGATCGGGTGCGCGGCATTGAGCCTCCGCCGGGCGGTCATCTCGGGATAGTTGGCTTGTCCTTCGAGAATAAACCGTTTGGCGTATTCACCGTTCTGGATATTGTCCAGACACTGTTTCATCGCCTTGCGACTTTCCGCGTTGATCACCTGTGGACCGGTGACATACTCGCCGTATTCCGCATTATTGGAGATCGAGTAATTCATGTTGGCAATCCCGCCTTCGTACATCAGATCAACAATCAATTTGAGCTCATGAAGACATTCGAAGTAAGCCATCTCTGGCGCATACCCCGCTGCGGTCAACGTTTCAAAACCGGCCTTGACCAGCTCAACCGCTCCACCACAAAGGACCGCCTGCTCGCCGAACAGGTCCGTTTCGGTCTCATCCTTGAAGCTGGTCTCGATAATCCCGGTACGCCCGCCGCCGATGGCACTGGCGTAGGACAGAGCCACATTTTTGGCTTTACCGGAGGCGTCCTGAAAAATTGCGATCAGGTCAGGGATGCCACCACCACGCACAAATTCGGAGCGCACGGTGTGCCCCGGAGCCTTCGGCGCGATCATGATCACGTCCAGATCGGCCCGCGGGACGATCTGATTGTAGTGAATTGCGAAACCGTGGGCAAAGGCAAGCGTCGCCCCTTGCTTGACGTTCGGCTCAATTTCATCGCGATAAAGCTGAAACTGAAATTCGTCGGGGGTCAGAATCATCACCAGATCGGCAGCGGCAACAGCGGCGGCAACACTCTTGACCGTCAAACCGGAATTTTTCGCCTTTTTCGCCGAGGTCGAACCCTCCCGCAGAGCAACGGTGACATCGACACCGGAATCCTTAAGGTTATTGGCGTGGGCATGGCCCTGAGAACCGTAACCGACAATCGTCACCTTCATTCCTTGAATGATTGACAGTTCGGCATCTTTGTCATAATAAACGTTCATTTTTCCTCCTCAACAGGGTCATTTTTGTGGTGTCAATCCATGTAACACATTCAGGTTGTTTATTCCATCTTTTTCAGGCAATCAGGGGCGGGCGACAACCGTCATTACTGCGTCTTCCACCCCTTTGCGCCGCGCCCCAAAACCACCGGACCGGAGCGAATCAGCTCCTTGATCCCCATCGGTCGCAGCAATTCAACAACGGCATCGATTTTCCCCGGCGCTCCGGTGACTTCTACCGTATACGAGCTCTGAGTCACGTCGACGACCTTGGCACGAAAGATATCTACGATACGCAGCACTTCAGCACGGGTCGATTCCTCGGCATTGACCTTGATCAGCCCCATCTCCCGTTCGGTATAATCCTGACCGGTGAAATCGATCACCTTGATCACATCAATCAACTTGTTAAGTTGCTTGTTGATCTGCTCAAGAATCCGTTCGTCGCCGCTGGTGACAATGGTCATCCGTGAAATAGTCGGATCGATCGTTGGCGCCACGGAAAGGCTTTCAATATTAAAGCCGCGTCCCGAAAAAAGTCCTGAAACTCGTGGCAGCACGCCGAATTCATTTTCCACCAAAACCGAAATGGTATGTTTCATCATTCAATCACTCCTCAGCACCTGGCTGTCATCAGGACGCCAGCACCATTTCATTGATACCCGCACCAGCCGGAACCATCGGCAACACATTTTCTTCACGGCAAACCTTGAATTCCATGATGACTGGTCCCGGCGTGGCAAAGGCCTGTTTGATCACCGCCTCGACTTCATCCGGGGTCGTGGCTTGTAAGCCGGTCGCCCCGTAAGCTTCTGCCAGCTTCTTGAAATCAATCGGCAGTTCCATACACGTCTGGCTGTAGCGGCGATTGAAGAACAGTTGCTGCCACTGCCGGACCATGCCGAGAAAATTGTTGTTCAGAATGGCAATCTTGACCGGCAGGCGATATTGCACCAGGGTCGCCAGCTCCTGAGAGTTCATCTGGAACGAACCGTCACCAGAGATATCAATGACCTGCCGCGTGGGGAATGCCGCCTGGGCACCGAGCGCGGCAGGCAGACCGTAGCCCATCGTGCCGAGACCGCCCGAAGTCAGAAAGGTACGTGGCTGAATAAAATCATAGAACTGGGCAGTCCACATCTGATGTTGACCGACTTCCGTCGTGATAATCGCGTCTTCGTCGGACAATTCACACAGTTTCTCAATGACAAACTGCGGTTTGATCTCCTTCTTCGAGCTCTTGTATCCGAGCGGCTGCTCTTTCTTCCACACCTCAATCTTCGCGCGCCACGGCGCAAGTTCGTCGCGCAGGGTTGCCACTTGCGCGTCGTATTCGGCGAGTTGTTCGAGCATTTTTTTCAGGACATCCTTGAGATCGCCAACGATCGGCAAGTCGACGCGCACATTCTTTTTGATCGAGGTCGGATCGATGTCAATATGTATAATCTTGGCATGGGGCGCAAAGGTCGCAATTTTTCCGGTGACGCGATCATCAAAACGGGCTCCGATAGCGATCAGCAGATCAGAATCGGTCACTGCCATATTGGCGTGATAAGTGCCGTGCATGCCGAGCATCCCGAGCGACAGCGGATGCGTGTTCGGAAAGGATGACAGCCCCATCAGGGTCATGGTCAGTGGCGCCTGAATAGTTTCGGCAAATTGTTTCAGTTCCAGATTGGAATTCGACAGCGCAGCTCCGCCACCGACATAAATAACCGGCTTACGTGCCGCCAGAATCATCTTGATCGCTTTTTCTATCTGCCGCGAGTTGCCGCTATAATTCGGTTTATAGCCGCGCAGTTCAACTTTGTCCGGGTACTCAAATTTATGCGTGGCCATCTGGATGTCTTTCGGCAGGTCAACGAGGACCGGGCCGGGACGACCGGTGCGGGCAATATAAAAGGCCTGTTTGATGATTCGGGCCAGATCCTTGATATCCCTGACCAGATAATTGTGTTTGGTGATCGGGCGCGTAATACCGATCATGTCGGCTTCCTGAAATGCGTCGTTACCGATCAGCGGCGTCGGGACCTGCCCGGTAATAATGACCATCGGAATCGAATCCATGTAGGCCGTGGCAATACCGGTGACCGTATTGGTTGCACCGGGACCACTCGTTGCGATGGCAACACCGACCTTGCCGGTGGCCCGTGCATAACCGTCAGCGGCATGAACCGCAGCCTGTTCATGGCGATTGAGAATATGTTTGATCGGCGAATCCATCAAGTCATCATAGATATTGATGACCGTCCCCCCGGGGTAGCCGAAAACGGTATCAACGCCTTCAAGGCGCAGACATTCAAGTAAAATCTGTGATCCGGTCTTTTTCACCAATTCCTCCTCAGTTGAAACTTTTCGTTTCCTGGGTGATACATGCAAATGGTTGCGTTATTTCTGTGGATCAGTCGCTTGACAAATTGCGCCCGTATTGGCCGAGGTAACGACCTGGGCATAACGTGCCAGCCAGCCGTTCCTGATCTTCGGTTCCGGAGCCTGCCAGACGACACGACGTTCTGCCAGAACCGTTGCATCAACCAGCAATTCAAGCGAACGCTGTGGAATATCCAGCTTAATCCGGTCACCGTCGGCAATCAGGGCGATCGGGCCACCGACGGCAGCTTCCGGCGAAATGTGCCCGATGCAGGGCCCGCGGGTACCGCCGGAAAAACGACCATCGGTAATCAATGCCACACTGTCCCCCAGCCCCAGCCCCATCAACGTCGCGGTCGGAGCGAGCATTTCACGCATCCCCGGCCCGCCTTTCGGTCCTTCGTAGCGAATCACGACCACATCGCCCGCCACGACGGTTCCGTCCATCAACGCGGCCATCGCAGCTTCTTCCGAATCGAAGCAGCGTGCCGTGCCTTCGAAGGTCATCATCTTCTCCGACACCCCGGACTGTTTGACAACCGCCCCGTCCGGCGCAATATTGCCATGCAGAATGGCAATCCCCCCTTCAGCCCGCACCGGGTTGCTGCGTGGATGGATCACGTCGTGATCAACATGCTTGATCGCCGCGGCAATCTCCCTGACAGACAGACCGGTCAGGGTTGGATTATCGAGAATCTTGTCGCCCAGCTCGTGGAGCACACCAGGAACCCCCCCCGCCGCATCCAGATCTTCCATGAAATGGATACCACCAGGATTCATTGAGGCCAGTTGCGGCGTGGTGCGACTGAGTTCGTCGAAAATTTCCAGCGGCAGCTCGACTCCGGCTTCACGCGCAATCGACAGCAGATGCAAGACGGTGTTGCTCGAACCACCGAGGGCCAGATCGACCCGCACGGCGTTTTCAAAGGCGGCGCGGGTAAGGATGGAACGTGGCGTGATATGGTCATTTACCAGAGCCACAATCCGTTCACCGGACGTGAAAGCAATGCGCCGCTTCAACGAGGAAACCGCCAGTGCGGTACCACATCCGACCAGACTCATACCAAGGGTTTCGGTCAGGATCGCCATCGTGTTGGCGGTAAAAAGCCCCTGACACGATCCGGCCGAGGGGCAGGCATTTTCTTCACAGGTGCACAGCTGAGCCTCAGTCATGTTCCCCGCTTTATACTGCCCCATCGCCTCGAAGGTATCGGTCACAAACGAATATTGCCGCCCTTGAGCACCGCGCCCGGCGAGCATCGGTCCAGCGGTGACAACAATCGCAGGAATATCCAAACGTGCCGCCGCCATCAACATCCCCGGGGTAATCTTGTCACAGTTGGTCAACAGCACCAGACCGTCAAGCCGGTGGGCTTCGGCAATCGACTCGATCATGTCGGCGATCAGTTCACGGGTCGGCAATGAATAGTGCATGCCACGATGTCCCATGGCGATGCCGTCACACACGCCGGGAATACCGAACATGAATGCGTGCCCGCCACCGGTGTGAACGCCTTTTTCAATCTGCCGTTCCAAATCACGCATGCCGATGTGACCGGGGATCAGGTCGGTAAAAGAGCTGGCGATGCCGATAAAGGGCTGCTTCATCTGACTCCGCGGAACTCCGGTTCCCATCAGCAGGGCACGATGCGGCGTTCGTTCAAAACCCTCAGTAATGGCAGAACTGCGTTTTTTCATGGTTTAATTCGTTCCTTCTGATAATCAATCGGCAAGCTCACCTGTCGCTGCCGGATGTATAAAACGGCGCCGCGATGAAATCCGGGCGCCGCACAGATAAAAAGGGGTCCGGAGGCCCGAACCCCTTAGATTCTCTCGGGTGAAGAAAACTAGACCTCACGAAAGTTATGCAAAATCTTCTGCATTTCATCTTTTCCTGCCAACTTCAGCTTTTGTACCTTCTTCCGCGCAATTTCTTCATCGGGCGTCAGATAAACCTTCTCTTCAAAATCGTTCAATTCTTTTTCCAGGATCAGGTGTTCCTCATACAACATACGGAAGCGTGGGTTATTATTGCACAACTCTTCAACGACGGTCAAATCTGCTTCCTCCATCAAGGACCTCCCGGGATAGGGTTAATGAATACATCGAACTGCCATTTTAAAATAACCAATGGGATCAACCTTGTCAACAGTCTATCATGTCATTGTGGCAGTGTTCGACCGCTTTTTTTCGACATAATTTCAGCCTCGGCACGACGAATATAAACCGGAGTCAATTGCCCAGGCGAGAGCGTGCGTTGCGCCCGGTATTCGCGATCAGCAAGAGCCGCAGCAAGCGCCGCACGTGGTTCAGCCAGAGAAGCCGGCGCAAAATGAGCACGTCGACCGAGCCGGGCCTCAATCAACGGCCGATAAACAATGGCACCATCGCCGACAAAAAGAGTTTCCTCGTCAATTTCGTCCAGCAACTGTTCTGGCGTCATCACACGTTCAGGGTGGGACAAGACCGGTTCATCCAGCTGTCGGCAATAACGACCGACATAGACTTCACTTTTACGTGCATCAAGAAGTGCGCAGATCGGGAAGTGACTGGCCGGAAACTGTGCAGCCAGGGTCAGCAATGACGAAATAGCGATGGTCGGTCGATGGGCCGCCGTGGCCAATCCCTTCACCGTTGCGACACCGACGCGCAAGCCGGTAAATGCCCCCGGTCCAACGACCGCAACAAAGGCGTCAAAATCAGGGATATCCCGTTCCAGCCCGGCGAGCAACCGGCGAACATTCGGCAGCAGCAGGTTGGTGTGGGTACGCGGTGAGCGCATCACCATCTCGCCAGACACACGGCCGTCTTCAAGGACCGCAATACTGGTACAGCGGGTTGCGGTACAAACAGCCAGCAACCGTGGAGACTTGACCATTTACGCGCCCCCGACAAAAATACGAACGATATCGTTATAAAATGCCAGAACCATCAACATCAACAACATAATTAATCCGACCTGCTGGGCAATCTCGCGCGTCCGCAACGGCACCGGTCGGCGCATCAACATTTCGAAAAAATTAAAAAAGAGATGCCCCCCATCAAGGATCGGAATCGGCAACAGATTCAAAATCCCTAACTGGATACTGAGAAAAGCCAGCACCGTGCAAATACTCGACAGGTCGGTCTGCGCCGCCTGACCGGCAATCTGGATAACCGTGATCGGGCCACCGATATTTTTCGATGAGATTTGTCCGGCGAACATCTTCTGCATGAACGTCAGCGTCAATTCGATCAGCTCAATAGTCCGGTCAGCTCCGGCACGCACCGCGTCAATAAAACCGAAGCGTTTAAAGAGGGTTTCCTGATGTGGTGCAATGCCGATCAGCAGATCATCTTTGCCATCACGCTGGATCGGCAGGATCTCCACTGAAAGTTCCCTGCCGTCGCGAATGAGGTGAAACTGTTGCGGACGCTTGCCGTAATCCTGAATAACGTCGCGCAGATCATACCAGGAGTTGATCGGGGTTGATTCAATCGCAACGATCTGGTCACCCACTTCAAGACCGGCGGCCAGCGCCGGCATTCCCGGTGCCAATCCGCCGACCAGAGGCGCAACATCCGGCATTATGCCGATCGATTGCAACCCTTCAATCCCGCCGTTTTCCGGTTCCAGTGTGATCAGCAGGGGATCGCCCCCCCGCAGAATTGTGAATTCCAGTGGCGCACCGACATGGGAGAGGAGGGCCTTGTTGGTACCGTCCCAACTGGAGACGGCATCGCCGTTAACCGCGACGATCAAATCATTGCGCTGCACACCGGCAGTCGCTGCCGGCGAGGCGTCAACCACATACCCGGCACGCGGTGCATTTTCAACATAAGCGGGCAGATTCACCCCGACCATGTAGGCAATCGGCAGGACAACAAAAGGAAGCAGCAGGTTCATGATCGGCCCGGCCGCAATAATTGCCGTGCGCTGGGCGATCGTTTTATCTGCAAAGGAGTGCTGCCGCTCTTCAGGCGTCAGCTCCACGACTTCGTCCTGTTCACCGGTCCCCTCGCCGAGCATCTGGACGTACCCCCCCAGCGGGATTGCACAAAGCAGATATTCGGTCTCCCCCCACTGCTTGGAGAAAAGTTTTGGGCCGAATCCGAGGGAAAACTTCAGCACCCGCACGCCCGTGGCCTTGGCGACACCAAAATGCCCCAGCTCGTGGATAAAAACCAGAATACCAAGGAGGACAATCCCCGCAAAAACAGTCAGCATAAAGCCTCCGCAGCACGTTGATCGATCAGGTCAGACGCAGCCTTACGCCCCATCTTGTCGGCCGCAAAGACCGTTTCAAGTGTATCGAGGGGCCGGGCAACGTGACCATTCAGCACCACAGCGATAATCTGCGCAATATCAGGGAAGGAAATTCGTTCTGCAAGGAAGGCTTCAACCGCAACCTCGTTGGCAGCATTCATCACTGCCGGCGCGGTACCGCCCATCGCCAGTGCCGTGTAAGCAAGGGGCAGACACGGAAACTTTTCACCATCCGGGGCATGAAATGTCAACGCCTCATACTGGCACAAATCAAGGGGAGACAAATCAAGAGCCAGTCGTTCCGGCCAGGAAAGCGCATAGGCGATCGGTGTTTTCATGTCAGGAATGCCGAGTTGCGCGATCACCGAGCCATCCACATATTCAACCATTGAATGAACAACACTCTGCGGATGAACATGAACGGCAATGCGCTCGGCAGGCAGAGCAAACAACCAGTGCGCCTCGATCACCTCCAGTCCCTTGTTCATCATCGTCGCGGAATCGATCGAAATTTTCCGTCCCATGGTCCAGTTCGGGTGGGCCAATGCATCAAGCGGGCGCACCGAGTGGAAATCGTCACTGGGACGGTGCAGAAACGGCCCGCCGGAAGCCGTCAGAATCAGGCGTCGAACGTCCTGCTGACGATGGCCGCGCAACGACTGGAAGATGGCGGAATGCTCGCTATCGACCGGAAAAAGATCGACGCCGGCAGCGCTGACCGCCTCCATGAACAGCGAACCGGCTGTCACCAGCGTTTCCTTGTTAGCCAGGGCAATATTTTTCCCGGCAACAATCGCGGCCATGGTCGGGCGTAAACCGGCCGCACCGACAATCGCCGATACGACCATTTCGACATCTGGATGGGAGGCACAGGCGGAAAGACCTTCGACGCCGAAAAGAATTTTCGGGGCATTTCCCCCGAGGGTGTCACGTAACCGGCGCGCATCGGCTTCCTCGCACACCGCGACCATCTGCGGCGAAAAGCGCCGAATCTGCTCGACCAGCAACGCCAGGTTCCCCCCGCCGGTAAGCGTGACAACAGAAAACCTGGCGGGATAAGCCGCGACAACTTCGAGGGTACTGACGCCGATTGATCCGGTGGACCCGAGGATTGCTAATTTCTTCATGAGCAGTGCAACACGTTATCCGTACCCCGCCCACAGCGCATAATAATAAGCAACAGGAAATGCAAAGAGCAAGCTGTCCAGGCGATCGAGTACGCCACCGTGCCCAGGGATCAACGTCCCAGAATCTTTCACGTTGGCCCCGCGTTTCAACAGCGACTCAAAGAGATCGCCAAGTTGACCGACAATACCAAGCAGAATGCCGAGGATAACCGCATCAACCAGCCGCAGATGGCCGAAGAACCAGAATTTGACCAGCAGCGCACCGAGGATACTGCCGAGCAGACCGCCACAGGCACCTTCAATACTTTTTTTCGGGCTGATTGATCGATAAAGACGTCGGCAGCCGATGGCGCTGCCAACAAAATAGGCGCAGGTGTCACAGATCATGACAATAAAAAGAACCAGAAAAATCCACTCACGCCCATCCGGCACCCCCCGCAACAGCGCTACGTGTCCAAATAAGAGTGCAATATAAAGAATGCCGAACAGGAGGATCGCCAGTTGTCCGGTGACTTTTTCCAGATTATTGAAACGCAGCAAAAACCAGCAGCCAAAACCAAGCGTCATCAAGGTCAATAACCCGACCAGCAGGAGCGGTGACTGCTGAATCATCGCACTCAGTAAACCGAGTGCACAGAGGCCGGCAGCAAATTTTTCGGCGCGTCGTTCTCCGGGCAGGGTCATGGCGAAGAATTCATGGAGGGCCAGACAGATGACACCACCTATCAGCAGGCTGAAGAAAAAATAATTCGCATAGATAATAAAGAGAACCAGCAGCGGCAGGCCGATACCAGCGGTTATCAGTCGTTGTTTAATGTTAATCCTCCGGAATTCAGGGTGTAACCGGGCACTTCCAACACCCAGACAGCTATTTTAAAACCGACTCTTTTCCAGTTGTGCTCCGGTCAAACCAAAACGTCGTTCACGGCGAGAAAATTCGACCAGCGCTTTGTTCAACTCGTCGGCAGTAAAATCGGGCCAACAAATCTCCGTGAAATAAAGTTCTGCATAAGCCAGTTGCCAGAGGAGAAAATTACTGATGCGCATTTCACCGCTGGTACGAATCAGCAGGTCAGGGTCGGGCAACCCGGCGGTATCGAGTCGACTCGCAAAAAGCTCTTCAGTAATATCCTCAACAGACAAACCACCATCCAGAACCTCTTTCGCCAAAGTGCGACAGGCATTGCTCAACTCCCCCCGCGATCCGTACGACAGTGCCAGGACCAGAGTCATCGCACGATTTTCAGCAGTCTGTGTAACAGCATCAGTAACCGTTCGACGAGCACGTTCCGGCAATCGCGCCAGATCACCTATGACCCGTAGCTGGATTCCCTTTTCCATCATTTCAGGCAACATCGCTTCCAGAAAATAGCCGAGAAGCTCCATCAGTCCACCAACTTCAGCCGATGGACGTTGCCAGTTTTCGGAGCTGAAGGCATAAAGGGTCAGATAACGAACGCCGAGTCCGTGACACACCTCGACGATCACGCGCACCGTTTCGACGCCGCGCTGATGACCGGCAATGCGCGGCAGGTTTCGCGCCTCCGCCCAACGACCGTTGCCATCCATGATGATAGCAATATGCTCTGGGACGATCATGTCATTCACATAAAATCCGGTGGACAAAAGATGTCGGTAATCTAGCACATTTCATCGTGTCGCGACAAGCATGGTGAGCGGATTCAACCTGTTGAACAAAGTAAAAAGGGCGCCACAAGGCGCCCCTTTAACTCAGTCAACGATGGCGTCGACCGGACAACTGTCAGTACAAGCGCGACATTCCGTGCAATCATCTGTAATTGTATAGGAATCTCCTGATTCAACAATTGCGCCCAGGGGGCAGGTATCAACACAGGTTCCGCAGGCAATACATTCTTCATTAATTCTCAATGCCATTTTTTCCTCCTTGGCGACGCGGGATCTTCAGATCTCCATGACCTCCGCTTCCTTATTACTGACAACCTCATCAACCTTGACAATGAATCTATCGGTTAAATCCTGGACCTCCTTTTCACCACGTTTCAGGTCATCGGCGGAGATTTCTTTTTCTTTCTCCATTTTTTTCAGACTTTCGTTCGCATCGCGACGAATATTCCGCACCGCAACCTTGGCATCTTCCCCCATCCGCTTGATGACCTTGGCCATCTCTTTACGCCGTTCTTCGGTCAATGGCGGGAACGAAATACGGATCAACTGACCATCGGAATTCGGATTCAAGCCCAGATCAGAACGTAAAATTGCTTTTTCGATCGCTGGAATCAGATTCTTTTCCCACGGCTGAATGGTAATCATCCGCGGTTCCGGAACTGACAACGTTCCGACTTGATTCAGCGGGGTCGGGGTGCCATAGTAATCGACGCTGATATTGTCAAGAAGTGATGTTGTTGCCCGACCGGTGCGCACCTTGTTCATCTCTTTTTTCAGTGCTTCAACCGCCTTCTCCATCCTTCGTTTGGAGTCGGCAAGCGTTTCATTGTACATGAATCACTCTCCTTTGACGATTGTGCCGATAGCTTCACCCAGGACAACTTTTTTGATATTCCCGCTCCGGGTCAAATCAAATACAACGATCGGCAGATTATTATCCATACACAGCGAGGTCGCTGTGGCGTCCATCACTTGCAATCCGTTGCGCAAAACCTCCAGATAAGTCAGACTTTCATAGCGGACGGCATCCGGGTGGGTTGTCGGATCGGCACTGTAGATGCCGTCAACCTTGGTCGCCTTGAGGATCGCTTCGGCATTGATCTCCATGGCACGCAGGCTGGCAGCGGTGTCGGTGGTAAAGTAGGGATTGCCGGTTCCGGCCCCAAAAATAACCACCCGTCCCTTTTCCAGATGACGTACGGCCCGCCGCCGGATATACGGCTCAGCGACCGCCTGCATCTCGATGGCCGACTGTACCCGCGTCGCCACACCAGCGTTCTCCAACGCGTCCTGCATTGCCAGGCTGTTCATCACCGTAGCCAGCATGCCCATGTAATCAGCACTGGCTCGATCCATCCCTTTTGATGCGGCCGCCACGCCACGAAAAATATTGCCACCGCCGATCACCAGTGCCACTTCGACACCAAAATCGACCACTTCACGAATCTCCGCGGCAATTCCCGCGATCACTTCGGGATCAATCCCGTAACCCTGCGTTCCGGCCAGCGCTTCGCCACTGAGTTTGAGCAGGATTCTTTTGTATACCGGCTGAGCCATGGTGATCCTTAATTACTTCGTCATAGCCGCGACTTCAGCAGCGAAATCATCGGTCCTTTTTTCGATCCCCTCACCCAGTTGATATCGAGCGAAACGAGTCAACTCAACCGCTCCGCCAATTTCCTTGGCCAGAGCTTCGATGACCTTGGCCACTTTCAGATCGGGATCGATAACATAGGCTTGTTCGAGCAGACAAACTTCGCCAAAATATTTATTGATCTGTCCCACAATGATCTTCTCGATAATCTCGTCTGGTTTGCCACTTTCCTTGGCTTTGGCCCACATGATCTCTTTTTCTTTGTCGACCACATCCGCCGGGACATCGTCCCGTTTCAGGAATTGTGGATTGGCAGCGGCAACATGCATGGCCAGCAACCGCCCGGTTTCAGCAACGCGGTCAGCAGCAACGGTCGACTGCAATTCAACCAGAACCCCAATCTTGCCCCCGGCATGGACATACGAGGTCACAACGCCGCCTGATTCGAAGCGTGTAAAGCGACGAACATTGATATTTTCACCAATTGTGGCTATCTGATGGTTCTGTTCTTGAGCCACGGTGCGACCCGTCTCCGGAAAAGCGGTTGCCAGCAAAGCATCCAGATCTACCGGATTTGCCTCGATAACAGCTAGAGCAACCCCGGTACTGAAAGCCTGAAACGCTTCATTTTTAGCGACAAAGTCCGTTTCAGCGTTGACTTCGACCAGCACGCCGACATTCCCCTTGTTGGCACTGACAACGGCACCTTCGGCGGCCACACGTCCCGCTTTTTTCGCGGCTGCGGAAAGACCTTTTTTGCGGAGAAAGTCGATCGCTTCCTGCAAATCACCATCGGTTTCATTCAGAGCTTTTTTGCAATCCATCATTCCCGCGCCCGTCTTGGCGCGCAATTCAGCGACCAGTTTTGCTGTAATCTGTGCCACAATGTCCTCCTGACACCGCCGTGCGACGGTGCAATAAAAGTTTCCTTATTTAAATTGTCCCATTCGTGGAATCAATTGTTGGTTCGGAAAAAAGGCGACCGAATACCGGTCGCCTTTTATAATTTAACCAAAGCAACAAAATCAGGCTTCAGTTGCAACCGATGTTTCAACTGTTTCCGCAACCGGAGCGACGTCTTCAACCGGGGTTGTTTTTTCTTCAGCCGGGGTCGCCTCTTTGACATCGGCCTCTTCGCCATCGGCCTCTTCGCCATCGGCCCCCTCGGCATCGGTCCGCAGAGCAGTCTCACGCGCCTGAACACCTTCTTCACAGGCATCCGCCATCTTGGCGGCAAAGAGACGGATCGCACGGATCGCGTCATCATTACCGGGGATGATATAGTCGATACCGTCGGGATCACAATTGGTGTCAACCACGGCGACAACCGGAATACCAAGTTTGACCGCTTCCTTGACGGCAATCGTTTCACGTTTCGGGTCGATAATAAAGATTGCACCCGGCAACTTGGTCATATGCTTGATACCACCAAGGTTTTTCTCCAGTTTGATGCGTTCGCGCTCAAGCTGCAACGCTTCTTTCTTGGTAATCAGATCATAGGTACCATCGGTCGACATCAACTCAATTTTTTTGAGTCGGTCAATACTGGCCTTGATCGTCGAAAAGTTGGTCAACATACCACCGAGCCAGCGGTTGTTGACGTAGTACTGACCGGCACGGCCGGCCTCTTCAACGATCGCATCCTGCGCCTGTTTCTTGGTGCCGACAAAAAGAACCTTATCACCGTTCTTTGTAACATCACTGAGAAAGGTGTAGGCACTTTTGAAATAACGAACCGTCTTTTGCAGATCGATAATGTAGATACCGTTGCGCGCACCGAAAATATACGGTTTCATCTTCGGATTCCAGCGCTTTGTTTGATGACCGAAGTGAACACCGGCCTCCAGCAGTTGCTTCATTGCGATTTGTGCAGCCATTCTTCTTTTTCTCCTTCAGGGGGTTAGTTTCCTCCGCCCGCATCTGCTCCAGCATGACCCGACCGACGGTCAGGCACCCATACACGGATCAACGGACGTGTGTTTTGGGACAGCGCCTGTAGATAACACAAATGATTGTTAAAAACAAGGGTAAAGTCCGCTTCAGTCAGAACTCCCGGTAGCGGCATCAGCGGCCCCATGCAGCAGTAACTTTTTGGTCAATTGCTTGCCAAGTTCAACGCCTGGCTGGTCGAGCGGGTTGACGTTGAAGAGCGCACCGGCAAAGAGTGTTTGCACCTCAAACAGATAAAACAGCGCACCAACCGTGCGCGGACTGACCTCCGACAGCCAGATCGTGCAATTTGGCCGATGATTACGAGTCAGCGCCTGCGCCGTTGCCTGTTGTTCACAGCGGAGCAGTTCATCCATCCCGCGACCTGTTAAATAAGCGAGTTCCGGCAACTGTGCGAAGGCGGGGATCGGCACCTTCACCCCGTAATCGCGCGGCGCGATAAAGGTCACCGTCTTGTCGCACGGGCCTTCCATGTAAAGTTGTACCTGCGAATGCTGATCTGTCGCGCCGAGGGCCTTGACCGGGGTCGGCCCGACGAAAATATCCTCTCCATCCAGCGACATGCGCTTGCCAAGACTTTCGGCCCACAGCTGACGGTACCAGTCTGCCACATCGCGCAGTCGATCACTGTACGGCATCATCACCGAAATGCGCAGCCCCTTCTGATAAGCAAGATACTGCAACGCCCCGTTCAGGTAAGCGGGATTCGCCAGCAGATCGGCATCCATCGCCCTCGTCATGAAGTCCGCCGCACCGGCCAGTAACGCGGCAATATCGACCCCGGCCAGAGCCAGTGGCAACAGTGCAACCGGGGTAAACACAGTGAAGCGCCCGCCGACGCCGGAAGGGATCGCACAGGAGCGCATCCCGCTATCATTGGCCAGGCGCCGCAGCGCTCCCTGCTCCGGATCCGTAATCAACACAAAATGATCCTGCCACGCGTCCCCCTGACGCTCTTCAACCCAGTGACGCGCAATGGCAAACTGACTTCCGGTTTCGACCGTCGCTCCCGACTTGCTGATCACAAGAAAAAGCGTTTCGTGCGGCTCAAGCAACTCCAGCGTGGCCCCGAACCCGGCAGGGTCAACATTATCCTGAACGAAAAGGCGCGGAGCTCCACCCCGCTTTTTTCTGGGAAGTAAATTGTGGTGCAAGGCGCCAAGCGCCCGAAATGCTGCCGTTGTCCCGAGCGCCGAGCCACCGATACCGAGAACGACAACATTTTCAAAGCGCCCCCGGAGTTCATCCGCCAGCTTTTGCACCGTTGTCAGCATGGCCCGGTCGGTGGGCAGATCGTAAAACGGCAACTCACCGGCAGCATGACGCGCCATTAAGTCAGCATGAATACGCGCACAGCGCGGCATCAGTGCCGCAAGTTCCGTCGGCGCGATACCATATTCTTCGCCGACAGCGGTGGCCAGCATATTGTCGTAATCAAGCTCAAGCATCGCTTTTCTCCAAGGTTCGGGATAATCCAGGTTACTGAGAAATGGTGGTTGACGCAATTATGCCCGCTGAGCCAACTTTTTCAAGCGAGCAACTTCATCGCGGGTCAGTTCGCGCCATTGCCCCTCCGCCAAGTCGCCCAGGGTTAAAAACGCATAGCTGATCCGCTTAAGCCGACTGACCGGAAAGCCGACCGCTTCACACATGCGCCGTACCTGACGATTGCGCCCTTCGCGGATCGTCAGATTGAACCAGCCATGACTGCCGGTGGAGCGTACGCCATCGATCCTGGCGGGGGCGGTCATGCCATCTTCGAGCATCACCCCCACTTCAAGTTGCCGGAGCATCGCATAATCGACTTTCCCCCGCACCCGCACCAGATAGGTTTTTTCGATCTGATGCCGCGGATGCGCCAGCTGCTGGGCAAAATCGCCATCATTGGTCAGCAGCAGCAACCCCTCGGTGGTCAGATCGAGTCGACCGACCGGATAGAGACGTTCCGGCAAAGCGGTGACCAGCTCCCGCACCGTTTGACGTCCCTCGGGATCGTTCATCGTGGTCACATAGCCGACCGGTTTGTTGAGCATGAGATAACGGTGCTGTTCGGCGCGCGGCAGGGGCCGACCATCAACGACGATCTCGTCAACAGCCGGATCGGCGGACATCCCGATAGAGGCAACGGCACCGTTGAGCATGACGCGACCGCTTTCAATCCATTTTTCCGCTTCACGACGTGAGGCCAAGCCGGCCTGTGCCAGAAGTTTTTGCAGACGCTGTTGCATAAGAAAATTGATTCCGGGTTCAAATAAAGGGGCACGACGACTGCCCTGGATGTGTCAATCAGACAAGTCAGGCACTGATGTGAGCGGGAGCTCCGCAGGGTCCTGCTCTTCCAGTTCCTGTTGAAGCCCCCCGGCAAGCTGGTCGGGGGTGAGTTCACTGAATTCCTTGAGTGAGGGCAGGTCGGACAGATCTTTCAGGCCGAAGAACTCCAGAAAGTCACGCGAGGTGCCATAAATCAACGGACGCCCCGGCACTTCCTTTTTGCCAAGGATGCGAATCAGGCGCTTTTCCAGAAGTGTTTTGACGACGCGGCCAGAATCGACCCCGCGCAGGTAATCGATCTCAGCACGGGTAATCGGCTGACGATAGGCGACAATCGCCAAACTTTCCAACGCCGCCCGCGACAACCTGAAGGCGCGTCCCGGATCGAGACGCTGGACATATTCGGCGAGTTCGGGGCGGGTACGAAACTGATAGCCTCCGCCAACCTCTACCAGTTCAAACGCACGCCCACCTTCCTGATAGTCAGCCTGCAACGCACCAAGAATCGTCGTTAGTGCAGCGCGTTCCACCTCCAGCAACGAGCTCAGCCGGTCAACCTTGAGCGGAACATCGGCCGCAAAGACAAGCGCTTCGACGATCAATTTCAAATCAGGCGTAGCCAAGTCCGTCCTCCGTCGTGCTGCCTCCATCATCCTCGCCACTGATGCCAAAGAGCCACAGGGTGCCACAGCGGGTGTTTTGCATAATACGCAGTAACCGCAGCTTGACCAGTTCCAGTGTCGCCAGAAAGTTGACGACCACATCCTGGCGCCGCGGCTCGCCGGTAAAGAGCTCGGCAAAAGAAACGCTCTCCCGCCCCTCCAGACGTTCCATAATCAGATTGATACTCTCGGCGACGGACAACCGGTCAACATCAATCTCATGGGCGAGTGGTGCGCCACTGCGGGACAGTAGTTCCTGCATCGCCGCAACCAGTTCGAACAACCCGACCGGCACCAGTTCCTCACTCTCCGCCTCGCTGGCAACAAACGACGGCAACGACCGGGTAAAGACATCGCGATCAAGCAGCGGACGTTCGTTGAGAGTCATGGCCGCATCCTTATATTTCTGGTATTCAAGCAACCGCCGCACCAGTTCGGCGCGCGGATCGTCCTCTTCCCCCTCTTCATCTTCAGCGTCATCACTGACCGGGAGCAGCAGCTTCGATTTAATATGCAGCAGGGTCGCCGCCATCAGCAGAAACTCGCCAGCCAAATCAAGATTCAGCTCTTTGAACGATGCAATATATGCCAGATATTGTTTGGTGATCTCAACAATCTGGATATTGCAAATATCCATCTCGTGTTTACGGATCAGGTGCAGCAGCAAATCGAGCGGCCCCTCAAACTGATCAAGCTTAACTTCGTAGCCCGTCATGATCACCCCTGAGCAAACAGGAACGACATCGCCTGATGCACAACATAGGCTTGCGGGCCAGCGAAAAGGGTCACCAAAAAAGAGATAATCGGCGACAGCACCAGTTCCCACCCCTTGGTGAAAAAAATCAGAAAGAGAATAATGACGAATCCGAACGGCTCGACCCGCGCCAGTGCGGCGGCCGGTTGCGGTGGCAACAGCCCGACCATGACCCGCCCGCCGTCAAGCGGTGGCAACGGGATCAGGTTGAAAACCGCAAGAATCAAATTGATATAAAGACCAAAAGCGGCCATCAATGCCAGCGGTTCAATCGATGCCCCGATGACGGTTTCCATGATCGGCGTAGCAGAGACCAGAAATGCCAGACCGCGCAGCACCAGGGCACAGGCCAGTGCCAGCGCCAGATTCGACAACGGTCCGGCGAGCGCGACCCAGACCATGTCATGTTTGGTGCGACGCAGATTAGCAAAATTTACCGGCACCGGACGTGCCCAGCCGAAGCCGAAAAAAAGCAACGCAGCGGTGCCGATCGGGTCAAGATGTTTGATCGGATTAAGCGTCAGACGTCCCAGCAAGCGCGCTGTCGGATCGCCCAGTTTGTCGGCAACAAAGCCGTGCATCACCTCGTGCACGGTCACCGCCAACAGCGCCGGAACGAGCATAATTGAAATTTTGACAAAAATCTGTTCCATAAGTTTTTTGAGTTTCCCGTCAGTGTGCTGAAATGCCGCTCAATTTAGCAACAGCGACGACGCATGTCAATCAAGGGATGAGGGTTCGAATTCATAGCTGAAAAACAACCCGCGTTGATCCGGGCACGGCGGGGAAAAACAAGGCAATAACCAGCATTTCTCGTCATATTCTTATCCTTTACTCAAGTGGGAAACAAATCTTTGACAAAAATTACGCTTTAGTATATACAATTAAAGGATATTAATATTGGCTTCTACTAAAGTTGACCCTTTGCGACGAGGGGGAGATGCAGGTTTTATGTATAAGACAGTTTGACCGGGGGGTACCCCCGCCCCTCGACCCCATTTCATGAAGGTGGCGAGATTGCTGAACATAACGCTCTTTAAGACTCTTCGTCAAAGCATTATCAGCAAATTTACCTTTCGCACCGGCGTCGTGCTACTTATCACCATCTCAATTTTTGCTTTTTTCAACCTTAAAACACTCAGCAAAATATTTTTAAACGATGCCAAGGATGATATTGAGACGATCAGTGAAATTATTCTGCACACAACTCATTTTCAGATGCTGGAAGATAATCGGCAGCGCGTCTATGAGATTATGACTGAAGTCTGTTCCCATGAAAAAATTGAACGGATCCGCCTTATCGGCAACGACGGACTGATCCATTTTTCCACCACCGAGCAAGAAATTGGAAAATCGATTTATACGATCAACACCTACCATGATGATGACATCGACATCTACAGTGACGAATTTATTTTCCACAACGACAGCAGAAAAATTTTTAAAAACGACAGTGGCGTAAAAATTCTCAGTGTAACAACAAAAATCGAAAACAAACCGACCTGTTACACAGCAAGCTGTCATGTCCATCAAGCAGACATCAAGACCCTTGGCTTTCTCGAAATCCAGGGTTCGCTGGCCAAAATCGGCGTACAGGAGAGCGCCTACCGCAACAGTATTGCTACCTTTGGTGTCGCCTTGTTGATGCTGGTGATAGTTTGTCTGAGCTGGATGACGCAGAGCATGGTCGTCAGCCCGGTACATAATCTCCTATTGCATGCGCGCAAAGTTTCAAACATGGAACTGGACAGTCATATCGACCTGCAGTCGAACGACGAAATTGGTGAGCTTGCTGATGCGTTTAACGATATGACAGCGAACTTGAAACAATCCCGCGATGAATACAGCGAACTGACTGAAACACTTGAAGCAAAAGTGCTGGAACGGACCAAGGAAATCGCCAAGGTCAGCGATCAACTGGTGCAATCTGAAAAACTTGCCTCGCTGGGGCAACTGGTCGCTGGTATCGCCCATGAAATCAACAATCCACTGACCGGTATCCTGATGTTCGCCAACATTTTTTCTGCTGATCCGCGACTCGATGCGGCACAGCGCGATGACGCTCTCACCATAGTGCATGAGACAAAACGATGTGCCGATATTGTCAGACGTCTGCTTGACTTTTCGCGAACGTCAATCCCTGAAAAGCAACCCCGATCCCTGGTGCATATCATGGAACAGACCGTATCACTGGTGAAGCACCATGCTGAAGTTAACGATATTTTGATCGAGCGCAACTACAGTCCAGATTTACCTGAGATTGACGTTGATCCGAATCAAGTGGAACAGGTCTTTATTAACTTGCTGGTCAATTCCTGTCACGCAATGCCCCAGGGCGGACACCTGAAAATTGCCATCTGCACCGATTTAAAACGCGACCGACTCATTACCACGATCGCTGACACCGGACATGGGATCCCTGAAGAAAATCTGGGCAGGATTTTCGATCCATTCTTCACGACGAAGAATCAGGAACTGAACGGTGTGGCAGGAACGGGACTCGGCCTTTCCGTCTCTTACGGCATTATCCAGAACCACGGCGGTCAGGTGGCGGTTGAAAGCGTTATAAATCAGGGGACTGTGTTTACGATTGAGTTGCCAATCCGCACCATCGCTCATGCTGATGAACAGTTTTTCCTCGACATCGAGGAGTCATTGGAACAAGTTTTTCCACACAGCAGTGACATGGCAACAATCCAGCCACCCTTTCGACAGTTTGAATCTTTATAATGCGAGGCGATATGAATGGCGAAATTGACACGATTCTGGTTGCCGATGATGATGCGGTCATTCGCAAAGGATTGATACGCATTCTTTCTGCACAGGGGTACGAAGTCGAAGCGGTCAGCAACGGTCGAGCCGCTCTCGATCGTTTACAGCAAAAACAGTTCAAGCTCCTGGTCACTGATCTCAAGATGCCCGGCATGAGCGGTCTTGATGTATTGAAGGCGATCCGCAACTGTCAGCCGGAACTCCCGGTAGTACTGATTACCGGTTACGCTGCGATAGAGAATGCTGTGGAGGCCATTAAAAATGGCGCGACGGATTATCTGGCCAAACCATTTACCAACGAGGAATTAATCGACAAGATCAAGAACGCCATTGAAAGCAGAGCGGTACTGATCGACGATATTTGTCTGCGCCGCGAGATGACCGAAACCGGCGGTTTCGATCGTCTGATCGGCGACAGCCGTGAAATGAAACGGCTTTATCAACGTATCCTGCAAGTGGCTCCAACCGACAGCACGGTATTAATCAGCGGTGAAAGTGGTACCGGCAAAGAGCTGGTCGCACGCGCGATTCATAGCCACAGCCCCAGACGTTCACAGCCTTTTGTCGCGATCGACTGCACGTCACTGGCAGAAAGCCTGCTCGAAAGTGAATTATTTGGCCATGTGAAAGGTTCCTTTACCGGAGCAACGCAAACCAAACGAGGCTTGTTTGAAGTCGCCGAAGGGGGCACACTGCTGCTCGACGAGATCGGCAATATCAGCCTGACGACACAAGCTAAATTACTGCGCGTGCTGCAAGAACGCGTCATTACCCCCCTCGGGGGAACGGAGTTGGTCGCCATTGACATTCGCCTGGTTGCCGCCACCAATGCCAACCTGCGGGCGATGGTCAAGCAGGGCACTTTCCGTGAGGATCTGTTTTTTCGGCTTAATATTATCCCCATTGAGCTCCCTGCATTACGTGAACACCGCGCGGACCTGATGCTGTTGGCAAGCCATTTTCTCAGACGTTTTGCTGAAGAAAACGGAAAAGAAATAAGGGGGTTCAGCCCCGATGTCTGCAAACGGTTGGAACAGTACGACTTCCCCGGCAATGTGCGCGAGCTGGAAAACATTATTGAACGGGCCGTGGTCCTGACCCAATCTGACCTTATTCAGTGTCAGGATCTGGAGATCCCGGAGGACAATGATAATCGCGCCGTCGTGGCAACGGACGTTTCCGGAACTGTTCCGCTGGATGCCCATGAACTGAAGGAACGCAAACAATGGCTGCGTGAACAAGCGGTTCTGCCATTGGAGCGAGCATTTCTCCTCAATGCCATGGATCGCAACGACTGGAATATCACCAAAGCCGCAGAGGAGGTCGGAATGCTGCGGACGAATTTTCAGGCGATGCTCAAAAAACAGGGGATCAGCAGCAATGCGCGGGGAGTGAGGTAATCTCTCGCTTTTACTTTTTTTACCGGGGCAGACAGCAGCCAGCCCCGTACAACGCTATCAATATTGCGCTGTGTTACATCCTATCCGGTGTCGCTACCTGTCCCTCCATCAATCGATAGCAGCCGCACACATCTTTCTCACAGACACCCACCTTCCTGCATATATGTAACATATATACATACCGTATATTTTTATTATTTTTTTACATATTTCAAAAACATGTTTATTTTCAACCAGTTAGAAACACACTTCCACTTAAACCAGGCAACCGGCCACCTCCAGACGCATATTTTATTTATACGCCTGCATCTTTTCTGAATCACGTTTCATTTTATCACTGTTGAATAAATCCATAAAAAACAGTTAATTACGCTATTTATTAAATTTTTCAAATTTTGGTTCAGATCCTGCACAAGTCCCTACCCAAAGCCGGAGCAAGAATCTTCGGCGACGGAATATGTTCAACAACCCGAGAAGGAGGCCGTTATGAAAACACTGAGAATGATGGCAACGATGATGGCTGGATCTGCTTCAGCCGCTTATGCCGCAGCTGGCACACCAGAAGGAGAAACAGGAATTCTGACTTATTTTTTCATTGGATTTTTTGCATTGATCGTTGTGTCCCAGTTAATTCCGGCGATGATTCTTTTTTTCGGTCTGATCAAGGGATTGTTCTCCAAAGAAGCAAAAACAACGGTCAATAAAAGCTAATCGCAGCACGTCGGGTGAACGCATACCGTCTGGCCTTGGGTGGGAGAATAACAATGATGCACATGCCAGGATTACTGATCGCAGACGAAGACGTGTTGTCGAGAAAACGTATGGCAGATCTATTCATCAAAGCGGGTTATCAAGTATCTGTGCCCAACTCAGCGGCGGGAGCTCTTTACGGGATCCTTAAAAAAACCGCCCAGGTTGTCCTGCTTAGCCCCCGCTTTGATGAATTATTGGCAACTGAATTAATTCCGATCCTTAAAAAGTGTAACCGCAATCTGACCATCATTCTGGTTGCCAGCGAACTCCCCTTAACATTAATTCGCAAGGCGCGCAGTGAGGGAATTTTCTATCACGCCCTCAAGCCGATCCGTCCGGGTGATGAGGAAGAGTTACGTCAGGCGGTCAAGTGTGCGTTTGAAAAAGTGACTCATGATTCTGCAGACGAGTGGCTGCAGTAATAACCTGAGTCAACAACTTAACGGAGGCGTTATGAAAAAGTTTAAAAGTTTACTGATGGGACTCTCGATGTTGGCACTGATCATAGAACCAGCCTTTGCCGTGGACACAACCAAGACTTACTCCAGCGGGATTCTGGTCGGTTCCTTCCTGGCCTTTTGTGCCTTGATTATTCTGGTACAGCTGATGCCAACAATCATCTTGCTGGTCGGGTTTATCAAGGGACTGATCAAGGGAGAAGGAAAGCAGGCGGCATATAGTAGCAAAAAAAACTGACCTGATCGGGAACCGTTAATCGTAACAATTGATGGGAGGAAAAAATGATTGAACACGTACTTCAATCGATAGGTGAGTGGCAAAGTGTTCATACCCTGGTCGATTACTATCAGTATATCAAGGGCGTTGAATACCTGATCTGTGTGGCATTTTTCATCGCTTTCCCGATGTACTATAAGTATTTGAATTCAAATTCCGTTGACGCCAACAAATAGTGTTGCTGGGCGATCTTTAGTAAGGGAGTGATAATTATGAACGCTAAGTTATTCGGAGTTACCTTGATCATGGCGGTGTCGATCCTCGCGACAGGTAGCCTGAGTCTGGCAGGCGACATGCCTGAACAAGTGTCGCTCGATACCATGGTCAAGTATTTCTCCGGCGTCAAATTTGATCATGCCATGCATACCGAGTTGGGGGAAGATTGCTCGCGCTGCCATCATCATACCACCGGAACAGGAACAACCGACTCACGTTGCGTAAGCTGCCATGCTGACAGTGACGGTGTCGCTAACGTTGCATGTCGTGATTGCCATGTCGTCGATCCATTTTCTGCGGAACACCTAAATCAAAAAGCCCTGTCCCGCTACCAGTTTCATATCGACAAACCCGGCCTGAAAGCGGTGTATCACTGGAACTGCGTCGGTTGCCATGAAACGATGAGTGGTCCAACGGGATGTCAGACGTGTCATACCAGAACGCCGGACGGTGACGCCTTTTTTCATGCCGATGCGTCCCCCGTTGACACGAATTGGGTCAAACAGTTGTTTGATTTGAAATGACATTCACCGAAGCATGTTTTTGAGGATAAGGAGAGTCGTTATGAGTGGAATCAGTCGACGAAGATTTCTTGCCGCGAGTGTGGCAGGATGTGCCGCCACAACTTTGGCCGGCACCAAAAAAGCCTTGGCAAGCGGATCATTTTCCGGCTACCCGGAGGGCATGGGGGTATTGGTCGATTTGACGCGCTGCGTCGGCTGCCGCAGCTGCGAAGCCGCCTGCAACAAGGAGCAACAGCTGCCAGCACCGGAGTTACCTTTTGATGACAAATCAGTTTTTGACCAAACTTTCCATGACGGCAAACAGTTGCGGCGTCCCGATGAAAATGCCTACACGGTTGTAAATCGCTATCAACCTGCCAGCAGCGATCAGCCCGTTTACCGCAAAGTGCAGTGCAATCATTGCAGCGAGCCTGCCTGCCTCACCTCCTGTTTTGTCAATGCCTATACCAAAACGAAGGAAGGGGCTGTCATCTATAATTCCAAAGTTTGCGTTGGCTGCCGTAACTGTATGATTGCCTGCCCGTTTCACATCCCTGGCTACAGTTACTCCAGCGCCTTTGATCCAGTCGTTAAAAAGTGTATTTTCTGCCACGAAACACGGCTGAAGAATGGCCTGCCACCGGCCTGTGTCGAGATTTGCCCGCAGGAAGCTCTCACCTTCGGCAAGCGCAAGGAACTACTCAAAATCGGTAATAACCGCATTCAGACACACCCAGGCCGCTACGTGAATCGAATCTATGGAGAAAAAGAGCTGGGTGGAACCAGTTGGATGTATCTGTCCCCGGTACCCTTTAGCGAAGTCGGTTTCGACCCAAATCCGGGGAACGATCCAATTATCAACCAGGTGAAGGATTTCCTCGGCACCGTGCCGATGGTTCTCGCCATCTGGCCCGCAATGTTTGCTGGTTTCCACCTTCTTGCAAAAAAGCATGACGGCCATGAGGGGCATGACCAAACCGCCGACAAAACACCAGGCGACGAGGGAGATGAACAATGAAAAGTCTGATTAAATGCGGGGTGAAACTCGTTGATTCACCGACCAACAAAGAGTCTCGCCATAGCTGGAGTCTAAAACAAAAACTCTTTTTCGGGCTGACCCCAGGACAGTATTTCGGGCAGGCATTACGCAATCCGTTCAATTGGATTCTGGGGATCATCTTCGCGATCGGACTGCCATTGATCGCCTATCGTTACCTGTTCGGACTCGGCGTCGTCACTCATGCATCAAACGACTATCCCTGGGGCTTGTTTCTGGGCTTTGGTCTTTTTGCAATGGTGCCACTTTCTGCGTCAGGATTCATGCTCGGAACAACCGTTGAAATCTTCGGTCGCCACGATTTCGAGCCGATTGAACGCCTGGCCCTGCTTAACGGTCTGCTGGGGTACTTTTTTGCTGTCGTCTACTTGCTGGTTGATCTTGGTCAGCCGTGGCGATTACCCTACCCGATGGTGGTCTCTTTCGGGCCGGCCGCAGTCCTCTTTCTGGTCGCCTGGCACGTCGCCACCTATCTGTCGGTACAGGTCGCTGAAGTCTCTGTCGCATTCTTTGAATGGATCGGGTGGCTGGGGGGCAATCGCTTTGTGCGCCGGATTGCCATCGGACTGACCATCGCCGGCATCATTCTCTCCACCCTTCATCAGGGAGCGTTGGGGGCGCTGTTCAATTACGCACCGGGAAAGGTTCATCCACTCTGGTATTCAGCGTCGTTTCAATGGATTCATTTCTTCTGTTCGTCGATTCCGGCGGGGCTCTGCATGGTGATCGCGGTCAGCACAATCGTCAAAAAAACCATGAGCTGGCGCTGTGACAGAAACTTTCTCGACAATCTCGACCGCTGTACTCTGGGTCTGGCCAAAGGGGCCAGTCTGGCGTTGATCACCTACCTGGCGATCAAATTGATCGGCGTTGCCCACGACAATGAGTGGGGGTATCTGGCCACCGGATGGGGCGCCTGGTTTATGGCTGAAATCGGCTTCGGCGTGATTCTGCCAATTATTCTCTTCGCCTACGCGATTCATCATCGCAAGGTTGGTCTGGCCCGGCTGGGAGCATTTATCACCGTCTTCGGTATTGTCCTGAATCGTTTAAATACCGCACTCATCACTTTCAACTGGCAACTCTATCAGGAAATCCCTCACGTATTTGAAGTGCTGATTACGATAACGGTTTTTGCAATCTATATTGTGGTCTATCGCTTCATCCTCTACCGACTACCGATTCTTTATGTGTGGAAAGAGCAACCACAAGAAGCCCTTGCCGCAGAAGCAGTCAAGACAAATACGATCACCACAGCTCCCTCCCCGGCGGGTGCCCTGTATCGCCGGATCGATTAAAAAACATGCCTGCGGGACCGTCCGTTGCGGTCCCGCAGGCATATGAATAGCGCAAGGAGTCACATCATGCTCAGCAGCATAAACAGTCGTGCTATCATCCCGGTCGCCTGCGCTGTTACCGGATTTGTCATTGCCTGCTGTGTGCTTTTATACAGCTTTGTCAAGGAAGACCTGACCAAGGGTGAAATTCAGCATGCGGCTGATCTTGCCGATACGGTGATTAAATCAACCCGTTACGCCATGCTTAAAGATGATCGGGATACTTTGAGCAACATCATCAGCAGCATCGGCGAACAAAAACAAGTGGAACATTTACGTATTTTCAATAAAAAGGGGTTGATCATGTTTACCCGCGAAAGCGGGGAACGGTACAAGTTTATCAACAAATCAGCAGCAGGATGCAAGGAGTGTCACGTCGAAGGAGAGCCGAAACACAGCCTTGGCACCATGTCGCAAGCACGTCAATTTACCAATAACGCCGGCAACAGCATATTGGCAATCACCGCACCGATCTACAATGAACCGGCATGTTCCAACGCGTCCTGCCACGAACATAATGCCGACCAAAAACTGCTTGGAACAATCGATATTGGCCTCTCTCAGACCCCTCTCAAACAGACGCTCGGACAGCTGAAAAACCGCATGATTATATTCAGCGGGATGGTTCTGATTCTGACTGTCGGAGCGGTTTGTGCCCTTTTGTACAACCAGGTTTTTTTGCCAATCAAAAAACTGACCAACTTTACTGAAACCCCCCAGAACGGCATGCTTGAGGATGATTTCCCGGAAGTAAGTGGCGATATCGCCCGGCTGGCCCATGCCTTTCAAAAAATGTCTCACCAGGTAAAAGAGCTCGAACACCGCTTGTTACACAAGGAACATGGTGTTAATTCGCCAGATTCTCTGTCCTAAAACTGATCGTTATGTTACAGTTGGCTCAATTTTGAACACTCTGTGGTGGGCAGAAGGAGCGAATGATGAACCAGGCGGAATCCCCCCGCGAGGTGCGTCCCTTTCCGGATCGGGAAGAGTTGCGACAACGCATCGAAAGACGCATCAAAACCCTTGAACGCATCGCCGGAAGCGGTCTTTGGGCAATGGTTCTGTTTCTGCTGGTGAGCTTGTCTGCTTTTTATGAATTTTCAATCTTCCCGGCCCTCGGTACTGAGGTGCGACAACTCCTTGGCACCCCCCCGCCAGCAACCATGATCAGCCTGGCCCTGGTTATATATGCCTTTTCGAGCATTGTCCGAACCCTGGCGAGAATGAGCCATAACATCACGCCTTTCCTTGGGTGGATGCATACCGCTTTTTTTTGCGCTTTCTATATCTTTTACCATCTATCCGGGGCCCTTCCGGATAATTTCTGGGCTGTTTTTTTTTCCGGGACCAGCGTTATGGGGCTGGAAAATTATCATATCTGGGCATACAGCAGCAACGCGATCCGCAAAGAACGCGCCCTACTGGAGAGCATGCAGGTTACCCAAAAAGAGTAGTCCGCGCTGCGTTACTTGACCAACGTTCCTCCCCGTGCTAATTTTATCCACAGACAACCTCCCGCAATTACAAGAGAATTATTTATGCGCATCATTTCCGGTAGCGCCCGGGGAAAACATCTGGCAACGTTTACCGGTAAGGAGATTCGCCCCACCGGCGACCGCGCCCGTGAAGCCCTGTTCAGTATCCTGCTCAGCCGCTACCGTTCCCTGAACGGTATACGCGTTCTTGATCTTTTTGCCGGGAGCGGGGCGATGGCTCTCGAAGCAGTCAGTCGCGGTGCCGCCAGTGCCACCTGCGTCGACAATAATCCACAGGCGATCGAACTGATCACCCGTAACATGGCTGGCTGTGCCTTGTCCGACAAGGTGACCCTGGTACGCAGCAATGTATTGCATTTACCGCCACAGGTTTTAAACAAGGCACCCTTTGACCTGATCTTTCTGGATCCGCCCTACGGCAAGGGGCTGGCAGAGGCCACCCTGGCCATGCTTACTGCAAAGCAGCTACTGGGAAGAAACGGAATCATCTGCGTTGAAACCGGGGCAAAAGAAAAGCTGGATGTCGATAACCGCGCCTTTACCTTGTGCGACGACCGCCGTTATGGAGCTATCCGGTTTCGTTTGTTTGTCAAGACTGCCATGGAGGCACACGAATGAAAAAAAGTATTGCCGTTTATCCCGGGTCGTTCGATCCGATCACCAATGGTCATCTTGACATTATTCAACGCGGTCTGGAAGTCTTTGACGAGGTGATCATTGCTGTGGCGCGTAATTCTGAAAAAAATTCACTCTTCACCGTCGCTGAACGTCTGGAGTTGATTCGTATCGCCGTTGCCGATGATTCGCGGGTGCGCACCGAGACCTTTGACGGTCTGCTGGTCAGCTATGTCGTTAATCAGGGGGCTCGTGTCATTCTGCGCGGTTTGCGCGCGGTCTCCGACTTTGAGTACGAGCTACAGATCGCGCAAATGAATCACACCGTCGAACAACGCGTTGAAACCCTCTTTATGATGACTGCGGTCCCCTACAGCTTCTTGAGCTCTTCGATTGTCAAGGAAGTCTGTTCCCTCGGTGGAGATATCAGCGCATTTGTTCCTCAGCCGGTGGGTGCAGCTTTGAAAAAAAAATTCGGTCTTTCATCCTGACCGCAGCTCGATTGTCAGGGCACTTCCCCGAAATAATGGGGTGCTCATCTCGTCTGCAACCGTGATGTATTTTGGGTCTCTGCAAGGCTACGCCTGTCGGTGATATTTGATCCATCTTTGATTTTCAAAACTGTTTCCGAAAGCGTCTGAGCGCAAAGAGTTTACCTTGACATCGCCCGATTGATAAATTACCTTTGGTGGCTTGTGTTCGGGGAAAAGGAGCAATAACGTGACTCAAAAAAAACCAACAACGTATAAAGATGCCGGTGTCGATATCGATGCCGGAAATCGTTTTGTGCAGATGATCAAACCTCTGGTTAAATCGTGTTCGCGTCCTGAGGTTCTGGCGGACATTGGCGGGTTCGGCGGACTCTTTTCACTGACACCTGACAAATATGCGCGCCCGACTCTGGTTGCTTCAACCGACGGTGTCGGCACCAAGCTCAAGATCGCCTTTATGCTTGATAAACATGATACGGTCGGCATTGATCTGGTCGCCATGTGTGTCAACGATATTATTGTGCAGGGTGCTGAACCCCTGTTTTTCCTTGATTATCTTGCGACCGGACAATTGTCCCCGGAAAAGGCCGTTGAGATCGTCAAGGGGATTGTCGAGGGATGTAAACAGGCCGGCTGCGCCCTGCTCGGCGGGGAAACTGCGGAAATGCCCGGCATGTACAACGCTGGAGAATACGATCTGGCCGGGTTTACTGTGGGGGTTGTCGACAACAACAACATCATCGACGGTTCTTCGATAACGGTTGGTGACAAGATCATCGGTCTGGCATCAAGCGGACTGCACTCAAACGGTTATTCTTTGGCGCGCAAGATACTTTTTGAGCAAGAAAGCTATGCCATTGATGCCAGGTTGCCGGAACTTGATGCTCCGCTCGGTGAGGTCCTGATTGCGCCGACCCGTATTTACGTTAAGTCAATACTCAATTTGCTGCGCGATTTCACCCTGCGGGGCATCGCGCATATTACTGGCGGCGGACTTCCGGAGAATCTTCCACGTGTGCTGCCTCACGATTGTAAAGCGCAAATCGATGGTACATCATGGCCCAAAGCAGCAATCTTCAAACTTCTGCAAGAGAAAGGCAATATTGCCGAGGATGAAATGTATCGTACGTTCAACTGCGGCATCGGCCTGGTCGTCATTGTCCCCGAGCAAGAAACCGATGACATCATGATGCGTCTCAATGGTCTGGGTGAAAGTGCCACTGTTATCGGCACGATCGCTGCTCGCAAAGGCGAAGAACCGCAAGTTGTTATCAGCTGAGGGCCGGGAGGAGCGGATGACTGACAAACTGCGTCTCGGCATACTCGCTTCAGGGGGTGGCACTAACCTGCAATCGATTATTGACCACTGCGCCGCCAACTCTCTTGATGCTGAAATTGTCACCGTAATCAGCAATAACCCCGATGCCGGCGCGCTTGCCCGCGCATCAAATGCGGGTATTCCCGCTCAAATCATCAACCACCGCGACTTTTCTACTCGTGATGAATTCGACCGGACCGTTGTCAGCGCATTACAATCAGCGCAGGTTGAATTAGTGGTCCTGGCCGGGTTCATGCGCATTATTACCGATACGTTTGTCACCGCATTCCCAAATCGCATTATTAATATCCATCCGGCACTCCTCCCCGCTTTCCCCGGCCTTAACGTGCAGCGCAAGGCGATTGAGTACGGTGTGCGTTTTTCCGGCTGTACCGTCCACCTGGTCGATGGAGGGGTCGATACCGGACCGATTATCATGCAGGCGGTGGTACCAGTTCTCACTGATGATAACGAGGACACCCTGGCAGCGCGCATTCTTGTTCAGGAACACAAAATTTATCCGCGTGTCATTCAATTATTTGCGGAAAACCGCGTCAAGGTCACCGGTCGACATGTTTACATAGATCCGGCACCACAGGCTGCCTCAGGGGTATTGGTCAACCCGGCTCTGGACGACTGATGGAACGATCAATTCTGGTCAGTGCATGCTTACTCGGCCTGAACACCCGCTACGATGGGAGCACGAAGGCCGATCGTCGGGTTCTTGATTATCTGCGTCAGCACAATCTGACTCCGATTCCGGTTTGTCCCGAACAACTCGGCGGCTTGCCAACCCCTCGCCAGCGATCATGGTTCGTCAACGGTGATGGCTCCACTGTCCTTGATGGTAACGGTGAGATAACAAACGCTGACATATCGATGAACCTGGCATTTATACGCGGTGCACAAGAAGTGCTGAAAATCGCCAGGCTGACGGATTGCCGACGGGCGATCCTGAAACAACGCAGCCCGTCATGCGGTGTCGGGGAGATTTACCGGCAGAATCTGGTGGTCAGTGGTGACGGGGTCACAACGACACTACTAAAACGGCAGCAGATCGAAGTCATAAGCGAGGATGACCTGGACTTTTAGACCCGCCTGTAAAAAGATGCATAAATTCCTAAATATGAGTTGCATCACACGTACAATTGTGATAGATATCTACGGCTTTGAATGCCAAGAGGAGCTTTAATTATGTCAAAAGTATGTGATATTTGCGGAAAGAAATCGCAAACAGGGAATAACGTCAGCCACGCACACAACAAAACCCGGAAAACCTGGGATCCGAATCTGCAAAAAGTTCGGTCTCTCAAAAATGGCACGGTCATGTCCGTCAGGGCGTGTACACGCTGTATTCGTTCCGGAGCGATTGTCAAACCAGGCTGATCGTTACAACCTGATCGAAATCATCAAAGACGGGGATGAGCGCACGCTTATCCCCGTCTTTATTCTATCCACATCTAACCAGGAAACCGCGGCTGCTACGGGAGGCCCAAAACAAATGACTGTCCCGCATCGATGATCGTCTGCAAATGCTCCTCGCAGTTGGCTTCTCCGTAAAGTCGCACGACCGGTTCAGTCCCTGATTTGCGAAACAACAACCACGATCCATCGTCGAGAATAAACTTGTAACCATCCAGAGTGTTCGTTTCGCACACCTTCTTGCCACCAAACTCGTCTGGAGGTAAACTCATTTTCTCAGCAAAAGCAGTCTCAAGTTCCGGTGTCAGGCGTAGATTGATGCGGCGGGTATGTACTTCACCGACCCGGCGATAAAGGTCAGTCAGCAACTCGGCTATGGTCTTTTGCTCAACGGCAACCATTTCGGCCACCAGCAGGCAGGCAAGGATGCCATCCTTGTCAGGAACATGTCCGCTGATTGTCAAACCGGCACTTTCTTCCCCCCCGATAAGAATTTTTCCCGCTGCGATGTATTCACCAATAAATTTGAAACCGACCGGTGTTTCAAGAATATTGACTCCATGATACGCAGCAACCCGATCGAGCAGATGCGACGTCGCAACAGAACGCGCCAGGTCGCCACGCCGTCCACTTCTCAGCATATAATCTGCCAGCAGAGCCAGAATGTAGTTGGGTTCAATGTAAGTGCCATCACTATCAACAATCCCGTAACGATCGGCATCTCCGTCAGTAGCGAGTCCCAGGCTGAGACGCGAATCGTTGCGGATAAGATCAATGAATTGAGCAATGTTCGCTTGCGCCGGTTCCGGGGGGTAGCCACCAAAATACGGATCACGATGGTCATTGATTGTCATCACAGTCACCCCGGCGTCACCCAGTAATTTGTCGAGATAACCGATGGCGGTGCCATAGAGTGGGTTGATCGCAAAGATCAGCCCTGAAGACAGAATGGCATCAAAATTGACCAATTTGCGTATCGACTCAACATAAGCCGGACGCGGGTCAATCTCCTCGTACAATCCCTGCGTGCGCGCCTGCTCCACGGTCATTTGATCTACATCGTCCACCACGCTCATCTCATTGGCACGGCGCTCGATATCGGCAGTCGTTGCAGGAAGCGCCGGCCCACCTGATGCGGGAGAAAACTTGAGGCCGTTATATTCATACGGATTGTGACTTGCTGTAAAATTAATCGCACCACTGCATCCCCGGCGAATGATTTCATGTGCAATCACCGGGGTGGGCGTATCACGGTCGCAAACAAACGCTTTTATTCCTGCGGCCGCGAGAATTTGTGCCGCCGCTGCAACGAAGTTTTTGCCCAGAAATCGGGCATCACAACCGACTATCACACCGCCATCTGCCGTCCCTTGGGCCAACAGATGATCGGCAATTGCCCGAGTCACTATTCTGACATTACCGAACGTAAAATCGTCCGCCAGCAAACCACGCCAGCCCGACGTTCCAAAGATGATATCCCTCTGCATAACAATCTTCTCCTTCACCGCAGATGGCGGTGTTCTGAATCATCGTCGCATTGTGCGTCACCGCTCAACACGGCAGTCAATCAGGCTCATACAAACATGGGGCACGATAATCGGTGATATCTTCAACATAGGGGCAATCAGCGGGCAAGATCCCGCGTTGCAACATTTCGGGAGTCAACGCCATACAACCTGGTCGCCGCTCGTGCCGCTCGCGGTAAACGGTACAGAGGCGCGTATCCAGATCAAGCATGGCACAGGGTTCGTTGGTGTAGTATATTGCACCATTAAAATCAATTTTTTCAAAGCAGCAGCGACCGCAACGCCGACACTTTCCTTCCCACGCAACATGATCCGTCATAGCCCTGTCCTTATTGAGTCGAAGAGTACCTGACGACACGCAGGGCGTCAAGTGAACAGGCAGAATTAAGGACAAATTTTAGATTGACATTTACTTCAAAATAATCGGATAATGGGAGTTCTGGACTTAAAAACAAATCTAACCCATAAGGAAAGATCAGGGAGGTATATAGCAATGCAGTGTCAAACCATTCAGCCCGGAAATGAGTGTAACTTCTGGACCAAAAAAGGTTGTTCTTTTGAAGGCAACGCCTGTCACAATGTCGTCGTAGCCTGTGAAGGTTGTGATCGAATCGTTGAGAGTGAAATTGGTTCTGTTTGCTCTTCTTACCCCGCTCCGGAGAAGAAATGGACCACCGGCCTGTGCAATTTCGCAACCCACCAAAAAGTCAAGATTGATAGCGTCGAAGCCAAAGTTAATCCGCTCAAGGCGTCGAAGCGAGCGGCCGGAAAAAAGAAATAAAAATCATATAAATCAACAAAAAAACGGACGTTACAGCGTCCGTTTTTTTGTTGATAAACTCACAGTCGCTGCCCCCTGCCAAGCTCAACACAGCCTGCCTAAGTCTATTGCACAACCTCAGTTGCCATGCTTAACGCCTGAAAGGGAATTGTCAAATGAAGCAGCTTGGCCGCTTTCAGGTTCATCGTCAAAGCGACCTTGCGGGGTGTTCTGACCGGCAACGTCAATGCTTTCTGTCCGTTGAGTATTTGAATGGTATGGACACCCAGCAAGCGCCCCTGTTCGGTAGAATCAGCTGCCAGCGTTACCAGCGCTCCGTGATCGGCCAGGTGAGGGATCTGCGAAACAACAGGTATCCCTTTGGCGTTGGCAATCGCGATGATCTCGTCCAGCTTCAGATGCAACACCGCACTTTCCGACACAAACAATAAATCTGCTTTTTCAGCCAGGGTTTGTGTTGCCGCGGCGACATCACCTGCTTTGACAACGTTTTCACGAACCGCCCCGGCACCACGCGCTGCCAGAAGTTTCTCAAACTCATCCGATTGCAGTACCGAACCTTGATCAAATTTTGTATAGAGAATACCAACTTTCTTAAATTTCTTGATCTCAAAGATTGCCGCGACCAACGTCTCAACTGGCGTTTTACTACTGACCCCGGTGATGTTCCCACCGGTAATATTCAAATCCTTGACGATATTAAGAGCTACAGGATCGTAAACATCCGCAAACACGATGGGGATTGAAGATGACTCCTTCATCGCCACCAAGGTTGCCGGAGCCCCGTAGGTAACGATTAAATCAGCACCGACGCCAACCGCTTTACGAATAGTATTTGCCCACGACATTGGATCAGGGTTGGGCATCTGTACATAAAGCTGAATTTTATCTTTCATTCCGCCAGATTCAATAATCTGCTCAAAAGCTTCCTGGGCTTCACGGTAACGGTCCAGACCACCGGTTATCACGACCGCCATGAATTTCTTTTCAGCAGCGAACGACGGAACAGCAACCCATAGCTGAGAAACAACTGCGGCCAGCAATAGCAGCAATCTGAATTTTACAAACAAATATCCGCCCAAGCTCATCATCCGTCCCTGTCCAATCAGAAGGCTACCAGACATATGCAATATTTACCATGCTGCGCGTCACCGAGCCATCGAATGTGGACATATTCTTGTCATAGTAATCAACATAACTGATCTCGGCGCCACAGCGCAATCGTTCCATAACACGCCAGTCAATGCCAACCTCTGCTCCGCTCTGTACCAGATCAATCCGACCGATATCAGCCAATCCTTCCGCCGTGGCAAGATAATCCATTTCCACCTGGTAATCAAAATCCGGAGAATATTCAGCTGTTGCACGGATGTAACGCCCGGCCAGACGCAGCCTGACCGAATCACTGAATTGGACCCCGAGGTCAGCCGACAGCATATGGATCTGTTGCAGGAATTCAACATCCCGGTCCATGAAAGTATGTCCGGATTCAACCGCTGTGAGAGAAGTAGTCAACCCGCTTTGCGGGTCGGCATCGTTGCCGAATAAAAGATCCTGCGTAATATCCGTACGGGAAAACCCGTAATTAAAATTCAGGCTGACCCGCTGTGCCGGAACGGTCCAAATCCCGAAATTAACATTCTGCTGCTGCCGTTCACGATTTCGTTCAAAGGCATACACCCCGGAAGGGATCAGGAGCGACTCCGCATAATTAGCCAAATCCACCCCGGCACGCGCCGACGCGTTGACCCCCCATGATAACGCAGGCTGGAACGACGTACTGATGGATAGCTCATGGCTGTCGTAACTACTCGTCGCATAAGCCGGAGTAGTGTTCTTTTCAAATGTATAGGTCGTATTGACACTCAATCTGCGGTCGTTTCGGGATTTATAATACCCACCCACCTTAAAAGTTGACCTAACTTCCTCTGCGGGGGGCTGCCAGCCTGCCGCAAACGTGGTGTCGATATTATCACGTTGTGTTTCGCCACGTTTGAGCAACGCTTTGAGTTGCAGGTTGCGGCTCAAACGCCAGGTCGAAATCAGCTCAATAATCTTCTCTTTGAGATCCAGATTTTCACTGACCGGTGCAACGGCAGGGATTAAACTTGAGGTTATCGCGTCGTTGTTATCGTAATTCAGATCGAGTTGACGTAATCGCAGAATCATACTCACAGTATCGGATGGAGTAAAGGCAAAATCTCCGGCAGCTTTGTAATAATCGACCTCCGCTTCAACCGGAGAAACGGTTTTCAATAACGATTGGTTTTCCCGCTTCCCCAGCGTATAGGAAAGATTGGCAACAACCCCTCCGGACAAAGAAGTATGGACGGCCAAGGTTGCCTCTTGCATCTTGCTGTCGGGGTCTTCACTATGCTCTGCGCTTCCCGCAAGGCGACGACCATCAATTGCACTAAACGTATCACGCGGAGTGTCCTCCTGGTCTTTGAAATCCCGATACAGGTAACTGACGATCAGATCAAAAAAACCAAGATGACCATCAGCACTGGCCGTGAACTCATTTGTCACCCGATCCAGCTTGCGGGTGCGGCTTTGTAAATGACAGGCAGTAGCGCAATCTTCATCCATGAAACGTAACTGCCTGGTGCCCTGTTTCTGATAGCGCCAATATCCAAGATTAATATGTGCGGGGATATCCGGAAGTTTGTAACGCATGTCCAGCTGGAAGGTTTGAGCGTCCAATGAGTACTCGTCAGCTGGGCTCTGATCAGCATAGTCGGCGCGGGTGACGACATCATCACCGGCAATGAATGGAGAATTGTAGGTTACAGCGAAGTTACGAGAATCAGTCGTTCCTGGCTGATAGGGGATATGATCAAGATGATGAAATAATTTTTCCAGTCGAAGATTCACGTGCAGCACGGTCATGACGTCGAGTGAAGATTCAACGAGATAATCGTTTTCACTGTTATAGGCAGCATCGAGAGAGAGGTGCTTTTTGTCGGGCCCAACCAACGCCTGTAAATCAAAGGTGGGGCTTGATTCATGTTCACGATATTCCGCAGCCCGCCCCGGCGTATCTTCGTCACTGACAACGGAGTAACCGCCGCCAGCGACCAAACTGGAGGCAAACGTCACCCCCGGAAGGAGCACAGCACAGCCCACCACAAAAAGTAACCGCCCGAATTTTACGCCATTACCGGTAACCCTATATTTATTCACAAGACGCTCCCGTTACTATTCGAAGACAGATCAGCCAACCACAAATTATCGCGCGATAAAAGTTCCGCCGGATTTTGAAGGAATGTCGGTACCATGGATCGCTGAGTGACAATCTGTGCAACGACTGAAAAAAGCCTCCTTCATCGACCTGGAAGACAAACTCCCTCGTGCAGAATGGTTATTCCCGCCCAAATGGCCCGCATGGCACTGCAAACAGAGAAACGGCTGCCCCACTTCCAGCAGCGGCTCGTTCGGTGACCCGTGCGCGGTATGACAATTGGAACAATTTTCTGTCAGGTCAGCATGTTCGTAAACAAAGGGGCCCTGATACTCCATGTGACAGCGGGTGCACACCTGTCTGGTTGTCGCCCCCTTGAGCATTTTATCATTTGCTGTTCCATGGGGATCATGGCAATCAGAACACATTACTTTGTGTTCCGGAACAGGGTGATGAGAAAAATTTGCAAATTCCATCCTGACCTGCTGGTGGCATTTGAAACACAGCTCCGCCATCTCCTGACGGCTGACCTTCTGCTGGGGGCCAACATGCAAGGCATGACAATCGCTGCATGAGACATCGCTGGTGGCGTGTGTGCTCCCGGACCAGTAAGTCAACACCGGCGTTGATGACGCTGAATGGCACTTGAGGCAGATCAGTGATTGAGCCTGTTTGGGGAGATTACCCAAATTGAGTAGCCGGTCGCTGCTGCATTGATCACCATCATACTGGACTTTTTCGATCGCCAGACTTCCAGGGCCATGACACGATTCGCAATTAACCAGTGGCAACCCTGTTTCCACCTGGACTTGCGCACCATGTACAGAATTGTGAAAGTCATCGGCAATTTTGTCATGCGCATGACATTTCGCCAGACAGGCATCATTCCCGACATAATCCGCATCAAGCCGCCCGACGATCATCCGCTCATATTCCTTCACCGGCAACAACGGTGTATCGGAACGCATTGAAGACAAGTCGGAACAGGCCGGGATCAATGCCGCCAATGCCGTGACCGCCAGCAATAAAAATAACTTCTTTTTCAAAGGACAACCTCCCGGACACAACAGAAATTCAAGAACCCTGTGCATTCTTTAACAAGTATAATTTTGTGTCAATTAATTTTAAATCTCAGCAACAGCAAGCGGATGAAATACATTCAAAAAAAGGTACCAATCACAACGCCCAGACCAGACAGCGGCCCTGAATCACTCATACCATCAACCGTCTTCTCTATCTTGTTCAGGGTTGTTTTGGCCTCCCGATAGAGGTCATCCTCATTAATAAGACGTCCGAACGTGCCCTGCCCTTCATCGATTTTGCCAACAATACTGTTTAAGCGCGCTACCGCCTCATAAAATTCATCGTAAAGCCCCGGTTCATTGACCAGGCGCCCCAGCGTTCCCTGATTATCGTCCGTCTTTGCCAGAATCGAATCAAGTCGCGCCGCAGCGATATTCAATTGGTTGTACAGCTGTTCATCCTTGAGCAGCAACCCCAGCGTCCCGGTTCCCTGCTGAAGGTCGGCAGAGACACTGCGCAGGTTGGCAACGGTTCCGGCGGCATCGTCATACAGCGAAGGATCGTTAATCAATTTGCCGATTGTTCCATCACCGTTCTCCAGCCGCGTTAACACCGATTTCAGGCTGACGAGCGATTCGTTCAGGTTGTCATACAGGGAGGGATTGTTAACCAGTAGTCCCAAAGTCCCCTCGCCATTATCGATTCTACGCACGACAGCACTCAAACGTTCGACCATCTCCGAAATATTGCCTCTGATTTCCACGATCAAATCCCCCAGATTGTCGAAAACCTTTTCCTGATTGCGATCCAGATTGGTGATCAGTTGATCAATATTGGCAGTTTCCTCGGTCATCAATTCACTGCCGGGCGGCAATACGGGTTGTCCTCGGGTTCCAAATGAAATTCCCAAAAATTGTCCACCGAGGAGATTAATCTGCCGGATAGACGCCGTTGAATCCGCAACCAATTCAACTGAATCTGTCGTATAAAAATCGATACGTACCTGGCTGTCTTCAATGCTGATAGCGGTGATCTTCCCCACCTCAACCCCGGCCATCCGTACCGGATCACCGACACTGATACCGATCGCTGAATCAAAATTGGCATGGTAATGCAGCCGTTGTTCAAACGGACGCCAGTCTTCTGACAGCTCGATTAAAATGCCGAGCAAGATCAACGACGCTAAAAAAAATAAACCCACCTGTTTTTCTATCGACATGGTCACTATCTCTCCCCCCCCCCGATTCCTTTGGTGGTGGTATACAAAAATCGTTTTACATCGAGATTCGTACTCGCCTTGATCTCTTCAGGTGTGCCAACCTCGATAATCGTCCCCTCACCGATCATGGCCACACGGTCAGACAGATAGAGTGCAAAACTCAAATCATGACTGACAATGACTGTCGTCAGGTCGAGCCGCTGACGAATATCGAGAATCACCTGTGCCAGTTCATCCGTCGTAATCGGATCAAGCTCTGCGGTCGGTTCATCAAAGAGAATCAGATCCGGATTCATTGCCAGCGAGCGCGCAATCGCAACCCGTTTTTTCATGCCCCCGGAAAGTTCAGCAATACCACGATCTTCTTCCCCCGCCAGCCCGACCAGATCGAGCTTTTCTTTGATGATTTCTCTGATCCGCGCTTCGGGACAAACTTCTTTTTCACGCAACCACAAACCAACATTTTCACCAACTGTCAACGAATTAAATAGCGCCGAGGTCTGAAAAACCATACTGTATCGATAACCACGGCTCCCCTTTGACGTGTCGTTCCAGATATCCTCCCCATCTATCAACACCCGGCCACGATCAGGTCGAATCAGTTTAACCAGATGTTTCAGCAACACACTCTTGCCGGAACCTGAGGGGCCGAGAATACTGAAGATTTCTCCCGCCCCGATGTGGAGATCAATCCCCTGCAAGACCGGTCGACCGGCAAAACCTTTCCAGAGACCGTCAATTTCCACGCTGACTCCGTGGGAATCATTATAATCCGCAACCGTGCCGCGTTGCTCCACTGCACTCTTGCTGAATCCGCGAGTAAGCCCGGCGAGCAGGCGAGTCAAAGAATGATTTGCAGAAGGTGGTGACATCATTACATCATGAACCGCGTCAGGAAATAATTGGCAACAAAGATCAATAAAAATGCCAGCACGACAGCACGCGTTGTTGACTGCCCGATACCCCGCGCACCGCCCATCGTTTTGAATCCCACATAGCAACCGACATGCGCGATGATTCCGCCGAACACGGCAGCTTTTAGCAACCCCTTCAAAATTTCGCGATAGTTTAAGGCATTGGTCAGACTGTCATAATAAACATTAAGCGGGACGCCAATCTTAGCGTTGAACGCGCAGACTACCCCCCCGCCGAACATCGATATAATCACGGTAAAGACGACCAGTGCCGGCATGGCCAGCATACACGCAATAAAACGCGGCATCGCCAGATAGCGGACCGGATTGATCTCCAGGGTGCGCAAGGCGTCAATCTCTTCGTAAACCTGCATCGCACCAACCTCTGCGGCCATTGAAGAACCAATTCGCCCCGCCACAAGCAGGCTGGTCATAACCGGCCCAAGCTCCTTGACCATTGACAAACCAACGATAGCGCCGATCGCCTCCTGCGTTCCGAAGTCGGCGAGTTGTACCCCGGTCTGCAGCGCCAGAACCATGCCGATGAAAAGTGACATCAGGCAGGCAATGGGCAATGTTCCGAGACCGATTTCTCGCATCTGGCGAAGTATCTCTGAACGATTACGTGGCGCATCCTTGAAGTAATAGACCATCTCCGCAAGGAGCGCGAGCATCTCACCAGTCGTCTCGGCGGCACCAAGAATTTTTCTCCCGATCAGGGTCAGCATGACATCACCATAACATTTTAGGTTCATCCGCAGAATCTGTGGGTTACCTCCGGTTCAGGTAAACCACCAAGTGTATGATATAACGCCAGTTTTATGA
>JARGFI010000019.1 GCA_029210745.1 Desulfuromonadales bacterium
TTTTATTTCCGGACCACCGATGTGACCGGGATTTGCGAGCTGCCTGAAGGGATCGAGATGGTCATGCCGGGCGATAATGTCGCCATGACGGTAGACCTGATCACCCCGATCGCAATGGACGAAGGACTGCGCTTTGCGATTCGCGAAGGTGGCCGTACCGTCGGCGCCGGCGTTGTTGCCAAGATTATTGAGTAATACGAGGAAGAATTATGTCGAATCAGAAGATTAGAATTCGCTTGAAGGCTTACGATCATAAGCTTCTTGATGTGTCCGTAAGTGAAATTGTGGATACAGCAAAGCGCACCGGTGCACGGGTTGCTGGTCCGATTCCGCTCCCCACAATCATCAACAAGTATTGTGTGCTGCGCGGGCCTCATGTGGACAAAAAGAGTCGTGAGCAGTTTGAGATGCGGACTCACAAGCGTCTGCTCGATATCCTTGAACCGACTCAGCAGACGGTTGATGCGTTGATGAAACTCGATCTTTCTGCTGGTGTGGACGTCGAAATTAAACTCTAGCGACATCTGTTGACGATAGAGCATAAAGGTACAGACAATGGTAAATGGAATTCTGGGAAAAAAACTTGGCATGACTCAGGTTTTCACTGCTGATGGCAAGCGTGTTCCGGTGACGGTTGTTGAAACCGGACCCTGTGTCATTGTTCAGAAAAAAACAGTGGAACGTGATGGTTATAACGCTCTCCAGCTTGGATTTCAAACGAAACTCCAGCAGCGCGTCAGCAAGCCGGAAGCAGGGCATTTCCAGTTGGCCGGCAAGGGGGCATTTAAGGTTCTTCGTGAAGTTCCTGTCGATGAAACTGATAATTACCGTGTTGGCGACGAGATTACCTGCGGCGATTTCTTAAGCGTTGGTGAACAGGTTGATGTGACGGGAACCAGTAAGGGGAAGGGGTTCCAGGGGGTCATCAAACGCTGGGGGTTCTCCGGTGGACGCGGTTCGCACGGTTCACATTTTCATCGAGCACCCGGTTCAATTGGTTGCAGTGCCTGGCCAAGCCGCGTGTTCAAGGGGAAAAAGATGCCTGGCCAGATGGGCAACGTACGGGTGACGACACAAAACCTTCAGGTCGTTGAAGTTCGTGCCGAGCAAAACCTGGTCTTGATTAAGGGTGCTGTCCCTGGGTCAAAAAATGGCATAGTGATGATTCGTAAAAGTAGCAAGAGCGTCAAGTAAGCGCGACACGACGTTCAGGAGATAATCATGGCAAAAGTAGCAGTTTACGATATTCAACGCAATCAGGTCTCTGAGCGTGAGCTGGCCGATGCTGTCTTCGGTGCCGACGTCAAGGGTTATCTGATTCATGACATGGTCCGCTATCAACTGGCAGCACGTCGTCAGGGGACCTCATCGACCAAGAGTCGTGGTGAGGTACGTGGTGGCGGCAAGAAGCCTTATAAACAAAAAGGCACCGGTAACGCCCGCCAGGGGACTGTTCGTGCCCCTCACTTTGTCGGCGGTGGCGTTGTTTTTGGCCCCAAGCCGCGTGACTACAGTTTTAAGTTGAACCGCAAGGTGAAAAAGTCGGCACTGTGCAGTGCCCTTTCCGCGCGGGTCAAGGGTGAGAAGCTCACGGTATTAAACACTATTGAACTTGAAACGATCAGCACCAAGGCGTTTGCCGAGGTACTGAAACGCTTTGAACTTCAAAACGCTTTGATCGTAATCGATGAAGCGGATGTGAAGATTGAGCTTTCTGCCCGCAACCTTCCTCATGTGAAGGTTCTGCGTGCGGATGGTGTGAATGTTTACGACGTGCTCAAGTATCGTGATTTGGTTATTACTGAAGCGGCCATTGAGCGTTTGGAAGGATCATTGGGATCATGAAGCAGCTACATCAGATACTCAAAAAACCTCTCATTACCGAGAAAACCAATGAGCAAAAAGAAGTTGGACAAGTGGTAGCCTTTGAGGTTGCGCTTGATGCCAACAAAATTGAGATCAAACAAGCCGTTGAAAAGGCCTTTGATGTCAAGGTCAAGAACGTGAATACCGTTCTGGTGGCTGGCAAAAGAAAGCGTGTCGGGCGCAATTTTGGCAAGCGTTCGAACTGGAAGAAAGCATACGTCACTTTGGCAGACGGCGATATCGATTTCTTCGGCGTGTAAGAGACGAACTCTATTTTAAGTGATACGGAGTTTCTATAATGGCGATCAAAAAGTATAAACCGACCTCACCGGGCCGTCGCAACATGACGAGCTCGACTTTTGAGGAAATTACCAAGACCACGCCTGAAAAGTCGTTGTTGGCACCGCTGAGCAAAACTGGCGGGCGTAATAACTATGGCCGGATTACCAAGCGGCACACCGGTGGCGGACACAAACGCAAGTATCGGATTATCGATTTTTGTCGCGACAAGGCTGATGTCCCGGCCAAGGTTGCTTCGATTGAGTATGACCCGAACCGCAGTGCACGTATTGCTCTTCTGGTTTATGCAGATGGAGAAAAACGCTATATTCTTGCTCCGGTTGGTCTGGATATCGGAACGACCGTGATCACCAGCGAACAGGCTGATATCAAGCCTGGCAATGCCATGTCGATTCGCTCGATTCCGCTGGGAACCTGGGTTCATAACATCGAGCTTAAGCCGGGCAAGGGAGGGCAGTTGGCGCGCAGTGCCGGAACTTATGCGATGATTGCAGCTAAAGAGGGAAAATATGCTCAGCTCCGCCTGCCCTCTGGTGAGGTTCGTCTGGTGATGCAGGAATGCCGGGTAACGATTGGCCAGGTTGGCAATACTGATCATGAGAATGTCAAGATTGGTAAGGCCGGTCGTAATCGTTGGCTCGGGAAGCGTCCTCAATCGCGCGGCGTTGCGATGAACCCGGTCGATCACCCGCACGGCGGTGGTGAGGGTAAAAGTTCTGGTGGACGTCATCCGGTCACTCCCTGGGGTGTGCCGACTAAAGGTTATAAGACACGTTCTAGTAAGCGTACGGATCGATTCATTGTACGTAAAAGAACAAAATAAAGCGGTAGAGTAAGGAGACAACAGTGTCGAGATCTATCAAAAAAGGTCCTTACGTTGAAGAGAGCCTGGCGCGGAAGGTTGATGCAACCAGTGCCGGATCCCATAAAGTGATCAAGACCTGGTCGCGGCGATCGACCATTCTCCCCGAGTTTGTCGGGCTGACCTTCGCCGTCCACAATGGGCGCAAGTTTATTCCGGTCTTTGTGACGGAAAACATGGTCGGTCACAAATTAGGTGAATTTGCACCGACACGGACCTATTACGGTCACGGGGCGGACAAGAAAAGCAAGCGTAAGTAAGTCCGTAAGGAGCCGATTTCATGGAAGCGAAAGCAAAATTGAGATACGTCCGGATGTCCGCGCAGAAAACGCGGCTGGTTGCCGACATGGTACGTGGCAAACAGGTCCAGGAGGCGTTAAATATTCTCCGGTTTTCACCGCAAAAAGCGGCGCCGGTTTTGACAAAGTTGGTTAATTCTGCAGTTGCGAACGCGGAACAGAGCGGGGTCTCTGATGTTGACCGGCTTTACCTGAAAACAATCACTGTGGATCAGGGCCCAGCACTCAAGCGTTTTATGCCGCGTGCTCAAGGTCGAGCAACCCGTATCCGTAAACCAACCAGCCACATTATTGTGGTTCTGGATGAGAGATAGTTGAGGAGGTGTAGGTTTGGGCCAGAAAGTTCACCCAATAGGCTTCCGTCTGGGGGTCATTCGTACCTGGGACTCGCGCTGGTACGCTGAAAAAGATTACGCTGCGCTGTTGCATGAGGATATCAAGCTCCGCGATTATCTGAAAAAGCGACTTTTTCACGCCGGGATTGCCAAGATAGAAATTGAACGCGCTGCAAACAAGGCAAAATTGAATATTTTTGCGGCCCGACCTGGAATTATTATCGGCAAAAAAGGTGCTGAGGTTGAAGCGCTGAAGCGTGACCTGGCCAAAATTACCGATAAAGAGGTCTTCATCAATATTCAGGAAGTTCGTAAGCCTGAAGTTAATGCTCAACTGGTTGCGGAGAATGTGGCGTTGCAACTGGAGCGGCGGGTGGCGTTCCGTCGGGCGATGAAAAAAAGTGTGACACAAGCGCTTAAATTCGGAGCTCAAGGGATCAAGATCAATTGTGCCGGTCGCCTTGGTGGTGCTGAAATGAGCCGCACTGAATGGTATCGTGAGGGGCGGGTCCCCTTGCACACCCTCCGCGCGGATATTGATTACGGATTTGCTGAAGCAAAAACCACCTATGGAATTATTGGGGTCAAGGTTCTGATTTTCAAAGGTGAAGTTCTGCAGCGTGAGCAGCAGTAAGATTGGATAGGAGTTTTCTGTCATGCTAATGCCTAAAAAGGTTAAACATAGAAAGCAGTTCAAGGGGCGCATGACCGGAGCTGCTCCCGGCGGTGTCGAATTGACTTTCGGCGATTATGGTCTGCAGGCGTTGACCTGTGGTTGGCTGTCTTCCCGCCAGATTGAAGCAGCTCGTCGTGCCATGACCCGTTATATTAAACGGGGGGGTAAGATTTGGATTCGTGTGTTTCCTGATAAACCATTGACCAGTAAGCCCGCCGAAACACGGATGGGGAAAGGTAAGGGATCTCCTGACAGTTGGGTTGCTGTAATTCGTCCGGGGGTCATCCTTTATGAAATGCAGGGTGTCACGGAGGAAATTGCACGCGAAGCGTTGCGTCTTGCGGCACATAAACTTCCGGTCAGGACCAAGTTTGTGGCCAGGGAGGAGCTAGATCATGAAGGTTAATGAAATGAATGAACTCAGTCCCTCCGAGTTGAATAAGAAGGAGCAGGAGCTGCATCAGGAGATGTTCAATCTCCGCTTTCAGCTCCATACCGGACATTTGGAAAACACCGCCCGGATTTCTCAGGTGAGACGAGATATTGCTCGGGTTAAAACCGTGCTTCGCAAGAAGCAGGGTGAAGCGGAAGCGTGAGGATGAAGATGGCACAAGAGCGAGGCAATCGGAAGATCCAAGTCGGGATTGTCATAAGTGACAAAATGGACAAGACCGTGGTTGTTAACGTCGATCAACTGGTCAAGCACCCGATTTACAAGAAATATATCAAACGGCGAACCAAATATAAAGCGCACGACGAATTGAATAACTGCGGAATCGGTGACAAGGTTCTGATTGTTGAATGCCGTCCGTTGTCACGTGACAAACGTTGGCGGGTGCGCGAAATTCTTGAAAAGAACGTCATTGTTTAGGAGATATCAGCCATGATTCAGATGCAGTCCATGCTTGATGTGGCGGATAATTCCGGTGCTCGGAAACTCTGCTGTATCAAAGTACTTGGCGGGTCGAAACGCAAGTATGCAGGCATTGGGGATATAATTGTCTGCTCCGTCAAGGAAGCAATGCCCAATTCAAAAGTAAAAAAGGGTGATGTTGTGCGGGCAGTCATCGTAAGAACAGCGAAAGAAGTTGGTCGCCCTGATGGCTCCTACATACGTTTTGACAAAAACTCTGCGGTCGTTGTTAACGCCACAGGGGAACCGGTCGGTACGCGTATTTTCGGTCCGGTTGCTCGTGAATTGCGGGCCCGGCGTTTTATGAAGATCGTTTCGCTGGCACCGGAAGTTCTCTAATACAAGTTGGGAGACGGATTACAATGGCGGCAATCAAGCTTCATGTCAAAAAAGATGACATGGTGATGATTATAGCGGGTAAGGATAAAGGGAAAACCGGGCGCGTGCTGAAGGTGATTCCTGAAAAAGAACGCGTTATGGTGGAAAATCTGAACGTGGTCAAGCGTCACACCCGTCCGACACAGTCGAATAATGAGGGCGGTATTATTGAGAAGGAAGCACCGCTGGCCGTATCCAATGTTCAATTGGTGTGTCCGGCGTGTAATAAACCGACTCGCACCGGAGTCCGCATTCTTGACGATGGCGGCAAGGTACGCTTCTGCAAGAAGTGCAATGAAATCGTCGATAAGTAACGGAGTAGCTTCATGGCCAGATTAATGGAAAAATATCGGACTGAACTGGCACCCAAATTGATGGGTGACCTGCAACTGAAGAATGTGATGCAGGTTCCCAGGGTTGACAAGGTCGTTGTCAATATGGGACTCGGTGAGGCCATTCAGAATATCAAGGTGCTGGAGTCGGCGGTTGAAGAACTCGGTTTGATTACCGGGCAAAAAACTGTGATTACCCGCGCTAAACGTTCGATCGCTCAATTCAAGTTGCGAGAGGGGATGCCGATCGGTTGCATGGTGACTCTGCGTCGTGAGCGCGCTTATGAGTTCCTGGATCGTCTGATCAATGTCGCCCTGCCGCGCGTACGCGACTTCAAGGGTGTTTCGCCCAAAGGGTTCGATGGACGTGGCAACTACACCATGGGGATCCAGGAGCAGATCATTTTTCCGGAAATTGATCTGGAAAAAATTGATAAGGTTAAAGGGCTCAATGTGACCGTCGTCACATCGGCTGAGAATGATGAGGGTGGCCGCGCGTTGCTCTCCAGTCTTGGCATGCCCTTCCGTAAATAAGAAGAGTAGCGGAGGAAATAGTGGCGAAAAAATCAATGATACTCAAGGCACAGCGGGCGCCGAAGTTCAAAGTAAGACAAAATAACCGCTGTCCGCTCTGCGGTCGTCCGCGGGCCTATTATCGTAAATTCAATATGTGCCGGATCTGTCTGCGAAAACTGGCGTCTGAAGGCAAAATTCCCGGCGTGATCAAATCGAGCTGGTGAGCAAGGAGTACTATCGATGGGAATGACAGACCCGATTGCGGATTTGTTGACACGCATCAGGAACGCCGGAGTGGCGAAGCATCAGAAAATTGATATGCCGTCTTCTAATTTGAAGGTTGCGATTGCGACTGTTCTTAAAGAGCAGGGGTACATCAAGAACTTCAAGACCACAAGCGACGATAAACAGGGCGTGTTGCGTATTTATTTGAAGTATGACGATAACAATCAGCACATTATTCACGAGATCCAGCGCGTTTCCAAGCCCGGCCGTCGCTCGTTTGTCGGGTGCAGTGAAATTCCGCAAGTGAAAAACGGCCTGGGTTGTTCGATACTGTCGACCTCGAAGGGGGTCATGCACGATGTGGCAGCTCGTGAGGCTCAGGTCGGTGGCGAGGTGTTGTTTACCGTCTGGTAACAACCGTTTAAGGAGTTCCTAGCATGTCAAGAATTGGGAAAAAACCCATTATCATACCTTCAGGCGTGAGGGTTGCGCTTGATGGTGATACGTTGAACGTTCAGGGTACAAAAGGTAAACTGAGCAAGGTTGTGCCACCGGGCGTCAAGGTCGATGTCGGTGCCGATTTGATTACCGTCGCTCTGGCTGATGCCACGCAAACGAATACGGCGATGCTTGGTTTGGCTCGTACTCTGTTGGCGAATATGGTTGACGGTGTCGTGACCGGCTTCAGCAAGGTTCTTGAAATCAGCGGTGTGGGTTACCGGGCCGATCTCAAAGGGACCGTATTAAACCTGGCTTTGGGCTATTCTCATCCGATAGAGTACCCCTTGCCCGCCGGGATTGAAGTTGAAGTTGAGAAACAAACAAAAATCACGATTCGCGGGATTGATAAGGAATTGGTCGGGGCGACCGCCGCGAAGATACGTTCTTTTCGTGAGCCTGAGCCGTATAAAGGCAAAGGGATTAAGTACGCTGATGAGCGGATTGTTCGTAAGGCCGGCAAGACTGGTAAAAAATAAGTCTACAGTTTAAGGAGAACAACTGTGAACGTTGCAAAAACAAGACGTTTGGGCAGAATGAAGCGCCAGGTGCGGGTTCGGCAGAAGGTGACAGGCACCACCGAGAGACCCCGGCTTTGTGTGTTTCGCAGTGCCAAACATATTTACGCTCAGATTATCGAAGATTCGACCGGCAGCACGCTGGCGTCGGTCTCCACTACTTCTGCTGCGGTTTACGGCGATTTGAAATCTACCGGAAATGTTGCTGCGGCGAAAGTGGTTGGCAAGGCGATTGCCGAGTTGGCGCTCGCCAGGGATATCAGAAAAGTTGTATTTGACCGTAACGGGTTTCTGTACCACGGCCGTGTTAAAGCACTGGCTGAGGCTGCACGTGAAGCCGGTTTGACGTTTTAAAGGAGGATCTCTTGCATCGTATCGATCCAAACGAATTGGACCTGACCGACCGCGTAGTCCATATTAATCGTTGCGCAAAAGTTGTTAAGGGTGGTCGGCGTTTCAGCTTTTCCGCGCTTGTTGTTGTCGGTGACGGCCAGGGTTGCGTGGGCTATGGTCTTGGCAAGGCCCGCGAGGTGCCTGAAGCCATCCGTAAGGGGGTTGAAGCTGCGAAACGCAACATGATTAGGGTTCCGTTGCAAGGCAAATCGATTCCTTTTGATGTGATCGGCAAGTACGGTGCGGGAAAGGTGTTGTTGAAACCCGCCTCGGCTGGTACCGGTGTGATCGCAGGAGGGGCGGCACGGGCTGTTCTTGAGGCAGCCGGAGTCGCAGATATTCTTTCGAAGTGCCTGGGGTCGAACAATCCGCATAATGTTGTCAAGGCAACCCTGAATGCTTTGAGCCGACTGAAAAGCCCAGAAGAAATCATGCAACGACGCGGCCTGTCCGCAACGGCGGCGGAATAATCGCGACGCCAGGGAGATGGTCATGGTTGGTAAAATTAAAGTAACGCTGAAGCGTAGTCCGATCGGGCGCAAAGAATATTTTGCCAAGGTGCTCAAAGGACTGCAATTGACGAAACTGCAGAAAACGGTGACTTTGCCGGATACTCCTGAAATCCGGGGTATGATTCGCAAGGTTGAGCACATGGTAGCGGTAGAGGACTAGGAAATAGCGATGGATTTAAGTAATCTGCAACCGGCAATCGGTTCGACAAAAAACAGAAAACGTATTGGTCGTGGAGCGGGCTCAGGAATGGGCAAAACTTCCGGCAAAGGTCATAAGGGGCAGAATGCGCGTTCTGGCGGAGGAGTCAAACCCGGGTTTGAAGGTGGTCAGATGCCGCTTCAGCGCCGGCTGCCGAAACGGGGTTTTTGTCCGCTTAGCCGCAAGGTTTACGCGCTCGTTAATTTGCGCGATCTGAATGAATTTGCAGCCGGAAGCGTCGTCGATCTGGAAGCGATGGGCCAGGCTGGTTTGTTTGGTCAAATTAATGACGGTGTCAAAATTCTTGCTGACGGAGAGTTGACCAGGGCACTCACGATCAAAGCCCATAAATTCAGTAAGGCTGCGGTGACCAAAATTGAAGCTGCAGGCGGAACGATAGAGGTCCTGTAAATTGATTCGGAGTCTTCAGAATATTTTCAGCATCCCCGAATTACGGCGCCGGGTTATTTTTACCCTGGTCATGCTGGCTGTTTATCGGGTTGGATGTCATGTTCCGACGCCAGGAGTTGACGGATCGGTTCTCGCCAAGTTTTTTGCGGGGACTGAAGGGACTCTTCTCGGTTTGGTCAGTGCATTTACTGGTGGTGCGCTTGAGCGCATGACGGTTTTTGCGCTGGGAATCATGCCTTACATCAGCGCCTCGATTATTTTGCAATTGCTCACGGTCGTTTTTGAACCGGTTGAGAAACTGGCGAAAGAAGGTGAGCAGGGGCGGCGTACGATCACCAAGTGGACACGCTATGGTACGATCGTTCTTTCTGTTATACAGGGTGCCGGGATCGCGATCGGTCTGCAGACGATGCGCGGACCAGCGGGCGAATTCGTTGTTCCTGACCAGGGTGTCGGGTTTATTTTACTGACTATCGTTACGCTGACCGCCGGAACCGCATTCATTATGTGGCTGGGAGAGCAGATTACCGAACGGGGCATTGGGAACGGTATCTCGCTGATCATTTTCGCCGGAATCGTGGCGAATATTCCGTCGGCAATAGTGAATACGATACGTCTTGTCAAGACCGGTGCGTTGTCAATTTTTGTGTTGATTGTCATTTTTGGTGTGATGTTCGGTGTCATCTGGGCGATTATATTTATGGAGCGTGCTCAACGCCGGGTACCGATTCATTATGCGAAACGCGTTGCCGGTGCCGGGGCTACAGGGCAGACGAGCCATCTTCCTCTTAAGATCAATATGAGCGGTGTTATTCCACCAATCTTTGCCAGCTCGATCATTATGTTTCCGGTGACCGTTGCCCAGGTTGTCGACGTGCCCTGGGTTCAAACTATGGCCAATATGATGAATCCGGGGAATTGGCTTTACAACGTCTTTTTCGTTGCCTTTATCGTCTTCTTCTGTTATTTCTACACGGCTGTAACGTTCAACCCCGTTGATGTTGCTGACAACATCAAGCGGCAGGGTGGTTATGTGCCGGGGATTCGTCCAGGCAAGGCGACTGCCGAGTATCTTGACACCGTACTCAGCCGACTGACGTTTGTCGGGGCAATCTACGTTTCGGCGGTCTGTGTGCTTCCGACGATCCTTTATGGTCAGTTCAACTTGCCGTTTTACTTTGGTGGAACGTCGCTGTTGATTGTTGTCGGGGTTGGGATGGATACCGCATCACAAATCGAAGCACACCTGATTTCGCGCTCGTATGAAGGTTTCATGAAAGGTGTGACGCTGAAAAGTCGCGCTGGACGATAAGGTAGCCAGGTATGAAATTGATTCTTCTTGGTCCTCCGGGGGCCGGTAAAGGTACACAAGCTAAAATATTGACTGATCGTTATAATATTCCACAAATATCGACGGGTGATATTTTGCGTGCGGCGGTCAAGGACAAAACCGCAATGGGGATCAAGGCGAAGGAGTTTATGGATTCCGGCGCGCTGGTTCCTGATGAAGTCGTGGTTGGCATTGTCAGTGACCGTTTGCTCGATCCGGACTGTACTGCGGGGTTTATTCTTGATGGTTTCCCGCGAACGGTCCCTCAGGCTGAAGCTCTTGCAGCAACATTGTCCCGCATGGGGCGTGATCTGGATAAGGTGATTTCGCTTGAGGTTGATCCGGAGGCACTTGTTGAGCGCCTGACCGGTCGCAGAACCTGTCGCGAGTGTGGTGCAGGGTATCACATCAGCTTTGACCCGCCGCAGAAAGATGGTGTCTGCAATCTCTGCGGGGGGGAGCTTTTTCACCGCGATGACGACAATGAAGAGACGATTCGTAAGCGACTTGATGTCTACCTGCAACAAACCGCGCCGTTGATCTCTTTTTACGAGCGGGCCGGAATTCTCAGTTCTCTGGATGGTTTACGTTCGATCGCTGAAGTTGAACAGGAAATTCAGCACCTGCTTCAGGCGTAAGTGGTGATTACGCTTAAATCACGCGCCGAGATCAAAAAAATGCGAAGCGCGGGGAAAATTGTCGCTGAAATACTTGCTCTATTGAAAGAGCGTGTCGCCCCTGGGATCACTTCGCTGGAACTCGACGGTCTGGCGGAGGCAGAGTGTAAAAAATACAGGGCCCGTCCGGCCTTTAAAGGCTATGGCGGGTTTCCCTATTGCATCTGCGCATCACCGAACGAAAAGGTTGTTCATGGGTTTCCGAATTCTTCCCCTCTGGACGATGGTGATTTTATCAGTATAGATTTCGGCGTCATCTATAACGGCTATTATGGTGATGCTGCGCTGACCATACCGGTCGGCACGATGTCAGCGGAAAAGCAGCACCTGATGGATGTCACCGAGTCCTCTTTACGCGCGGCGATCGAAAAAGCGGTCGTGGGAAACAGAATATCAGATATTTCTCACGCGGTGCAAAGTACGGTTGAATATGAAGGGTACAGTGTCGTTCGGGAATTCGTCGGTCATGGTATTGGCAAACGCCTGCATGAAGCTCCGCAAATCCCGAATTTTGGCTTGCCTGGGCAGGGGCCACGTCTGAAAGCTGGCATGACATTGGCGATTGAACCGATGATTAATGCCGGTGGCCCCGAAATCAGGATACTGAGTGATGGCTGGACGGCGGTCACGCAAGACAGCCGACCATCGGCACATTTTGAACATACGGTCGCTGTCACAGAGGATGGTCCGGAAATTCTGACTGTTTTGTGACGGCGCAAGATAACCCCGCTGAGGAACTGAAAAATGAAAGTAAGAAGTTCAGTAAAGAAGATCTGCGACAAATGTAAGGTGATCAAGCGCAAAGGCGTAGTCAGGATCATCTGCGAGAACCCCAAACATAAGCAACGTCAGGGGTAAAGACGTAGGAGGAGCATACATTGGCACGCATAGCTGGGATAGATTTACCGCGCAATAAGCGCATCGAAGTGGCACTTACTTATATTTTCGGCATTGGTCGTTCGTCGGCGCAGAAGATTCTGTCGGCGGCGGGCGTTGATTATGATACGCGTTCCGACGATCTGAATGAGGCCGAAGTCGCAAAAATTCGTGAAGTTATCGATGGTGGGTTCAAGGTCGAAGGTGACTTGCGGCGGGATGTTACCATGAACATCAAGCGGCTGATGGATCTGGGTTGCTATCGTGGTCTTCGTCATCGTCGGGGACTCCCCGTTCGTGGTCAAAAAACCAAGACCAATGCACGGACCCGTAAAGGCCCGCGCAAGACTGTCGCCGGTAAGAAGAAATAATCTGGAGGAACCATGGCTAAGCCTGGCAAAAAAGCAACAAAACAAAAAAAAGAGAAGAAGAATATTGCCAAAGGAGTGGCGCACATCCAGGCAACTTTCAATAACACCATCGTTACGATTGCTGATATCAGCGGTAATGCGATTTCCTGGGCGACTGCTGGTGGGATGGGTTTCAAGGGATCTCGCAAGAGTACTCCTTTTGCGGCTCAGATGGCCGCTGAAGAAGCCGCCAAAAAAGCAATGGAACATGGTTTGCGGACGGTTGAGGTTTTCGTAAAGGGACCGGGTTCCGGTCGTGAATCAGCATTGCGTGCGCTGCAGACGGCGGGTCTGGCGATTACTTTAATCAAGGATGTTACCCCGATTCCACATAACGGGTGCCGTCCGCCGAAACGCAGAAGAGTATAACACAAGGAGGACAAACGTTGGCTAGATATACCGGACCCGTCTGCCGTCAGTGCAGAAGGGAAAATATGAAGTTGTTTTTGAAGGGCGATCGTTGCCATACCGATAAGTGTGCCGTTGAGCGGCGTAATTATGCTCCGGGGCAGCACGGTCAGGGGCGGATCAAGGTTTCTGATTACGGTACGCAATTGCGTGAAAAACAACGTGTCAAACGTACCTACGGTCTGCTTGAAAAACAATTCCGAGCTTATTTTACCGAAGCTGACCGGATGAAGGGTGTGACCGGCGAGAACTTGCTGGTACTTCTTGAGCGTCGCCTTGATTGCATCGTTTATCGTCTTGGTTTTGCCAGCTCTCGCAATGAAGCTCGCAGTCTTGTCCGTCAGGGACACTTCAAAGTCAATGGGCGGCGAGTGAATATTCCTTCGTACCAGGTGCGGACCGCTGACGTTTTGGAACTTCGTGAAAAGAGCCGTACCGTTGCGCGGATCAATGAGTCTCTTGACGGTGTTATGCGGCGTGGAATTCCGTCCTGGGTCGAAGTCGATCGGGCAAACTTTTCCGGCAAGATGAAAACCTTGCCGGTTCGTGACGAGATGACCACCCCGGTATTCCAGGAGCAATTGATCGTCGAATTGTACTCCAAGTAATTACTGCTGAAAGAACAGCATTTAGATGGAGGATACGGATGTATAAAAACTGGAGAGACCTGATCAGACCAAAGCGCCTCCAGATTGATTCCGATACGCTGACCGGAGCTTATGGCAAGTTTGAGGCTGAGCCGTTTGAGCGTGGCTTCGGGACGACCCTTGGCAACTCGCTGCGGCGGGTACTCTTGTCATCCTTGCAGGGAGCAGCAATTACGTCGGTGCGCGTCAAAGGTGTATTGCACGAATTCTCGACGATTCCCGGTGTGACCGAGGATATGACCGATATTATCCTGAATCTGAAAGGTGTTCTGCTGCGCCTCCACGGTCACGATATTCGTAATATCCGTATCGTTAAAAAAGGGGCTGGTCCGATCGTTGCCGGTGATATTGTCACTGACAACAACGTGGAGATTCTCAACCCCGATCACCATATTGCCACTTGCGGTAAAGAAGCAGATGTCGAGATGGATATGACCGTGGCGTTGGGCAAAGGTTACTTACCTGCGGACCGTAATCGGGACGAAAAGTTTCCGGTCGGGACGATTCCGATCGATTCGATTTTTTCTCCGATCAAAAAAGTCAATTTTGCGGTAACCAATGCTCGCGTCGGTCAGATTACCGATTATGACAAGTTGACCCTCGAAGTTTGGACCGATGCCAGTATCCGTCCTGATGATGCGGTTGCTTACGCAGCAAAAATATTGAAAGAGCAACTGCAAATTTTTATCAACTTTGATGAGAATATCGAGCCTGCGCCAGACGAGCGTGAAGATGAATCGCGCAAGATCAATGAGAACCTCTATCGGAGTGTTGAGGAACTTGAGCTGTCGGTACGCAGTGCGAACTGCCTGAAAAATGCAGATATTCATTTGATCGGTGAACTGGTTCAGAAAACTGAAGCCGAGATGCTTAAAACGCAGAATTTTGGTCGTAAATCCTTGAATGAAATCAAGGACATCATGGCTGAAATGGGGCTCACTCTCGGGATGCAGGTCGACAATTTCCCCGATCCGGATTATATGAAGATGATGCAGAAGGCTGAAGAAGAAGAGTGATTTTCAGCCCGGTGATATTTAGGAAAGGAATCGTTAAACGATGCGTCACAATAATACAGGCAGACGGCTCGGTCGTAACTCCAGTCACCGCAAGGCGATGATGCGCAACATGGTAACATCCCTGCTTGAGCATGAGAAAATTACCACCACTGATGCGCGTGCCAAAGAACTGCGGAAGTTGGCAGACAAGCTCATTACCCTCGGCAAACGCGGTGATCTGCATGCCCGTCGTCAAGCTATGGAAGTTATTTTCGACAAGACCGTTGTCGCTAAACTTTTTGAACGGATAGCCCCGCGTTATGCAGATCGTCCTGGCGGTTATACCCGGATTGTCAAGCTCGGTTTGCGTTCTGGAGATAATGCTTCAACATCGATGATTGAGCTTGTGGAAGAGAACTTCACCCCGAAACCGAAAAAAGCCAAGCCCGTTGTTGCCGAACCGGTTATTGCTGAGCCTACTGCAGAGGCAGTTGAGGTAATTTCCAGCGACGAAGCTGTCGAAGAGGTTGCTGCCGAGACTGTTGAGACTGCGACCGATGATGTTACGGAAGACGAGCAAAAAGACGCTTGAGATTCACTTTATAACGCAAAAAAAGGGCAGGGTCCGTGTGACCCTGCCTTTTTTTATATGACGAAAAATTTGTGGAAGTGATTCAAACAGCGGACCTATGTAACTGTCCATTCAGGTTTGTCATCCTCTCTTCCATCTCGAAGAAAAAAATGCACTCAGTTGGAGTTTTTCACGGACGAATGATTATCCCGCTGATATAACGCGGGTCAAGGTCTTCCGGATTGATGGCGAGAAAGTCATCTTCGAGCACGCCCAAAGTAAACCGCGCAAATGCTTCAGCGCCTGGGCACAGCCCTTCCAGATAGCTAATAAATGCTTCGCTGATAACCGTCGATACCGTTCCGTCCGTGCCGAGTTTGGCGTGCAGTCGGGGCAGTTCTGTGACAGGGATCGGAGCGGGGCGAAAGGGCCGGTCGAGTACCTGGTTGGCCAGAGCCGTCAATATAATGTCAGTCAAGGTGAGTTCGTCACGGTACATTGGCCGATCATCGTCAAGGTCAATCTGCGTCGGGAGTTCGAAGGGCAGTGCTGAGCAGAACAGCGTGTGCAGCATGTCGAGGCGATCGAGACGATGGTTGATAATGGCAAGATCGTCCAGCGATTTAATTGCGCGATCCCCTGTTTGCACATCAGCGCCGTCGGAGAGGTTTAAGCGGGGCGGTGATTGCAGCAGTGCCTTGAGAAAACGTTTATAGGGAGCATCGAGCCACGGCTTGATGGCGGTAGTATCAAGCGCCCTGGCCCGTTCCGATAACCGCAGGCACAAACTGTAACCAAGCTGAAACAGCGTCTGCAAGTAGACCTGCCCGAGAATTTCCCCGCCTGCCTCCACATTGCCCCCCGCACTGAATTCGAGTCCAAGGTTCAGGTAGTTGCGCACTCCTTGCGCCACGGCAGAAATGTCCTCAAGGTTGCCGATATCAACCTTGGCGGCGCTCATGGTTTTGTTTAAAAGATAGGTCAGTTCCCAGCAGAACTCATCACTCATCCCACGTGTCAAAGCTGCCGCCAGAAAAGAGTCGGGCGCCGTGACTGTTAAGGCAAAAGCCGGGGGGAGCAGCTCTTCGTCCACGGGATAAATTTTATCCTTGTGCCAGTCCTGAAGATTAAACGTTGCCGGATCGATCCATTGATAAACCGAGCGGGCTTCGAGTGGATCGGGAAAACCAAGGTCGGCAAGACGATTGTTGCGATTGCGGAAACATTCTTCCTCAAGTTGAGAGGGCACTTCGCCCCGAATCGATTCCAGTAAACGGCGAAATAAAGATTGGTCGAGTTGGTAGAGCTGGGCGAAAAACAGACTGAAAAACTTTGCCGCGTCTTCACTGGTGTAGACCACCTCATAGCCGCCGTCACGATTACTGTCTTCCTGGCGCTGGTCATCATCATCGTAGATTTCCGGACCGTGAACCACGGTCGCGTAGCGCTGCGTGACAAGGGTTAAAAACTCAAAATCAAGTCCTTCCAGAATGTTCAATATCACATCGTCATCGCGTTCGCTCAAAGCGGCTAACCAGGGCAGAGCGATGTCGCTGTCCAGTTGATCGCCGCGCCAGCAGTCAAAGTCGAGAAAGAGCGAAAATTGCTCGGCGTTGACAAAATCAATCAGCTCCTTGGCGTCGTCCAGACCACGATCCCTGATGAAAAGATAAAGTTCCTGAGCCGGAATACGCGGGATCAGCGTGGCAGCGTCCTCGGCGGCGAGTAACAGGTCGTATTTACGGGTCCCCACCGCGTGACGGATAATGTCCAGTCGCTCGTTAGCACTCAGGGCGTTATATTCGGCTTCAGTAATCGCACGCGGCTCACGCAGCAAGGTCAGATGACCAACCTTCTTTGCCCCTGGCAGTTCAATCGTGTTCATGCAAAACTCCTCGACAAATCGATGTGTTACGGGGTCGTTACTCTACGCCAAGGGCGGGTGGGGGTCAATGGTTTTATGCAACATTGATGACTGTTTCAGCCGGTTGTGATTTTACTCGCCATTGTCTTGGCAACCTGCTGAAATACGATATCATAAAAGAATATTATTTCCCCTCGCGAAAGGACAACGTGTGTGTATTTCGACAAAAATCGTTATCAGCGTCGCTGTTCTGATCCTCTTCCCGTCTATCGTGCTGGGGATCGACTGGCAACAATTGATACGCGAGGTGGAAGAACAATATAATGGCCACTCATCGCATTCAACAATGCAGATGAAGGTGCGCACCGCGCATTGGCAACGCCGTCTGACGATGGAGGCGTGGTCACTGGAGCGCGATCATTTTCTGGTGCGGATCGTTGCTCCGGCCAAGGAGCAGGGGGTCGCAACCCTGAAGGTCGACAAGGAGGTCTGGAATTATTTGCCCAATGTCGACCGGGTCATCAAGGTGCCACCGTCGTTGATGGGAGGTGCGTGGATGGGGAGTCATATCACCAATAACGATCTGGTCAAGGCGGCGCATATTGATGAGGATTATGTCTTCCAGCTGCAGGAAGAAAATGCTGAAATCTGGCGGATTGAGGGGATACCGAAAGCGGCGGCGGCGGTGGTCTGGGGACGGATTATTTACACGGTACGCAAGGCTGACCGAGTACCACTGCTGGTCGAGTATTTTGATGAAGAGTACGAGCTGGTACGCACTATCACTTTTGCCGATATTCAGACCGTCGGTAACCGCACCATTCCACTGAAGATGATTGTGCAACCGATTGACAAGCCGGAGGAGCAGACCGTCTTGCACTATGAGAATATCGCCTTTGATCTGCCGCTGACGGCCAGTTTCTTTTCGCTGCGCGAACTGAAAAAGCGCTGAAATGATTCTGACCCTGGCCTGGCGCAACATCGGTCGTAACCGTCGCCGCACCTTTCTGACCGTTTCCGCGATGGTGGTTTCGTCCAGCCTGCTGATTCTTTCGCTGAGCCTTTTCAGCGGGATGTTCAGTGATATGCTCGCCTCCGCCACCGAGCAGTACTACGGCCATGTCGTGGTGACTGCCGACGGTTACCAGCAGGAGCGTGAAATGTTTATCAATTTTGCGCCGGAGGACGATTTCTTGAACACCCTTGATCAAGCGCCGCAAACCCTTGGTGTTTCCCCCCGGCTTCGTGCTTTCGGCCTTTTTTCTCATGCCGATAACAGCTACCCCGCCGAATTACTCGGAGTCGATCCGCAGCGCGAAGAGCAGGTCACAACACTAGGCAGGATGCTCAGTGGCGGACACTATCTGCTGCCTGGCGAATTTGCCGGTGTAGTGCTGGGTGCGGTCCTGGCCGACAAACTGGGGGTGAACCCGGGGGATGAACTGGTCTTCGTTACCCAGGCGGCTGACGGTTCGATCGGCAATGCATTGCTCACCGTCAGCGGTGTCTTCAGAACCGGTGCGACAGGGCAGGACAACACGCTGGCGCTGGTATCGCTGCCGTGGCTGCAAAAGGTTATGGCGTTGCCGGGACGGGTGCATGAGATCGCTATCACCGTCACTGCTCCGCTGGAGGCTCCGCTGTTGGCACGGGAAATGGCCGCGCAGCTGCCGCCAGGGTTGGAGGTACACGAATGGAGTACATTGTTGCCTGAGATGCGCGAGGTGCTTGCCTCCTACGCTGTCAGTCGTCTGATTATGGCGCTGATCTTGTACAGTGCCGCCGGGCTCGGGGTACTCAATACCTTCTTTATGGCGGTCATGGAACGAACGCGGGAATTCGGCATTCTGATGGCAATGGGGCTGCGACCGATGCAGGTGCGCCTGCTGGTGATGACTGAAACGCTGGCGATGGGGTTGCTGTCGTTGCTGATCGGCCTGATCACCGGGGGGCTGCTGACCTTGTATATGTCGCGGGTGGGGATTGATCTGTCCGGTTATCTGACCCCGATCACTTATGCCGGTGGGACGATTCTGCCACGCCTGCGGGCTGAGTTTGCGTTCGACAATTTCTGGATACCGTCGCTGTGCCTGCTCCTTATTTGCTTGCTGGCGGGGTTGCTCCCTGCAAATCGTGCTGCGCGGCTCGAACCGGTGCGCGCCATCCGGGAGGAATGACCGTGAAACTGTTTCGGCTTGCCTGGCGCAATGTGTGGCGTAATCGGCGCCGCTCGCTGATCACATTGGCGGCGATGAGCCTGAGTGTCATGCTCGTCCAGGGTTCGCATAATCTGTCGGTGGGGGTCTATGCGCAGATGATCGACAATGGTGTCCGTGCCGGTTCCGGTCACCTGAGTGTCTATGTCGGTGATTATGCGCGCAGTCGTGATGAAAAACTGACCTTTCACCGCGCAGATTTACAGACGCGGATTGCGGCACTCCCCGGCGTCGCGCAGGTTGCTCCGCGTCTCTATCTCCCCGGCATGGCACAATCAAGCCGTGAAAGTCGCGGTATCCTCCTCACCGGGGTCGATCCGGAAGTAGAACGAGTGGTCAATCCGTTTCTGAGAAAACTCGGGGCCGACGAGATGTTACGTTCAATTGACGGGCGCGATGCGGTGATCGGCGAGAAACTGTTGCGCGAGTTGCAATTGAAGCCGGGGCAGAAGTTTGTGGTGACGGTGCAGGGGCGGGACGGGGAACTGGCCAGCGAACTCCTGCGTGTTCGTGGGGTGGTGCGCACCGGGATGCGCGATATCGACGGGTCGCTGGTGTTGGTCGGTCGCGAGCGGGCGGCAAAGATCCTCGGCGTGCCCGATGCGATTCACGAGCTGGCCGTGATCCTCGTGCAGGCGCAGGATGACGTAACAGTCTATCCGCAGGTGGTTGCGTTATTAGGGCCTCACCCCGGATTGCGCGTGGTTCCCTGGGAGACGGCGATGGTCAATCTGGCCAATGCCATCAAGTTTGATTACGCCAGTCAACAAGTCATCTTCATTATTATCCTGCTCATTGTGACGATCGGCATGGTGAATACCGTGTTGATGTCGGTGCTGGAACGGATGCGTGAATTCGGGGTGATGCGGGCACTCGGTGCGACGTCTCGGGTACTGGTTACACTGGTGCTGACCGAAGCGCTGCTACTCGGTGTCGTTGCCGCGTTGTTTGGCACCCTGCTCGGTTCCGGGTTGACCTGGTATCTGGCAGAGGTCGGGATTGACCTGCGTGATTACATTGCGGCCGAAATTGAGTTCGGTGGAGTGGTTTTTGAACCGATCATTCGCGCGGACTGGGATTGGGTGTGGATGGGTAAACTTGCGCTGTGGGTGATCCCGCTGTCGGTGTTTGCCGCGTTGTATCCGGCACTGAAAGCGGTGCGCATTGCGCCGGTGGAAGCGATGCGCCAGGTATGATCATCCCCCCCTCTTAGCGCAGGATTGAAACGATGCCGTTGGTGCAACTGGTGAATATTAATAAAACATATCAGCTCGGGAATCAGCAGATTCACGCGGTACACGATTTTTCATTGAGCATTGATCGCGGCGATTTTATCGCGCTGGCGGGGCCATCAGGGAGCGGCAAAACAACGATTCTTAATCTGATCGGTTGTCTCGACAAACCGAGTTCCGGTCGGATCGAGATCAACGGGGTCGATGTTGCTCAACGCTCCGCGCGGCAGCTTTCCGATTTTCGTTTGCGTGAACTGGGCTTTATCTTTCAATCGTACAACCTGATCCCGGTTCTGACCGCGTTGGAGAATGCCGAGTTCACACTGATGCTGCAAGGGGTGCCCAAGGCGGAGCGCCGGTCGCGGGTGACGGATTTATTTCGCCAACTTGGCATCGCCGGTCTGGAGGAGCGCCGCCCGAACGATCTTTCTGGCGGACAGCAACAACGGGTGGCCATCGCCCGGGCAATGGCGGCGAACCCGCAGGTGATTCTGGCCGATGAACCGACCGCCAATCTTGATTCACACACCGCGATTGAACTGCTCGATCTGATGCGGCGGCTCAACGCCGAGCAGGGGATTACCTTCATTTTCAGTTCGCACGATCAGCAGGTTATTTTCAGGGCGCGACGAGTGGTGCGGCTCAAGGATGGATCCCTGCAAAGTGACAGCCTGGAGTCCGCGGAGTGAAAACGGCTGCGTTGCTTTCACTGGCGGCGGTGGTCTTGTCGTGTGTGTCCGCCACGGCGTGGGACGGCGGCGGTTCATTCAAATCGCTCAATCTTTATCAGGATGCTTCGGTCGCCACCGGCCAGAGATCCAGCTATTTCTCAGCTAACCGTTTACGGTTGACTCTCGATCACCGTTTTGACGAACAGAGTGACCTTGAGTGCGCGGTCGAAAATCTGACGTTGTATCGTGACAATCCCGGCGGGACCGGATCGCGGCCTGCGTGGGTCAACCGCCGCTTCGATCTCGAAACAGACTGGCGTCGCGACCGGCAGCTGTACAGCCTCGTCCAGATCGATCGCCTGAACCTGCGGCTGACCGTCGGGCGGACAGATTTGACCGTGGGGCGACAGGCGATCGGTTTCGGGCGTATGGCGTTGTTCTCGCCGTTGGATAATATTGCCCCGTTTCCCCCCGATGCCCTGGATAGCGGCGTGCGCCCCGGTGTTGATGCCCTGCGCTGGGCATATTTAACTCCTTTCGGCGGCGAATTTCAGTTCATCACGGTGGCCGGTGATCGTCGCGAGCACAACAGTTTTATCGGGACGCTGGTGACCAGCATGGCTACTGTTGATCTGCTTGTCATCGGCGGTCGTCTGCGCGACCGCAACACCTTCGGCTTCGGTCTCGCCGGCAATCTTGGCGGTCTTGGTCTGAAAGGCGAGGTTGTTCATTATGAGGGGGCCCGGGTTGGCCTGATCGATGGCGACCCGCGTCAACGGTTCGCACTCGGGGCATTGGAAGTTTGGTTTGGCTCCGGTGATCTGACCGTGCTGGCTGAGTATTTTTATCATGGAGCCGGTGGCTCCAGGGCGGAAGATTACCCGCGCGTTGCACGAAGTGCCGTTGTTGCCGAGGGGATGACCTCTTTGTTGGGGCGACACTATCTGCTGGTGTCGCCCGGTTATCAATTGCATCCGCTGCTTACTGGTCAAATGTTGTTGATCTGGAATCTTCTGGACAGCTCAGCGGTGCTGCGACCGATGTTTGACTGGTCCCTTGCGGAGAATCTGTCTCTCCAGCTGTTCTGGACGTTTACTTCTGGCAAGAAGCCGAAACCGAGGACGATTCCCGGTGTCATGGCGCTGCGCAGCGAATTCGGTGGCGTGGGGGATAGCGGTGGTCTGTTCCTTCAGTATTTTTTTTAGCCCAGCGTCGCCTGCCCGCTTTTGCAGCATCCGGGCGATTTTATTTGCATCACATGCAGTGCTACGGTATAGACTGTCGCATGGCTGCTGATGTGAAAACTGTTCGGGAAGAAATTGAGGCGCGTGAACAACTGAATTTGGCCCACGGAGCATGTTTGAGTTCCTCCGCCCGCCGCGATTTCCCTGAAGTTCCGTGCACCGTGCGGACCGCTTTTCAGCATGATCGCGACCGGATTTTACACTGCAAGGCTTTTCGTCGGCTTAAATACAAAACCCAGGTTTTCCTTTCCCCCGAAGGGGATCATTATCGGACGCGTCTGACGCATACGCTGGAGGTGGCCCAGATTGCCCGCACCGTTGCACGTGCGCTGGCGCTCAATGAGGATCTGACCGAGGCCATCGCCCTCGGGCATGATCTCGGCCATACCCCCTTTGGACATGCCGGGGAACGGGTGCTGAATGAAATGGTGCCAGTCGGCTTTCGCCATGCGCAGCAAAGTGTGCGCGTCGTCGAGATGCTTGAAAAGGATGGTGCGGGGCTCAACCTGACCGCCGCAGTGCGTGATGGAATTGCCCGGCATTCGAAAGGCAAAGGACCACTTCTGGCGCGCAGTGAAGAGTTTTGCGCCGCCACTCTGGAGGGGCGGATCGTGCGTCTGGCCGATGTTGTCGCTTATGTCAATCATGACCTGGATGACGCACTGCGGGCAGGGTTGATAACCCTTGCCGATATTCCTCCCGGAATCATTAAACTTCTTGGTCCCCGTCATTCCTGCCGTATTGATGCGATGGTTCGGGACATGATTAGTGCCTCCCGCGTGGCAGAAGATGATATTTGTTTGTCTGCGCCGATGGCCGAGACAATTTCGGCTTTGCGGAGTTGGCTCTTTGATCACGTTTACCAGGCAGCAAGTGTCGACGCCGATTTCGAAAAGGCCTCGCGGGTGTTGCGCGAGCTCTTTTGTTACTTTGTCAGCAATGAGTCAGCGTTGATGGAGCATGGCGGAGTGCATCGCGCGAACGATTCGCTCGAAACGTCGGTGGCTGACGTTATTGCCGGGATGACCGATCGTTATGCGATGAACCTTTATCAAAAGCTCTTTTTTCCGCAACCGTGGAAGGTTCTTTGAGACGCATAACCCCTTGAATTTACCGGAGTAAAGGTTGACACTCCAGGGGGGATATGATAGCGTGACAACTGCTGTGTGGAGATATCGAAACGGTGCGTCAGGCGGATTAAATGAATAGATTGAGGATGAAGCTGGTTTTTCGTCTTGGTGCAGTTGGTTTCAGTGTCTCGATTGGAGAAATTGTTGAAATCCTTGAGTCGCATCCCGGCCGGCCAGGGGGTGAGAACATCGACAAGTGTCGTTTTTTGCTCGGAGAAACTGTTTGTCGCAGAGGAACCGTCCCGCTACACGACCTGCGGCGGAGGATGCAACTTTCGTCTGATCATGGCGTGAATGATGCCACCATTCTGGTTCTCGGTGACGATAGCCGTTGTTTCGGCGTAATCGCTGACCACATCGACGGAATTTTCCCCGAAGCTGAGTTTGTCACGTTTTCGGTGCCGTTCCAGTTTGTTGATGGCGCGGTTCCGGTGTACGAGCGCATTGATCTCTGGTCTGATGAGCCGTTGGTCGCCCTTGATTTTCGAACCCTCGTCGCAAGCTGGGGAACCTGATGAGGCAGGTGGCCTTGTTTCGTCTCGGCAGTGAGTTGTTTGCGGTGAACGGAAACGTCGTTGCACACATCGTTGTCACGCCGCAAATTTTTCAGCTGCCGTTGATGTGTCCGGAGATTTTCGGTATTTTTGTGCGTGACGAACAACCGGTGTATTTGTTCGATTTATTCAAAGTCTATAACCTGTCCTTCGACCTGACTTTGGATATGGCTGAACACGTTCTGATCTGTCGGAGTGAAGCCGGTCAGGTCGGGTTGCCCGCTACTGTGCTCGAACGAATCGTCCCTGTCGAATCCGGAGTTCTGGAGAAGGCGGCCCAGGTTGATTTCAGTCAAATGCAATATGAGTTTATCTTTGATGACCAAAAATATCAGTTGGTGGACGTTGACACTCTCGTGGCGGCGCTGCTGCGCTGAGATGACGGTGTTACACGCGACCGCAAGGAGGCTTTGATGGGCAAGAAATTGTTGCTGGCCGATGACAGCATTACAATCCAGAAGGTCGTCGGCATCACCTTTGCTCATGAAGATTATGTTCTGACGATTGTCGATAACGGTGACGACGCATTGCAGAAGGCGCAGGCTGATCGTCCCGATCTGATTCTGGCGGATGTTTACATGCCGGGAAAGAACGGCTATGAGCTCTGTAGCGCGATCAAGCAGGATCCTTCCCTGGCCGGGATTCCCGTGTTGCTGCTGGCCGGAACGTTTGAGCCGTTTGATGAAGGCAAGGCCAAAGCTTGCGGTGCCGATGCCTGGATACCGAAGCCATTTGAATCCCAGGCATTGATCGACCAGGTTGAAGCATTATTGTCCGCGGCTCCCGCTGCCCCGGCTCCCGCTGCCCCGGCTCCCGCTGCCCCGGCTCCCGCTGCCCCGGCTCCCGCTGCCCCGGCTCCTGCTGCCCCGGCTCCTGCTGCCCCGGCTCCTGCTGCCCCGGCTCCTGCTGCTGAAGAAGATGATCTGTGGGGGGATATGGCTGCCGCTGAACCAATCGTACCCGAGCCTCCGGTCGAAGGTGCTTGGGGTGAAGCTGCGGTGCAGGAGGAGCCTCCCGCTGACGATCTCTGGGGCGACGTGTCTTTTGATAACGAAGCAGGTGAGGATGAAGCCATTGCTGATGACTGGGGCGATTTTGCCCTTGATTCCGGTGCCGAGGAGAGTGCTCCGGTTGAACCGGTCGCGGTGGCTCCGGCTCCCGTGACAGCAGCGCTGGATGACTTCGGCAGCGAAGCTGAAGAAGAAGTTATGGCTCTGGACGAAAGCGATATTCTTGAAATAGAAGAACTCGACGAACTTGAGGATGTTGCTGTCGCTGAGTCAACCTCGGCCGCTGCGCACGATCCCTGGGGTGATTTCAGTGTTGATGAGACGTCGATCGAAACAGAACCTCTGCCCACTGTGCCTGAAGGAGAGGCTGAATTCAGCTTTGCTGATGCAGCTGCCGATGAACCGGCTGACACCACTGTCGTCGCGGACGATTGGGGAATGGTGGTCGATGATGAACCGGTCAGTGATTTTGGCGGGGTTGCCGACCCTGCCGCTGAAGCGGTCGCGGCTGAGGGCACCGAGGTCGATGTCTGGGGTAATTTTGATCTTGGCACGGCCGCAGATGAAGAAGAGGTCTATGCAGCGACACCCGAAGGCGAGCAAGTTTTCAGCTTCGATAGCGATGAAACCATAACCGAACCGATTGCCCCGCCGTCAGCACCGGCCAAAGTTGCGACAACCGCAGCTGAAGAACAGATTGCCGCAATTGGCGAGGAGCAGCTGGAAGTACTGATCGAGAAGGTTGCGGGGCGGGTGATCGAGCAGCTGGCCGGAACAATCCTCGAAAAAATCGCCTGGGAGGTGGTTCCTGACCTGGCCGAAAGTTTGATCAAGGACGAAATTCGTAAACTGCGTGAGGCGGCGGAATCCTGACTTCATCACTGCGCGTCAGGCTGTGTTGTATATTGACGAGGGAAAAGGGGATTGTTACAATCCCCTTTTCCCTTTTTGCACGTTCTTTGCGAGCGGGTCACGCCGTTTTTCAGCGCTGCACAAGAGTGATTTAACCATAATTTAAAAGGATCTTTTTGTCATGGAAGCCAAACTGCCGAAAGGCTACGACCCCCGGGATGTCGAGCGAAAGTGGTACACCATCTGGGAGGAACAGGGGGCGTTTCACGCCGATGAGAATTCTTCGCGTCCTCCCTACGCCATTGTTATCCCCCCCCCCAATGTCACCGGTGTGCTGCACATGGGACACGCGCTCAACAATACATTACAAGATATTCTGGTTCGCTGGAAGCGGATGACCGGGCACGAAGTGCTGTGGATGCCCGGCACCGATCATGCCGGAATTGCCACCCAGAACGTGGTCGAAAAACAGCTGGTCGCCGAGGGGATGGATCGCCATTGTCTCGGGCGTGAAAAATTTGTCGAGCGGGTCTGGCAATGGCGCACGGAGTCGGGCGGACAGATCATCAATCAGCTCAAACGCCTTGGCGCCTCGTGTGACTGGCAGCGCGAACGTTTCACTATGGATGATGGTTTGTCGACGGCGGTGCGTGAGGTTTTTGTCAAGCTGCACGAAGAGGGGTTGATCTATCGCGATAATCGGCTGATCAACTGGTGTCCGCGTTGTCACACGGCACTCTCTGATCTTGAAGTCGAACACGAGGATAAAAAAGGGCACCTTTGGCACTTGCGTTATCCGGTACAGGGGACGGACCGCACTCTGGTGGTGGCCACCACGCGCCCGGAAACAATGCTTGGTGACAGTGCCGTGGCGGTCAACCCCGCAGATGAGCGCTATGCCGGGCTGATCGGCAAAACCGTACTGTTGCCGCTGGTCAATCGCGCCATCCCGATCATTGCCGACGCATACGTCGATATGGACTTCGGCTCCGGTGCGGTAAAGATCACCCCGGCACATGACTTTAACGACTTCGAGATCGGCAAGCGCCATGATCTGGAATTTATCACGATCCTTGATGAGTCGGGGGTGATCAACGCAAATGGCGGCCCCTATTGCGGGCAGGAGCGTTACGAGGCGCGGGCCAACGTGGTCGCCGATCTCGAAAATCTTCATTTGCTTGAAAAGATCGATGATTATGCCAACGCCGTCGGTGAATGTTATCGCTGCCGGACTGTCATTGAGCCGTTCATGAGCAAGCAGTGGTATGTGGCGGTCAAACCGCTCGCTGAGGTGGCGATCAAGGCGGTGCAGGACGGTGACACGCGCATTATTCCGGCGCAGTGGGAGAAGACCTATTACGAGTGGATGTTCAATATCCAGGACTGGTGCATCAGTCGCCAGATCTGGTGGGGGCATCGGATTCCGGCGTGGTTCTGCGACGATTGCGACGCGATCACCGTCAGCCGTGAGGATGCCACCCGCTGTGCTCAATGCGGTTCAACCAACATCCGCCAGGAAACGGATGTCCTCGACACCTGGTTTTCTTCGGCGCTGTGGCCGTTTTCAACCATGGGGTGGCCGGAACATACCGCAACACTCCAAAAATTCTATCCGACCTCCTGTCTTGTCACCGGTTTCGACATCCTCTTCTTTTGGGTGGCGCGAATGATGATGCTGGGGTGTAAATTCATGGGCGAAGTGCCGTTCAAGGATGTCTATATCCATGCGTTGGTCCGTGATGCTCAGGGGCAGAAGATGTCGAAAAGCAAAGGCAACGTCATCGACCCGTTGTTGATCATCGACGAATACGGTGCCGACGCCTTTCGCTTTACGCTGACCGCATTTGCAGCGATGGGGCGGGATATCAAACTCTCGACCGAGCGGATTGGTGGTTATAAAGCGTTTGCCAATAAACTGTGGAACGCCGCGCGTTTCAGCCTGATGAATCTGGAGGATTTCGACCCGGCGACCATCGACTTGCAGCGCGACGATCTGTCCCCCGCTGACCGCTGGATTCTGGCGCGGCTGGCCGCGACTGCCAAAGAGGTTGCTGCGGCACTGGCGGCGTACAAATTCAACGAAGTCGCCAGTCTCCTCTACGCCTTTACCTGGCACAATTTCTGTGACTGGTATATCGAGTTGGTCAAAGGTGACCTCTATGGTGACGACGTCGTTGCCAAAGAACGGGTGCAGGGCGTTCTTTATACCGTCCTCGAACAGTTGCTGCGCCTGCTGCACCCGGTTATGCCGTTTATTACCGAGGAAATCTGGCAAACGTTGCCGGGGGAACGTCCCTGTGTTTCAATCATGCAGGCCAGTTATCCTCAAGGGGACGATTTCCCGATCGATGCCGCAGGTGAAAAGCGGATGGAAATTGTCATGGGAGTGGTCAAGGCAATTCGCAATATTCGCGGAGAGATGGACGTCCCGCCGGGCAAACAGATCGTCGCGATTCTCGATTGCAAGACGGCGGAGGTGGCGGCGATCATCAATGAAAATGCCGCTTATCTCACCCCGCTGGCGCGAGTCGGCGAACTGATCTGTGGCGTTGCAGTTGCACGACCGGAGAAGGCCGCAACACAGGTGGTGGGCGATGTCGAAGTCCTCTTGCCACTGGCCGGACTGGTCGATGTCGCCGAGGAAATCAAGCGTCTCGAAAAAGAAATTTCCAAGGTGCAAAAAGACGTTGATCTGTTCAGTAAAAAGCTCTCGAACGAGAAGTTTGTTGCCAATGCTCCGGCGGAAGTTCTGGATAAAGATCGCAGCAAATTACTGGCGGCGGAAGAGAAACTGAAGATTCTCGATGAAAGTCTGCGAAGAATGCAGGCCCTCTGTTGATACCAGGGGCGGGTATCACCTCCCGCCCCTGTTTTATGCCGTCAGCAACGATTAACCCGGAGGATCCATGGCACGAATCGACCTGCTCCTGCTTCATCCGCCCAGCGTCTATGATTTCAGGCAAAAGTCGATCATGTATGGTCCGATCAGCGATCTGATCCCCTCCTCTCCGGTCTTTGAGATGTACCCCCTCGGGTTCCTCACCATGACCAGTTACCTTGAAGCGCGCGGCTTCAAGGTGCGTATTGTCAATCTGGCCTTGCGCATGATGAACGATCTTGATTTCGATGTGCGCACCTTTCTCTCCCGGCTCAAACCGCACGCCATCGGCATCGACCTGCATTGGCTCCCTCACGCTCACGGCTCGATTGAAATCGCAAAATTGGCCAGGGAGTGCCACCCCGATGTGCCGATTATTTTTGGCGGACTTTCGTCAAGCTACTTTCATGAAGAACTCATCCAGTATCCGGTGGTCGATTACGTTTTGCGTGGTGATGCGATCGAAGCGCAGCTCTATGCTTTACTGACGAAGCTCAGGGCAGGAGAACCACCGGCCGGGGTGCCGAATCTGACCTGGAAGGTCGATGGCAAGGTACAGGTCAATCCGTTAAGCACCACTCCCCACCCCCCCGAACCGGTCGATCTCAATCCGGTGCAGATGATCAGGATGGTGTTGCGTTATCGTGATCTGCAAAGTGTTCTCCCTTTTAACGGCTGGTGGCAGAATCCGATCACTGCGGTCTTTACCGTCAAGGGGTGCGCCCACGAGTGCCTTACCTGCGGGGGGTCCCGGCAAGCCAATCGACGCATCAACGCCCGCCATGAACCGACCTTTCGCAGCCCTGAAAATCTGGTGAAAAATATTGTCGATATCGGGCGCATCTCGAAGGGCCCGATTTTTCTCGTCGGCGATCTGTATCAGGCGGGAGAGGATTATGCGCTGGAGACTTTGACGCGGCTGGGGAAAGCAACGATCAACAATGAGATTATCTTCGAGTTTTTTGCCATGCCATCGCTCAGCTGTCTTCAGGCGATTGACCAAAACGTTGTAAACTGGAGTCTGGAACTGTCCCCGGAGAGCCATTCCGAGGCGCTTCGCAAAGTGCAGAACGAGAAATTCTTTTATACCAATGCCGAGATGGAAAGGGTGATCGCCGCAGCACTGAAATTGCGCTGCCATCGCCTCGATGTGTTCTTCATGATCGGTCTTCCCGAACAGACACAACGCTCAGTGATGGAAACCATCGATTATTGTGAACAGCTCTTTGCCACTTCCGATCCACGTCTGTCCTGTTTTATCTCGCCGATGGGTCCCTTTGCCGATCCCGGCAGTCAATGTTTTGAAAATCCCGAAAAATTCGGTTACACGCTCTTTGCCCGGACTCTCGAAGAGCATCGCGAATTGCTGGTGCAGCCGTCCTGGCGGAGCATTCTCAATTATGAGACAACGGTCATGTCACGGGATGAACTGGTTGATGTCACCTACACCGCCGCCGCTGCCCTCAATGCACTGAAATTGCGTTACGGGCGCATCAACAAGGGGCGTGGACAGGCCGTCGCCGCGCGTATTCGTCAGGCAGCAGAGCTTGAAACCCGGCTGCGCCTCTGTAGCGACAGTGGTGTGGCCCTTGATCCGCATGAACTTGAACTGCTGCGTGGCGAAATTCATGATTTCAGTGTGTCGACGGTGTGTGACAAGCGCGAGCTGTTCTGGCGGCGACACGTAAATAATTTTAAATGGCTGGGGATTCTGCGTGCGCTGTTATTTCGCAGTTAAGCTGAACAATCGAAAAATTGAGTGCTAGCGGGAGTTGCGCCGGTTTTCCCCTTGACAACCTTTGTCGGGTTGGGATATATAAGAGCCCCGATCGGGGAAAGGTCGCCTGAGATAGATGACAACCCCCCGATATTACGAAAGAAAGACTGCCTCCCGGCGGAGGGAGGTTGCAGATCGTTTTCGGCGGTGTAGCTCAGTTGGTTAGAGCATGCGGCTCATATCCGCAGTGTCCGGAGTTCAAATCTCTGCACCGCCACCATCTTGCGAAAGCCCTCTCCGGCGACGGTTGAGGGCTTTCGTCGTTTTAATCCTGTAAGTAAATCTGCCGCGAGAACTGGTTGCGCTATGATCCAGCAAACCGTGTATGATCTTTTGCTTGGCGAGCATCTGGTGGATTCCGGGGATGCCGTTCTGGTCGCCGTTTCCGGCGGGATTGATTCGGTCGTCCTGTTGCATCTGTTGCATGCCCTTGCTCCGCGTCTCCGTGTTACGCTCCACGCTGCCCACCTGGACCACGCTATACGCAGGAACAGTGCTGAAGATACCGCGTTCGTTATCGACCTGTGTGACCGTCTCGCTGTCCCGCTGACAACTGAACGGATCGCTGTCCCGGCACTTGCCGCCGCACAGGGGACGGGGCTGGAAGAGGCCGGGCGCCAGGCGCGGCGCGATTTTTTGTGCCGGGTTGCGCGGCAACACAATTGTCAGGTCATTGCCCTGGGGCATCATGCCGATGACCAGGCTGAAACAGTTCTGCATCGGCTGCTGCGCGGGAGCAGTGCCAGTGGTCTGGCCGGAATGCGCCTCCACCATGGGGCCTGCATCCGCCCGTTATTAAGGGTTACCCGAGCGGATATCGAAGAGTATGCGGCTGAACATCATCTCAACTGGTGTGAGGATGCCAGCAATCGCGATATCACTTTCACCCGTAACCGGATTCGCCACCAGTTGCTGCCCCAATTGCGTGAATTTAATCCCCGCATCGATAGCCATCTGGTCGCGCTGGCGGAGCGTTTGGCGGTCGAGGAAGACTTCTGGGCGGGGTTGGTCGCGGAGCACTTTGATCGATTGCTGACCGATTCCCGCGACGGTCTGCGCCTTTCTGTTGCCGGTCTGCAAGCACTTCACCGGGGGGTGCGTCGACGCGTGTTGCGTCATGCTCTGGGGGTGGTTCGCGGGTCGGTGATGACCCTGGCGGCGCCGCAGATCGCTGCGCTTGAGCGGCTTTTGCACGGTAGCAGTCAGGCGCAACTCGATCTGCCCGGAGTATGGGCGGCACGACGTTACGGTGAATTATGGTTACGGACGGCTGCACCGTCGTGTCAACCGTTCAGCGTGGTCGTGGACGGCCCCGGAATAATCGATCTTCCGCAGGGGGGCAGGCTGATTTTCAGTTACGGACCGCCGCAAGGAGAAGGTGTCCTGGCGGTCGAGTTTTCTGCTGCGACGCTATTTTTTCCGTTGACGATCCGTTCGTTCCAACCCGGCGACCGTTTGCGACCGGCAGGCGGAGCGGGAAGCCGTAAGCTGAAAGAACTGTTTATCGACGCAAAGATTGAACGCGAACGGCGCCGATCGTGGCCGCTGCTGGTCGGGGAGGACATCCTTTGGATTCCCGGTTTGAGACGTTGTGACAGCCATTGGCCGACACCGAGTGAGGAACAGGTGCTGAGGGTTGTTTTTGAACCGGCTTTGCCGTGATTGATTCTTGTCGCGGGTCAATAATTATGGTAAGTTTAAAAGGTTTAACGCGTCATGACATGCATCTTTCCGTGCGACATGAAAATAACCTACCACAGGGGGAAAAGTGAACCAATTTTACAAGAATATTGCGCTTTGGCTGGTGATTTCACTGGTCATGATCATGCTTTTCAATATGCTGACCCAGCGCGATCAGGGGCAGAAGCCGATAACCTATACAACTTTCATGGCCGAAGTCGAGTCAGGCAACGTCAAGGATATTACGATTCAAGGTCAGAATATCGAGGGTCATTATCAGGACGATGCCGCATTCAAGACGTTTGTGCCGGATGATCCGAACCTGATTACTGAACTGCGCGAACGTGGCGTGGTGATTCAGGCCCGCGCCGATGAAGATCGCAGTTTCTGGTTTACCCTGCTGGTTTCCTGGGGACCGATCCTGTTGCTGATCGGCGTATGGATTTTCTTCATGCGGCAGATGCAGTCGGGCGGCGGCAAGGCGATGAGCTTCGGCAAGAGCCGGGCGAAACTGCTCAATGAGACGTCGGCGCGGGTGACGTTTGATGATGTTGCCGGGATCGATGAAGCCAAGGACGAACTCGAAGAGGTCGTTTCGTTTCTCCGGGATCCGAAGAAGTTTTCTCGCCTCGGTGGACGCATTCCCAAAGGGGTGTTGCTGGTCGGCGCGCCGGGGACCGGAAAGACCTTGCTGGCGCGGGCCATTGCCGGCGAAGCAGGGGCTCCGTTCTTCTCAATTTCCGGTTCTGATTTCGTCGAAATGTTCGTTGGAGTCGGTGCCAGCCGGGTGCGCGACCTCTTTGTACAGGGGAAAAAAAATGCGCCGTGCATCATTTTTATCGACGAAATTGATGCGGTTGGTCGGCATCGCGGGGCGGGTCTCGGCGGTGGACACGACGAGCGCGAACAGACCCTCAACCAGTTACTGGTCGAGATGGATGGTTTCGAGTCGAATGAGGGGGTTATTCTGATTGCTGCGACCAACCGCCCCGACGTGCTTGATCCCGCCCTGTTGCGTCCCGGTCGTTTCGACCGGCAGGTGGTGGTGCCGCATCCCGACATCAAGGGTCGGTTTAAAATTCTTACCGTACATGCCCGTAAGGTACCGCTGTCCGAGAATGTCAATCTGGAGGTTATTGCCAAGGGAACACCCGGTTTTTCCGGTGCCGATCTGGCCAATCTGGTCAACGAGGGCGCACTTTTGGCAGCGCGGGCCGATAAGCAAACGGTCGATATGGAGGATCTTGAAGCGGCCAAGGACAAGGTGATGATGGGGGCCGAGCGGCGCTCGATGGTGATTACCGAAGATGAAAAGAAAGTGACCGCCTATCACGAGGCCGGGCACGCGGTCGTTGCGCTCTTCCTGCCCGATGCTGATCCGGTTCACAAGGTATCGATTATTCCGCGCGGGCGCGCCATGGGGATCACCATGTATCTGCCGCGCGAGGAAAAATACAATCAGAGCAAGGAAGGGTTGCAGGCACATATCTGTACCTTGATGGGCGGTCGAATTGCCGAGGATCTGTTGCTTGGCAGTATCACCACCGGAGCCAGTAACGATATCGAGCGGGCAACGATTGTTGCCCGGCGCATGGTTTGTGAGTGGGGGATGAGCGACACGTTGGGACCGTTGGCCTTCGGTGAAAAACAGGGCGAAATTTTCCTTGGACGCGATATGGCGCACACCAAGAATTACAGTGAAGCCACGGCGATCGAGATCGATACTGAAATCCGCGCCATCGTCCAACAGTCGTATGACCGCACCAAAAAAATTCTCACCGACAATCGCGAAGGGCTGATTCGCGTTGCCGAGGCGCTGCTGGAGCGTGAAAACCTCGACGGGGCTGAAGTCAATGCGCTGGTCGAGGGAGAGACGCTCCCTCCGGTCGAAGTTTATGTCGCCCCGGTTGCACCTGCGACGACGCAAAAAAAGTCGGCACCTGCGGCAGACGCTGATCAAAGCGGTGCGCAGACAGAGAATGCACCGGAAGAGCAGCAGGATGATCCGGAGGATCCGACGACCTGATGACTTTCGCCCCCCGTTTGCTGAAGGTTGCCGACGACACCGCAGCGCGAGATGAACTGAAGACGCTCGGTGTCGATCCTGTCGGCATTGAGCGGATGACGGCGAAAATGCTTTTGCGGCTGGTGAAGATCGACCGGGTGCCGTGTCGGGCGGCCAATATCCTCAAGCAGGAGATGCTGGCACTTGGCGGCGATGCTGCTGTGGCGCGCGGCACAGTTGCTTGTTCCCTGCCGACGACTGATGTTATTCTGATCGGGACTCTCAAGCAGTTGGAACAGTTGGCCCGGCGGCTCGGCGTTCAACCGTTTGGCCTGGCGGATCTTGGTCAGGAGCTGATCCAGTTGCTGGATTGGCTCGATAAACCGGCGACGTTGTTGCGCGGACGGACGGTCGAACTTGACCTTTCCCGGCCACGGATCATGGGTATTCTGAACGCAACGCCCGATTCCTTTTCCGATGGTGGCCGTTACAACCGGGTCGATGCGGCGCTGATGCGTGCCGGTGAAATGGTCGCCGAGGGGGCGGACCTGATCGATGTCGGCGGCGAGAGTACGCGCCCCGGTGCCCTGGCCGTGTCGGTCGAAGAAGAACTTGATCGGGTCATCCCGATAATCGAAGCGCTCCATGCCGAGTTTGCTCTGCCGTTGTCGATCGATACCAGCAAAAGTGGCGTAGCGGCCGCGGCCGCGGCCGCAGGGGTTGAATTCGTCAACGATATCAGCGGATTGCAGTTCGATGCGCAGATGCCCAAGGTGGTTGCCACGAGTTCGGCCGGACTGATCCTGATGCACACGCGCGGTCGACCCGAGACCATGCAGCACGACACGAAATATCTGGATCTAACTGGACAGGTGATCAGTGGGCTGCGCGACAGCCTGTCCCGCGCCCTGGCCGCCGGGGTAAAAGTGGAGCGGATTGCCGTCGATCCGGGGATCGGTTTTGGCAAGGATGTCGCCGGTAATCTGGAACTGTTGCGCCACCTCGATGAATTGCACAGCCTCGGGCGTCCGCTGTTGCTCGGAACGTCGCGCAAAAGTTTCATCGGCACCATCCTCGGCGAGGATGATCCCGTGCAGCGTTTGCATGGTTCCCTGGCGACCGTGGCTTTGGCCGTCGCTGCCGGAGTTCGGTTGCTGCGTGTCCACGATGTGCGGGCCTCACGTGAGGCGGCGCTGACCGCTTGGGCGGTTGTCTCCGGACAACGTCCATAAAGCGCGTTAACCCTGAATTTTTTAATGGTATGCAATGAGCGCATTTTTCGACATCTCAAATCATTTCCGTTGGGTCCTCGACCTGGTCGATATCGCTCTCGTTGCGTTTATCATCTATCGTATTATTTTATTGATCAAAGGAACCCGCGCAGTGCAGATGCTGCTCGGTCTGGCGGTCATTCTCGGTGTCTATGTCACTGCGCAAGTCACCGGGCTCTACACGTTGCGCTGGATTCTTGATAATTTCCTCTCATCAATTATTCTGGTCATTATTGTTATTTTTCAAAGCGACATTCGTCGCGCGCTGATCCATGTGGGACGTAATCCGTTTTTTGCCGATCTCAGCTACAAGGAGGAGGGCGCGGTTCTGGATGAGTTGGCCAAAGCCTGTCTGTTTCTCTCCGGGCGACGGATTGGTGCGCTGATCGTGATTGAACGCGAGACCGGTCTCAAGGATTTTCTGGAAGTCGGGGTGGAGCTTGATGCCCAGGTTTCGGGAGAGATTATTTCTTCGATCTTTTTACCGAATTCCCCGATTCATGACGGTGCGCTGGTGATTCAACAGGGGCGGATGACACGCGCCGGATGTTTCCTTCCGCTCAGTCAGGAGCCGGGGATCAGCAAGGCTCTCGGTACGCGACACCGTGCCGCACTGGGGTTGACCGAACTGGTCGATGCGGTTGTGATTGTGGTTTCGGAGGAGACGGGCAAGATCTCGGTGAGTGTTGGCGGGCGCTTGACGCGTAATCTCGACGGCCCGACGCTGCGCAAGGTTCTGGCGCGACTGTTTGAACCGCGGCATAATAAAGCATAGGGTGGCACGACGATGGTCAAGATCATCATGGAAAACTGGTTCTTAAAACTGTTGTCGTTAACTTTTGCGGTGATTCTGTGGTTTTTTGTCATGGGCGAGCAACGGCTGGAACAGGGTTATTCTGCTTCATTGCAATTGCGGAATATACCCGAGGGGCTGATGATCGCCAACGATGTGCCGAGCACTATCGACGTGCGGATCAGTGGCCCACGAACGCTGCTGATGAACCTGAAACCGTCTGAGGTCAGACTGTCGGTCGATCTCACCGGACTGAAAGCGGGAGTGACCTCGTTTAAGCGTCTTGAGGAACAGTTGAATCTTCCTACGGCATTGAAGGTGACGCGGTTGTCTCCCCCGGCGATTGATGTCAGGCTGGAGGCGATCCAGAAAAAAATTATTCCGGTTCGCGTTATTTTAAAGGGTGAACTGCCGGCTGTGGCACACATTGGTGGAGTTTATCCGAACCCGGCTCAGGTAGAAATTGAAGGTGCGAAAAGTCAAGTAAAAAAGATCAATGAGGCGGTCACTGATCCGGTTGAAATTGACGGTGCAATGGCGGATGTTGAGGCTTCTGTCGCCTTGAGTCCGCCTGGGCAATATGTTTCTTTTTCACAAAAGCAAACTATTCTGGTGAAAGTTGCCATCGTTGTCGATACCGAGGGGCCGCCATCTGCACAGGAGGAGAAACACGGGGAATGACGAAGAAACTGTTTGGAACCGATGGGGTTCGCGGGGTTGCCAACACCTATCCAATGACAACCGAGATCGCTATGCAACTCGGGCGCGCGGCGGCCCATATTTTTAAAAAACACAATGGTCGGCGGCACCGGATTGTCATCGGCAAAGATACCCGGCTTTCAGGATATATGATCGAGAACGCATTGGCGTCGGGAATTTGTTCAATGGGGGTCGATGTGGTTCTGGTTGGCCCCCTGCCGACTCCGGGGATTGCTTTTCTGACCGCATCACTGCGAGCAGCTGCCGGCGTGGTGATCTCTGCTTCTCACAATCCCTATCAGGATAACGGCATCAAGTTTTTCTCTAATAATGGGTTCAAGCTGCCGGATGCGCTCGAAATCGAGATCGAATCATTGCTCGACGACAGCCGCCTTGACGCCCTACGTCCGACCGCTGCTGAAGTCGGAAAAGCCGTACGTCTCGACGATGCTGTTGGCCGCTATATTGTTTTTTTGAAGCACACTTTTCCCAAGCAGCTGGATCTTAACGGTTTAAAAATCGTCCTTGATTGTGCCCATGGCGCGGCCTACAAAGTCGCTCCCGCAGTGTTACGCGAGCTGGGTGCCGAGGTGATCACCATCGGGGTAACCCCGGATGGGATGAATATTAACGCCGGTTGTGGATCGCTCTACCCCGAAGTCATGGCCGCAGCGGTGCGTGAGCATCAGGCCGATCTCGGAATTGCCCTGGACGGTGATGCCGACCGGGTGATCTTTGTAGACGAGCATGGACGCGAAGTTGACGGGGATCATATCATGGCGATTTGTGCAACCGATCTGCTTGAACGGGGGGAATTGGCGCGCAAGACACTGGTCTCGACTGTGATGAGCAATATGGGGCTGGATATCGCCATGCGCAAAGCCGGTGGCAAAATGATCCGGACGGCGGTCGGTGACCGTTATGTCGTCGAAGAGATGCGTCAGGGCGGTTACAGTCTGGGCGGCGAGCAATCGGGACATATGATTTTTCTCGATCATAATACCACCGGTGACGGCACACTTTCGGCGTTGCAGGTGCTGGCAATCATCCAGCGCTCGGGTAAACGTTTGTCAGAGCTGGCGCAGGTAATGACCGCTTTGCCGCAGATTCTGCTCAATGTCAGAGTTGCTGAGCGCAAAGATCTTGGGGATGTTCCGGAAGTTTCCCGGGTGATCAAAGCGGTCGAATCGGAACTTGGCAAGAATGGCCGGGTGCTGATCCGCTACTCGGGAACCGAGCCACTGTTACGGATCATGCTCGAAGGGCCGGAACAGCGCCGGATTGAAGAGCTGGCGAATGATATCGCTGCCGCTGTTGTGCAGCATCTTGGCGGGCATCGGGAAGGGAAATAACAGATGGCGAAGCTGGGGGTCAATGTTGATCATATTGCTACAGTTCGTCAGGCACGGGGAACGATTGAGCCTGATCCGGTGACTGCGGCACTCCTTGCGGAACTGGCCGGAGCAGACGGGATTACCGTTCACCTGCGCGAGGACCGGCGGCACATCCAGGATCGTGATGTTGAAATTTTGCGCGCGACGGTGCAGACGCGGCTCAACCTGGAGATGGCGGCGACTGACGAAATGGTGGCTATCGCCGAGCGGCTGCTTCCTGACCAGGTGACACTGGTGCCGGAAAAACGTCAGGAATTGACGACTGAAGGCGGTCTGGATGTCATCGGAAACGCAGCCCAGCTGCGCCCTTACATTGCCCGTCTGGGTCAAGCGGGGATTGTTGTCAGCCTCTTTGTCGATCCAGATGCCGCGCAGATCAAGGCGTCACGGGAGGTGGGCGGCAATGCCGTTGAGATCCACACCGGCACCTATTGTGATGCTCCGACCGAGGCGCGGCGGGCCACTGAACTGGAAAAAATACGTCAGGCGATTAGCTGCGGGCACGAGTCAGCCCTGGTGGTCAACGCCGGGCACGGTCTGAATTACCGGAATGTCCGGGAGGTGGTCGCGCTTGGTGGCGTGGAAGAGTACAATATCGGTCATGCCATTATCTCTCGCGCGCTGCTGGTCGGGCTGGACCGCGCGGTGCGCGAGATGGCAACACTGGTACGGTGCTGATATGGCTATCGCCGGGATAGGCACCGACATTGTCCGGGTCGAACGCTTTAGGGAATTTCTCAAAATGGGAAAAACCGGAATCATCGAGCGCATTTTTACCCCGGAGGAACGGGCCTACGCTTTAGGAAAGAAAGACCCTGCTACGCACCTGTCGGCACGCTTTGCGGCGAAAGAGGCCTTCCTTAAAGCCCTTGGTCTTGGCCTGCGCGAAGGGGTTCATTGGCGCGATATTGAGGTGCGTAACGATGCCCTTGGCAAGCCGTCATTGTTTTTTGGTGGCCGGGCCGCGGAAATTATTGCTGAACGCAACCTGAGCAATGTCCAGTTGAGTTACAGTCATGAACGTGAATATGCGGTGGCGATGGTGACGGTGGAGATGGTATGAAGCTGCTAACCGCCGTGGAAATGCGTGAGCTTGATCGTCGGGCGATGGAAGAAATCGGCATCCCCGGCGCGGTACTGATGGAGAGTGCCGGGCGCGGCGCGGCGGAACTACTGGCTGAACGTTATGCAGATCTCTTTCCCGGTCCGGTGTTGATCCTCGCGGGGAAGGGGAACAACGGCGGAGACGGGTTTGTTATTGCCCGCTGGTTACTGAACCGTGGCTGGCAGGTGCAGACGATTGTCCTCGATGCACCTGCGGCAACCGGCGGCGATGCCGGGCTCAATCTCGATATTCTGCAACGTTGCGGCGCTACGGTCACTGCGGTTACGACTGATGAGCAATTGAGCTCCGCCCTCGCGGCGCATTCCGGCGTGATTCTGGTTGATGCCCTGCTGGGAACCGGTCTGGCCAACCCGGTCAGTGGACGCTATGCCGTTGCCATCGATTGGCTGGGGGCGCAGCGCGCACCGCTGGTTGCAGTCGACATCCCTTCGGGGGTCGATGCCACGACCGGCGCGATTCTTGGCCGCGCGGCACGTGCCGATTTGACCGTGACCTTCGCCGCCGCCAAGGTCGGGCATGCCGTCAGTCCCGGGTTTTCCTGTTGTGGTGAGCTGAAAATTGTGGATATCGGTATCCCGGCGACCTTAAGTGCCTCAACCGGCGATAACCACTGGTTGATTGAAGCCGCCGAAGCAGCGCGGTTGTTGCCGTTGCGTCCCGTGAATGGCCACAAAGGAACATTCGGCCACCTGCTGGCGTTGGCCGGTTCCCCCGGCAAGACGGGAGCCGCGACGCTGACCGCCGCTGCGGCGGTGCGTGGCGGTGCGGGTCTGGTTACCCTGGCTTGCCCCGCAACCATTCACGATATCATGGAAATCAAGCTGACCGAAGCGATGACCGTGGCCTTGCCCGATCACGATGGGCACCTCGGTGAGGATTCGTTGGTTCCTTTGAACGCCCTGCTGGACAATAAATCAGCATTGGCGCTTGGTCCGGGGTTGGGGATGTCCGGGCAGACAGTCCGCCTGGTCCGGCGCATCGTTGGTGAATCGTCGCTGCCGCTGGTGGTTGATGCCGACGGCCTGAACGCGCTGGCGGGACACTGTCATGTGCTTAAGGAACGTCCTCGCGCCAGGACAATTCTGACTCCGCACCCGGGGGAGATGGCGCGCCTTCTCGGCTGTGGTGTCGCTGCGGTGGAAGCGGAACGGATCAAATGTGCACGAGAATTTGCGATGGAGTACGGGGTTGTGCTGCTCCTCAAAGGCGCGCGAACCATTATTGCTCTTCCTGACGGGCGCATCAGGATTAACTCCAGTGGTAATCCGGTGCTGGCGACGGGGGGGAGCGGCGACGTCCTGACCGGGTTGATCGGCGCGCTTCTGGCACAGGGATTGACGGTTGATGATGCTGCTGTGCTAGGCAGCTATCTGCATGGGGCTGCGGCTGATCACTGGGCTGCGCGCCATGGTGACGCCGGAATGACCGCAACCGAACTGCTCAATGAACTTCCTGCCGCCTGGCGGGAACTGCGACTGATAAGGAGTCAGACATGTTGACGGCCAAAGATATAATGACCCGGGATGTTCACTCGGTGACACCTGAAACAACGATTGAAGAACTGGCGAAAATTTTCGTTGAGACGCGCGTTAACGCACTCCCGGTGATCGAAAACGGGAAGCTGTACGGGCAGGTTTCACAGAACGATCTGGTCGAGCGCGATCAACCGTTGCATATCCCGACGGTGATTTCGATTTTCGATTGGGTTATCTACCTCGAAAGTGACAAGACGTTTCGCGAAGAAGTACGCAAGATGTCCGCCCGGACGGTACGTGATATCTGTCGCATCGATGTGCCGACCTGTACCCCGGCAACTCCGGTGAGTGAAATAGCGGCCCTGATGGCGGGCAAGGCCGCTCATCTGGTTCCGGTCGTGGAGAACGAGCGGGTGGTCGGGGTGGTCGGACGTCTCGATATTATCCGTTCAATGGGGTAACAGCGGTGTCCGAACGGGTAGTAGTGACCGTTTCTCCGGAGGAGACCCGGGCTTTTGCCCGGAGTCTCGGCGAACAGTTGGACAAGCCACTGACGATCTGGCTGAGTGGTCCGCTTGGTGCCGGAAAAACCTGTTTCGCTCAGGGGGTCGCAGCGGGACTTGGAGTTCCGCCTGATGAGCCGGTCGTTAGCCCCAGTTACACGCTGATGAATCTGTATCAGGGGCGTTTGCCTCTGTATCATTTCGATTACTATCGTTTGTCCCATCCTGACGAGCTCGATGATCTCGGCGGCGATGAATTTATTGAGGATGGCGGCGTTTCTGTGGTCGAATGGGCTGATCGTTTCGACCGCTGTGCCGGGTACGGGGGCGGAGCGCGCGCGGGGGTACATATTGAGCTGAAAATAGTTGCCGCCTCTCGCCGTGAAATCGTTTGTCGCGCCTGCGGAACAGATGCCGAGGTATTGCTGTCGCGACTCTTTGCTGCATGAAAAGTTGCTGTTGGTCAGGGTTAAGCCAAACACTGGAAAAATGTTTTGACCGCAGGGGGTAATCCTGCTATTTAATCGAACTCCGGGTATGATCCGGGTTCGCCCGCATGATGCGGTGAAGCACTAGGGAGGACACAGTTCTATGGCTTTAGTCGTACAAAAATATGGTGGTACGTCGGTCGGTGATGTGGAGCGCATTCGCAATGTTGCACGACGCATCGGCCGAACCTATGACGACGGGAATGATGTCGTTGTTATTGTTTCGGCGATGTCCGGTGAAACCAACAAGTTGGTGGCACTCGCCAACGAGATGTGTGAGTTCCCGAGTGAGCGCGAGTATGACGTTCTGGTTTCAACCGGCGAACAGGTAACCATCGCGCTGCTGGCCATGTGCCTCCAGTCCATGGGGTACAACGCAAAAAGTTATCTCGGGCACCAGATTCCGATTTACACCGACAGTGCGTACAGTAAAGCACGGATTGAGGAGATCGGTGACAAGAACATCCGCGAAGACATCAAGAACGGGACAATTATCATCGTTGCCGGTTTTCAGGGGATTGACCGCCACGGCAGTATCACCACGCTCGGACGGGGTGGTTCCGATACCTCCGCGGTGGCCGTCGCGGCGGCACTCAAGGCGGATGTGTGCGAAATCTACACCGACGTCGATGGAGTCTATACGACCGATCCGCGGATTGTTCCCGAAGCATCGAAGGTCAACAAGATTTCGTACGACGAGATGCTGGAGATGGCGTCACTGGGCGCAAAAATTCTCCAGATCCGCAGTGTCGAATTTGCCAAGAAATATGACGTGGTGATTCACGTTCGATCGAGTTTCAACGATAACCCCGGAACTCTGGTGATGAAGGAGGATGCCGATATGGAAACTGTACTGGTTTCAGGAATTACTTACAATAAGGATGAAGCAAAAATTTCAGTGATCCGGGTTCCAGATAAACCGGGCATTGCCGCGAAGCTCTTTTCGCCACTGTCCGCGGCGAACATTACGGTCGACATGATTATTCAGAATGTGTCGCACGAGGGGTTCACCGATCTGACTTTTACGGTGCCGAACGCTGACTACAAGAAGGCGTTGAAGATCGTCAATGAGGCGGCGGGTACCATCGAGGCCGGCGGCGTGGTCAGCGACGAACAGATTTCGAAAGTCTCGATCGTTGGTGTCGGTATGCGCTCACATTCTGGCGTGGCCAGCAAAATGTTCCAGACCCTTTCTGCCGAAGGAATCAATATTCAGATGATCTCGACGAGTGAAATCAAGGTTTCCTGTGTCATTGACTCTAAATATACAGAATTGGCGGTACGTGTACTGCACGATGTTTTTGGCTTGGCCAAAGAGGCCACCGAGGAATAAGGTCGACCGGATAACCGTGTGCAATGGATTCAAGTCGGGGGCAGGAATGATTCGTTTATACGATACAACACTACGTGACGGAACACAGGCTGAGGATATCTCCTTTCAGGTGATAGACAAGGTGCGGATTGCCCAGAAACTGGATGAATTGGGGATTCACTATATTGAGGGAGGATGGCCCGGTTCAAATCCAAAAGATATTGCATTTTTTAAAGATATCAAGGATATCACCCTGCATCAGGCGAAGATTGCTGCTTTCGGATCGACCCGGCGGGCCCGTGTCACTCCCGCGGAAGACAATAATATCCAGACATTGATCGAAGCCCGCCCCGATGTCGTCACAATTTTCGGCAAGACCTGGGATTTTCATGTGCGCGAAGCATTACGGATCAGTCTCGATGAAAACCTTGATCTTATCAATGACTCGCTCGCTTATCTCAAGGAACACGTCGGTGAAGTTATCTATGATGCCGAACACTTTTTTGATGGTTACAAGGCGAATCCCGATTATGCGTTGAAGACTCTGGAGGCAGCCCGCGACGCAGGGGTCGATTGTATTGTCCTGTGCGATACTAACGGCGGAACGATGCCGTTCGAGGTTGCTGCCATTATCCAGGCAGTCAAGGGCAGGATCTCGACGCCGCTCGGTATTCACACCCACAATGACGGGGAATGTGCCGTGGCCAACGCGCTGGTGGCCGTCGAAAACGGCATTGTTCATGTTCAGGGGACGATCAACGGGTTCGGTGAGCGTTGCGGCAATGCGAACCTTTGTTCCATCATTCCTGCGCTCAAGCTGAAGATGAAGAAGGATTGTGTCACCGACAAACAATTGCACAACCTGCGTGTCGTTTCCCGTTATGTCTATGAACTGGCCAATCTGATTCCGAACAAGCATCAACCTTACGTCGGTAATTCGGCTTTCGCCCATAAAGGCGGGGTACACGTCTCGGCCATCCAGCGCCACCCTGAAACCTACGAGCATATTCGCCCCGAGTATGTCGGGAATGTGACTCGCGTGCTGGTATCCGATCTTTCCGGGCGCGCCAATATCCTTGCCAAGGCCGAAGAGTTTAATATCGACATTGACAGCAAGGATCCGCTGACCCTTGAATTGCTTGAAGAGATCAAGGAGATGGAGAATCGGGGCTATCAGTTTGAGGGTGCCGAGGCCTCGTTTGAATTGCTGATGCGCAAAGCGTTGGGGACGGTGCGTCAATATTTTACGGTCCTTGGTTTTCGCGTCATTGACAGCCAGCGCAGTGGCGATGTCAAACCCTTTTCCGAGGCGACGGTGCAGGTTAAGGTCGGCGGCAAGATTGAGCATACCGCTGCGGAGGGGCGCGGACCGGTCAATGCTCTCGATAATGCTTTGCGCAAGGCCCTGGAAGGTTTTTATCCGCAAATCAAAGAGATCAAACTGTTCGATTACAAGGTTCGCGTCCTTCCGGCCGGCGAGGGGACTGCATCGATGACTCGGGTGTTGATTGAATCTGGAGACAGCCTCACGCGCTGGGGGACTGTTGGCGTCAGTGATAACATTATCGACGCGTCATATCGAGCATTGGTCGATGCCCTGCTCTACAAACTGGTCAAGGATCAAAACGATTAACACACCCTCTCGCGGCCCCCTGCTGCTGACCGTTGTCGCTCTTATCCTCTATGCATTTACTTTCGGTCGGGCCACACTGCGTGATTCACGTGTGTTCCCGGCCGTTCCACTCTCTGTTGATAATAAAATCTGGATCGCACATGGTGACGGTTTTCGCGCACGAATTGTTCGCCAATATAATGACGAAACCACCGCGCAAGACGTCATAAAAATGGCGGGCATGGTTGTGCCTCAGGGTGCGGGAGGAAATTTCGCAGATTCAACCCGTTTAGAGAGTGGACAAATCTTGTCCGTCGTCCTTAAAAACGGCGAAGTTGCGGGTTTTAAGGTTGCATGGATGCCTGCCGCTCAGCGCATGTCGCTGGGCATACCACTGCATCCGGATCGCATGAAAAAGGAAGATTGGGAACAATTGTCAGGGATTGGAGAAAAAATGGCCACACGGATCATCCGTGACCGTCATGAAAATGGCGATTTCGTTTCAATCGAGGGACTGAAACGTGTAAAAGGGGTCGGCAACGCACTGATCGCTCGCTGGAAGGGATATTTTCAATAACCGGGAAGTTATTGTAACTATCTGATGTTAAGTGGATATTTATAATTATAACTAAAAATATTATATTTTCAGGGTAAAGGCACGAGCGGTTGGCACGACAAGTGTATTTATCTGAAAAACATACAGACGGAGAGAGTTGTTTTAATTGTCAGTTAATCTGGAAAGGGGATTGCGTGATGAAATGTCCCAGATGTAAAGGCAAGATGTATGCTGAAAAATTTTATGACTTTGTGCGTACCTACGATGCCTGGCGTTGCCCCTCTTGCGGTGAAGTGATTGATCAGACAATCCTTGTTAATCGTTCCCGGAGTCAGGGCCGTTTTCTGGTATAATCAGCCTCCGGAAAGTCCATGCTGAGGATTATTTAAAAAGGCCGGACAGTGATGTCCGGCCTTTTTTGAATTTTTCGTCTGAAGTTTTATACGTGGCAGCATAACGGTGAAGGATGGACTGAATTGTGTCAATCAGGGTGCCGGACCAAATTTGAGTTTTTCTGAAGAGCCGAAGAAGTAGTCAAACATCTCGGCGGAAGACATGCCGGTGGGCATGAGGACAAAGATAACAAGGGCATAAACCAGGGCAAGAGCGAAAATCCAGTTAATGATGTTGGTCAGGTGCAACCAGTCTGAATCAGTAATCCGGTCCTGATCATCCTCGGTAACTTCGCTTTTTTCCGTAGGCACGGAAAGTTTTTCCATAATACGTCCCGAAAAACAAAACAGCAGGGCGGTAATGGAAAACTGCGGCAAAAGCTCGGGAGAAACGTGCCCCTGGCTCAACAGCAACCCATAAAGGCCCATTCCGCAGAATCCCAGAAGTGTCATTTGACGACTGATTCCCACCTTGGTCCAATCTCCGTTTGGTTGTTTTGACAGTGACTCATGCGTCGTAACATCACGTTTAATCTAACTGTTTGCCGCTAAACTGTCAAGCCACGATCCACCGGGCAGGCGGCGGATAAATTACAGCCGGGTTTTGAGCAGGACTCTGCTGGCGGGATGCCATGCAACGACATTGTCAGCAAAGGCGGTTGCCAGATAGATCCCGCCGACCACGGCCAGTCCGAGCCCTGTTGCAATTGTTGGTGCGGACGCTGGATTGATGATGAACAGTAGTGTGCCAAGGGCACAGAGAATAATCGTTGCCGGCAGACCGTATGCCGGGACCCCTGTCCGTTGCAGATAAGAATGCGCGAGAATAGCGTAAATGATCCAAAGGATGCAGAAGACGATCGCAGCGGTTGGCGAGGGGGGGGACAACAAGCTATATCTGGGGAGTGCCAGCAGGCTTATAATGGTCAGAAAGAAAATTGCTGCCGGAATTTGCAGGGCGGCGACCAGTGCCAGGTTGCCACTGCGCCCCCGGAACCCCTGAATCGTCAGGGTAGCGGCCGCACCGAGGCCGAGGAGCAGTAACCACGGCCAGAAGGGCGGTGCAACATTGAGTAACATCAGGCCGATGGCCAAGGTAACACTGCCGAAGCCGAGCATGCTGTGGCGGGTAAAGCCGGTATCTGCATGGTGGCCGGTTTTTTCATTTGCTGCTGGTGGTGGGAAATGTCCGCGCCGTGAAACATTGTTGCGATCGAGCAATTCGCCATATTTATTACAGGCGGTGTGACAACCGAAGCAAAGAGTCACGATACGCGATACATCGGACGGAGAGATATAACCGCAACCAACATCACAAATGTCTTCATCAACGCCGTAGAATGGACAGTGACTGGATTTTTTCGTCATCACGCACTCCGTTTTCAGTGAAGTTAATATCTGCTGTCAGCACTCTATTGAGCAAAGGCTGTTCCAGAATCGCTGGCGTCATGCTGAAAATATTTTTAATGTAATATCGGTGAGTTATGTTGCAGAGGTAAAAAGTTGCGGAATGCGCTGGCAGAGCTCTTTTCGCGGATGCGCAAATCATTGGTAAATACGATTTGCGCATCCGCGAAAAGGGAATCAGGTGACCGATTCCTTGGTAATTCCGTATTTCTTCATTTTACGATAAATGGTCGCCATATTCATCCCGGCGAGTTTGGCGGCTTCTTCAACATTCCCTTCAGTGCGACGTAGCAGCCCGCAGAGGTAGTCAATCTCGAAACGTGCCAGTGACGAGGTGTAACCGGCTCCACTGCTGCTGGGTTCCCCCTGTTCATGCGGTATTTCCATGATCTGATTCAAGGTGGAGAGGCTGATATGCGATCCCGTTTCAATCGTCAGGCAGGCTTCAATGACGTTCGCCAGTTGACGGATGTTCCCCGGCCAGTCATGCGTGGTCAACACACGCAACGCTTCGGGGGTAATGCCCTGAAAGGTGGTGGCAAACTTTTCGTTGCAGGTACGGATGAAATGGGTGACCAGTATCGGGATATCCTCGCGCCGTTCGCGCAGCGGCGGCAAGCGGAGTTTGATGACATTGATGCGATAGAAAAGGTCCTCGCGAAACGTCCCGCGACTGACGTCTTCACTCAGGTCCGCATTGGTTGCGGTGATCAGACGCACATCGACTCGGGTCGGCCTGGTGTCACCGATGCGCATAAACTCCTGTTCCTGCAGAAAACGCAGCAAGGTTTTCTGGACAGTCAGCGGCAGGTTGCCTACTTCGTCGAGAAACAGGGTGCCGCCATCAGCTTCTTCGAGAAGCCCCTTGCGATTTTCCGTGGCCCCGGTAAAAGCTCCCTTGCGTGAGCCGAACAGCTCGCTTTCAAGGACCGATTCAGGGAGCGCGCCGCAATTGATGGCGACAAACCGCTTGTCGTGACGCGTCGAATTATAATGAATCGCCTGGGCAATCAGTTCCTTGCCACTCCCCGATTCGCCGGTAATCAACACCGATGTGTCGCGAACGGCGATCTTTTCAACCTTGAGCAGCAGCTCGCGCAACGCTGCCGAATTGCCGATAATGCGATCAAATTTGAAACGACCGGTCAATTCCTGGTGCAGATGGTGGTTTTCAACCAGTAATTCGTTGGTTTTCAGCGCGTTTTTGACGCGGTAAAGCAGTTCTTCAGGCTCAAACGGCTTGGTCAGCATGTCATAGGCACCCTTGCGGAGCGCCTGAATCGACATGTCCACGGTGGCAAACGCGGTAATGATAATCACCGGGAGCAACGGTGCCTTGTCCTTGACGTGTTGCAGAACTTCAAGCCCGTCCATCCCCGGCATTTTGATGTCGGTCACGACGACATCCCAGTCGGCAGGGGAAAAACGCCGCATGGCCGCGACCGGGTCAGTAAAAGCGGTAACCTCATAGCGTTGATCTTCGAGGATTGCGGTCATCATCCGACACAGCCCTTCCTCGTTGTCGATTAACAGAATGCGTTTTCCAGTCACAAAGATTCCTCCTGAATCAGCGGTAGCCTGATCCGAAACGTCGTCCCTTTTCCGGGAACACTGCTGACTTCAATCGATCCATGATGCATGTCGACAATCTGTTTGGTGATCGCCAGACCGAGCCCCGTCCCCTGTTCACGTGTGGTGAAAAAGGGCTCAAAGATATTGTCCAGATGCTCCGCTGGAATCCCGCATCCGGTGTCGCTGACCTCAAGCAGCAACGTCTGCTCTTCGCGACTGGTGCGGATCGTCAACAGACCGTGTCCTTCCATGGCGTTGCCGGCGTTAAGAATAAGGTTGATCGTGATCTGGCGGAAGAGATCACCGTCGATCGCCAGGGGGGGGAGCGTTTCATCCAGATCGACCTTGAAATTGACCGAGCGCAACTCGGTATGATTGGCCGCGAAAGCTGTGATCTGGCGGAGGAGGTCGTTGACATCCTCCTCACGCAGTGTCGGTTTAGGCATGCGGGCATAACTGAGCAGATCCTGAACGATTTTTTTACAGCGCTTGCTTTCGCGTTTGATTTCGTGAACGTAGTTGTAGTAAGGGGAATCGGTCTCCAGTTTGTTTTCCAGATAAGCGGCATAGCCCAGAATCACTCCCAGCGGGTTGTTGATTTCGTGGGCCACGCCACTCGACAAGACGCCGAGGGAAGCCATCTTTTCCTGATGTGCCAGTTTCATTTCGATTTCACGATTGTTGTCGATCATACCGATCATACGATTGAACGCCTGGGCCATTTCACCCAGTTCATCCTGACGCGTTGCAGAGACACGGACGGCAAAGTTGCCTGACTTGACCTGGCGAATCGCCTCCATCATGCGCGCGACCGGTCGCGTCAGCAGCCGGGTGGCCCAGATAACCAGCGGCACAAAGAGGCAGGTCATGAGGATGGTCAGGATCAGCATGCTGATGAAACTGCGCCCCTTAATGCGGTTTGCGGCATCGTAGAACTCGTCTTCGTAGGAACCGACGGCCACGATCCAGTTCAGCGTTTCGACATAACGGTAGCGAGCAATTTTCATCCGCGGGCGGGGGTCAACATCGTTCTTCCACGGGTAGCGAATCCAGCCGTTTTTCTTTTCACACATCTCGCGAATGAAATAATTGCCTGATGAGTCACGCGCATCGATGAAATTCTGGCCTTCATTTTCCGGATGGATGGTAAAGGTCCCGTCGGTGGTCATGGCATAGATATAACCGGTTTTGCCGACCTGTTTGCTCTTGATCTGCTCTTTCAGTTTGGCGAAGGCGCGTTCCTCAAAGGCAAGATCATCGTAGGTTTCATCGAGATAGCCGCTGACTGCGATGATCCAGTCCCAGGCCGGAAAATAACGGTAGGCGGCAATTTTCAACCGTGGACGGTCAGCGGGTGACAGGTTACTGCTCCACGGATAAGTGATGAAATTCACTTTATCCGGTTCCGCCTGCTTCGCGCTTTCAATCAACTCGCGAATAAATAGAGCCTGTCCCATTTAGTCGTTTTTTTGAGCAGCACACTCAACGGCATGGCCAGCAAATGTAGAAAGAGAGATCGACTGCGGTCACCCGTAAACAATAGGGTAAATTTCGGGCACGATCGACGATTTTAGACGGACTCATCCCTTTGAAGTTTTGACGGGACTTCGATCAGTCAG